>DAOULP010000077.1:0-10271 GCA_034420175.1 Dehalococcoidia bacterium | reverse complement strand
AGATCGTGAAGGGACTCAGTCACAAGGACGCCGAGGTGGTTTCCGTTGACACCGTCACCGGGCCCTTCGACGTCATCGTCCAACTGGAGGCTGACGACCTTGACAAGCTGGGCAACGCCATCACCGATGGCATCCAGCGCGTCGAGGGCGTCCAGCGCACCACCACCTGCCTCTGTGTGAAGCTAGGCTAGGCCGAAGCACCGAGGTTCAACGAATAGAAAGGGGGCCATCCCGGGCGGGGAGGGCCCCTCTCATCGCTGCTGGGCGTGGGTGCGCCTCACACCGGCAGGGGCCCGCCGGCGTCGGCCAGCAGCTTGGCGTGCATCGCCTCCAACGCCCCCAGTTCGTCGGCCGCCAGGTCGTGCTCCTGGAGTGGATCGGCCTCCATGTCGAAAAGCTGGACATCTAGCCCATCGTTGCGGGTGATGTACACGTACCGTCCGTCACGACACCACGAGTAGTCGTGCACGCCGCACGACACGTGCTCGCGTGGCGGGATGAGGTCGTCGGCGAGCAGACGCAGGTCCACGCCATGCATGGGTGCCCGCTGATCGACTCCGAGCGCAGCCAGAACCGTCGGTGCGATGTCGTGGTGCTGAGTAAAGCTCTCCACTGTCGTATCAGCGCCGAAGCCATCCGGCCAGCGAACGATGAGAGGCACATCCACCAGTTCATACCACATGCCCCTGTGCACCTTGCCCGTGATGCCGTGCTCACCTAGCTGGTGTCCATGGTCGGAGGTGAGAACGACGATCGTGTCCTCCAGCATTCCCAGATCGCGTGCCCGGTCCAGGAAATGGCCAAGCCACCGGTCGACCATCGTCACTTCGGCAGCGTAGCGATCCCGCATGTGCTGGAGTTGGGCTTCCGTCAGGTTGTCGCTGGAACCGTACCGGGCGTGGACCACGGGTGGTCCATCGTAGTTGGGATCGGCGTACAGATCCAGGTAGTCCTGGGGGGGATCCCAGGGCTCATGCGGGTCGAATGAGTCGACAACCAGGAGGAACCTTTCGGCTCTCTGGTTGTCATCAAGCCACTGCATCGCCTCCCCAAAGACCCGGGGCGCCTGGTAGTCCTCCTCCTTCTCGCGGTTGCCTTGGTTTGCCATGTGCTGGGTGAGAAGCGCCTCCTGGTAGTAGGCCTCGGACTCGGTGAGACCTGGCGAGATAAGCGCTTCAATGTCTTTGGGATCGACGGTCAGGGTCGAGCGCCACAGGTCCGACTCGTGGCCGCGCACCCAGGAGAAATTCTTGAAGCCGCGGTGGAAGTTCTGGGAGGGCTTGAACTGATGATAGGTGTCGGTGATGAAGCCGGTGTGGTAGCCCTGCGGAACGAGAGTCTCGGCAAGCGTCACCTGCTCCTCAGGGATTCGCTGCCACCCACGGAGAGGGATATCGGCACCCTTGTCCGGGATCCACTCGCGGAAGGGCCAGGCGCGCAGGCCAGTGTGCAGGGTCCGGCGCATGGGGATGGTCGGAAGGCACTCCGGGAAGGCACGCGTGAAGACGACGCTCTCCCTCGCCAGGGCGTCCATGGCCGGCGTCTGGATCCAGCCGTTGCCGTAGGCGCCCACGTGGTCGGCGCGAAGGGTGTCCAAGACAACGATGATGGCATTGCCGGCGATGGCTCCATCGGACCTTGGGACGCGTGTGGCCGGCGGTGTCGGCCCTACCGTCTGCGCTGGACCGGATGTCTGCTCGGGACCGGCAGCGTCCTCATCGCCCCCGCAGGCCACCGCCAGGCCGAGGGCGCCCGCCGCCGCCGATTTCAGAAGCGTTCGCCGCGATATCCGTTCTGCCACCACACGCTGCCAGCGCCGAAGCTGTCCCATGATCCGCTCCTCCTAGCACCTCTACGTTTTCGGCATCGAGCCGCTACCGCCGCAAGACACCGCCTTTCGTTGTATCATGAGAGAGCCAACCAAGCTAGAGCCGAGGTGCCCCTGCCATGATCAGCGTCGAAGAAGCGCTGGAGCGTATCCTGAGCTACGTCAGCGTCCTTGAGCCGGAGGAGAAGCCCACCTTGGACGCCCTGGGCCAGGTGCTGGCCGAGGACGTGACGTCGCACATCGACATCCCACCCCTGGACAACACCGCGATGGACGGCTACGCCGTCCGGGCCGCCGATGTCGTGGACGCCACACCGGAGAACCCCACCCAGCTTCGGGTCGTCGGCGAACTCGCGGCCGGGTACGTGCACGAAGGCGAGGTCGCGCCGGGCACCGCTGTGCGCATCATGACTGGGGCGCCGCTCCCCCCCGGTGCCGACGCCGTCGTGCGGTTCGAGGACACGAACGAGTCAGGATCCCACGCCTTCGGCCACTTCAGCAAGGCCGTTGACTCGGTGCTCATCTGCAAGGCCGTCAGGCCGGGGGCGAACGTCCGAGAGGCTGGGGAGGATGTGGCCCGCGACAGCCTGGTCATGGCCCGCGGCACGACCCTCCGACCGGCACAGGTAGGCATCTTGGCCTCCCTGGGGCGCGCCACGGTGCGCGTGACCCGCCGACCTGTGGTCGCCGTGCTCTCCACCGGCGACGAGCTGACGGAAGTGGGCCAACCCCTGCGACCGGGCAGCATCTACGACAGCAACACCTACAGCCTTGCCGCGCTGATCCTCCAGAACGGTGGTATACCCCGCGTCATAGGCATCGCGCGGGACACGGTGGAGGACCTGACCGCCAGGATCCACGAAGGGCTGGACGCCGACCTGCTCATCACCTCCGCCGGCGTCTCTCGGGGCGACTACGACGTGGTGAAGGACGTGCTGGCCCGCGAAGGGGAGGTGGACTTCTGGACGGTGCGGATGAAGCCGGGCAAGCCCCTCGCCTTCGGGGCGTTCACCAGCGGCGACCGCCGGGTCCCCCACATCGGGCTGCCCGGGAACCCCGTAAGCTCAATGCTGACGTTTGAGCTCTTCGGGCGGCCGGCCGTCTTCAAGATGATGGGCAAGACCCGCTGGCAGCGCCCCATGGTGCGTGCCATCGCGGAGGACCGTATCGTCAACACGGACGGGCGCCGCGTGTACGCCCGCGCCATCGTCAGCCAGCGCGATGGCCGTTACTACGCGTCCCTCACAGGCCCGCAGGGCTCCGGCATCCTCACCTCCATGTCGCTGGCCAACGCCCTGGCCGTGGTCCCCGAGGACGTGCCTTCGCTGGAGCCCGGCGAGGAGGTCGATGTCATCATGCTGGACTGGACCCAGGGCGAGGGCTAGCGAGGAGGGGACCCGTGCCTCCTGTCGTCTGCGTTGTGGGCCCGGACAGCGCCGGCAAGACCCGCGTCATCGAGGGTCTAGCCCGGCAGATGAAGGCTCGCGGGTACAAAGTGGCTACGGTTGCCCGCAGCGCCGAAGGGCCGACCCTCAGCGCCCTGACCAGGGATGCCGATCGCTACGCAGCCGCGGGCAGCCAGATGATCGTGGTGAGCTCACCGGATGCTGTCACCTCCGTCCAACGTACGGACGAGGAGGTGTCGTTGGACGAGCTCATCTGGCTCGTCGGGGAGGAGTACGATCTGGTCCTCGCCGAGGGCTTCCGGGAGAGCGGCTACCCCAAGATCGAGGTGCACCAATCGGCGACGGGAGCTCTCATCTGCCGCAAGGACGAACTCCTCGCCCTGGCCAGCGACACGCCCTTCGATATCGACGTACCCCGGTTCGCGCTGGAGGACGCCAGCGGCCTGGCCGACCTCGTCGAGGCTAAGGTCCTGGCCACCATCTTGGAGGAGGACGCCTCGGTCTACGTGGACGGCGTCCGCCTGCCCATCGCGCTCTTCGTGCGCAAGATGGTCGCCAACACCGTCACCGGCTTGCTGCAGAACCTAAAAGGGGTCAACCAGCCACGGAGCCTAAGGGTGATCGTGCGGCTCCAGCGCGAGAAGCCAGCCCGGCGGAAGGGCAGCTAGAACCGCACCTCAAACGCCGTGTAGCCCGACGTCTCGTCCGACCAAGAAGCCTCCACGTGATCCACCCGGGCTCCGAATGGTCCCTCGTGCAGGAGTCGTAGGAGCCCATCCAGAGCCTCGACCGACCCCTCGGCCTCCACCTCTACGCTGCGGCCGTCGTCGCAGTTGCGCACCCATCCCGTCACACCCAGCCGGACGGCCCGCGACCAGACGTACTGGCGAAAGCCGACTGCCTGCACCCGACCACGCACGAGGGCCTGGAGTCGCCGAGTCGCTCCTGCGCCAGCGTCGGTGGGACGCGACTCACCCACGACGCTCGCCTCGCTTGCCAACACGACCGCATGCCCAGCGAACCGCCTGCCCGACCAGGGTGGCCGGCACGTCATCCCGCAGGACGGTGTGCCCCACGTCCTCCAGCAGCACCCAGCGCACGGCCCCGTGCCTCACCTTCTTGTCGAGGGCCATGGCCGCCAGGGCCCGCCGGGGGTCGATGTCAGGCGCCTGCTGGGGGAGACCGAAGAAGGACAGGACGGCGGCCTGACGCTTGACCACGGCCGACGGAGTGACTCGCAGGCGCTGCCCGATGTAGCCAGCGGCCGCCATTCCCACCGCGACGGCCTCGCCGTGGAGGAGGGCCTCGTACTCACTGGCCGCCTCCAGCCCATGAGCGACCGTGTGGCCGTAGTTGAGAATCGCGCGCCTCCCCGTCGTCTCCCGCTCGTCCTCGGCCACCACCTGCGCCTTGAGTTCGACGTTGCGGCGGACGACGGCCGCTGTCACCCCTGGCTCCAGTCGACGGAGATCGGTGGCCCGAGCCTCCAGAGTCGAGAGAAGATCCGCGTCCAGAATGAGGGCGTGTTTCACCACTTCCGCCCAACCGGACGTGAGCTCGCGAGGTAGCAGCGTCGTGAGAGTAGAAACGTCCGCCACGACCAGCCGAGGCTGGTAGAAGGCTCCGACAAGGTTCTTGGCCTCGCTGAGATTCACAGCCACCTTGCCCCCCACGGCGGCGTCAACCATTGCCAGCAGGCTGGTCGGCACGTGCACCAGCGGCATGCCCCGCAGGTAGGTGGCCGCAGCAAAGCCAACCAGGTCGCCCACCATGCCGCCGCCTAGGGCGACGATGGCCTGTCCCCGCTCGGCCCGACGGAAGGCCAGCCACTCGTAGAGACGAGAGGCGGTGGCCAGGCTCTTGCTGCCCTCGCCCGGAGGCATCACGGAGCTATCGGCCTCAAAGCCGGCCCGCCGCAGCGAGTCGAGGACAGCCTCGCCGTAGTAGCGCCACACGTTGTCATCGCTGACGACGTGGGCAGCCCCCGAGAGGCCAGCTCCGCGCAGAAGCTCACCAAGCCGGGTCAGCGCGCCCCATTCGACGTACACGGGGTAGCGCGCGGACTCAGCGTTCACCCAGACGGCTGCACCATCACCCGCGCCTTCGGCCGCCGCCTCCGACAGCCGGTCGGCATCACCAGCCACTCGCGCCGAGAGTCGACGCCAGGCCCGCACCACATCCTCGGCCACGCCGGGGAGGCCCAGGCAGTCGGTGTGGACCGTGTAGTCGGCCAGAGCGTAGAACGGCTGACGCTGCGCCTTCAGCGCCTGGACGCGCCCCAGGGGATCGGGGCCGACCAGCAGCGGGCGCTCCGTAGCCGACCCGCCGGCGTCGCGCAGCCGCTGCCACAGCACCTCCGGCCGCCCCTCAAGGCAGACCACGAATCCGCCGTCCGCCATCAGACGCCGGTTGTCCGCCGACTGGACGATGCCGCCGCCGGTGGCGACGACCACGTCGGTTTGGCCGGCGGCCTCCCGCAGGGCCGTCGCCTCCATCTCCCGGAAGCGCGCTTCCCCGTCTCGGGCGAAGATATCGGGAATGGAGCGGCCGGCCCGCTCCTCGATGATGTCGTCCGTGTCTAGGGGGCGCCAGCCGAGGGTGCTGGCCACCAGCGCCGCCACCGCCGACTTGCCGGACCCCGAGAAGCCGGTAAGGAATATGCGCCGCGGGCGCCGAGACGCCATGTCCTCGCTCCTACCCGTCGGAAGCCAGCGACCAGGCCGGGCCGTAGTCATTGGCCGTGCCGCCGGTGAGGCGCGCAACTCCGGACCCATCGGCGTTCATCACGTAGATGGCATAGTCGCCGTCGCGATCGGAGATGAAGACCATACGCTCGCCGTCCGGCGACCACGTTGGGGCGCCGTCAGACGCCGGCGTATTCGTGAGGCGGGTCAGACCCGCGCCGTCAGCATTCATCAGGTAGATCTCGTTGTCACCGTCGCGGTCGGAGACGAAGGCGATGCGCGAGCCATCGGGTGACCACACGGGCTTCAGGTCCCTCGCCGCGTCGTCGGTGAGCCGGGTGACCCCGGAGCCGTCGGCGTTCATCACGTAGATCTCCAGGTTGTCGTCCCGCCTGGAGACGAAGGCAATGCGCCCGCCGTCTGGTGACCAGGTGGGCGCGAAGTCAAAGGCCGGGTCGTCGGTCAGGGCGACGAGTCCGGACCCGTCGGCGTTCGTCACGTAGATATCGGCGTTGTCATCACGGTCGGAGGCGAATGCGATCTTGCCCTCGCCAGCAGAGGCAACCGGAGTCGTATCGGCGGGCTCCCCATCGCCGCATGCGGCCACCAGGAGCGCCACCGCCAGCGCCGGCAACAGCAGCCCTAAGGCCCTGATGCGCCGCCCGCTCGCCCCGACGGCTGCCATCACCGCTCGGTCGCGCGGTCGTCGACAGGAGGGACCGGTGATCCGCGGCGAGGCCCCATCGTCTTCGTGTAGGCGCGGTAGTTGCGGCGGGTCTCCTCCAGGTGGTCACCGCCGAACTTCTCGAGCAGCGCCCTCGCCAGAACGATGCAGACCATCGCCTCGGCGATGACGCCGGCCGCCGGCACAACGCAGACGTCCGCGCGCTCGAAGTGCGCCTCGACCGACTCGCCGCTGGCCAGGTCCGCGGACGGCAACGCCTTCCGAATCGTCGAGATGGGCTTGAGCGCGGCGCGCGCCACCACAGGCTCGCCGTTGGTCATCCCGCCCTCTATGCCCCCGGCGCGATTGCTGGCCCGGCGCCAGGGGCGGTCGCCCCACTCGGCAGCGGGCAGGATCACGTCGTGCACCTGAGACCCGCGCTGGGCAGCCAAACCGAAACCACCACCGATCTCCACGCCCTTCACCGCGTGGATGCTCATCAGCGCCTGTGCCAGCAGCCCTTCGAGCTTGCGGTCCCAGTGGACGTGGCTCCCCAGCCCGATGGGCACCCCGGTAGCCCACACCTCCACCACGCCGCCCAGACTGTCGCCGTCGTCTCGGGCGGCGTCGATGGCCTCGATCATGGACGTCTCCGCCGCCTTGTCGGCGCAGCGCCCCGACGACGCCTCGACGGCCTTCCAGTCGGGCTCGCCCTCCACGTGCGCCTCCACGGCGCCGATGCGGACGCTGTGGCTGTGCACGGCCACCCCGAACTCCTCCAGCAGCCGGCGGCACACGGCGCCCACGACCACTCGAGCCGCCGTCTCCCGGGCGCTGGCCCGCTCGAGCACGGGCCGCACGTCGTCCTGGAAGTACTTCATGACACCGGGCACGTCGGCGTGACCGGGGCGGAGGCGGGTGACCTTCTCGACGGGGCCGGGCACCGGCCCCACCGCCATTGTCTCCTGCCAGTTGACCCAGTCGCGGTTCTCCAGGCTGAAAGCGATAGGGCTGCCGAGCGTGAGGCCGTGACGCACGCCTGAGATGATCTGGGCGTGATCCTGCTCGATCTGCTGGCGCCCGCCGCGACCGTGGCCGCCCTGGCGTCGGCGCAGGTCGGCGGCGATGTGATTCTCAGTCAGCGGCAGTCCGGCCGGCATGCCCTCGACGATCACCGAGAGGCCTTTGCCGTGGGACTCGCCCGCCGTCAGAAAACGGAGCATGCCCATCCCCCTAGACCTTGAGGGCCTTGCGGGCGGCCTCGAACATGACCTCTACCGGTGCCTGTCGGCCTGTCCAGAGGCGGAAGGAGGCCGCCCCTTGATGCACAAGCATGGCCAGCCCACCCACGATGCGCGCCCCGCGCGATCGGGCCACCCGCAGGAAGGGCGTCTCCTCCGGGTTGTAGACCAGGTCGAAAGCGAGGCAGCCCGGCGACATCAGGTCCACCGGCACGGGCGACTCTCCCTCGGCGGGCCCGAAGCGCATGCCCACGGGCGTACAGTTTACCAGAAGGTCACAGTCGCGGACGGCCTGCCGGAAGGGGGCGTCGTCCCAGTACATGCAGGTGACGGTCGTCTCGTCCGAGACCACCGGCCACAGGTCCTTCGTCAGGCCCCCCGCCCTCTCGGGCACGGCGTCGGCCATCGAGATCAGGCTCGCTCCGCCCTCGACCAGGGCCAGCGCCACCGCTCGCGCGCCACCGCCGGCGCCGAGAAGCATGGCGCGGACGCCCCGAACGTCGAAGCCCGCCTCCGCCAGGGCCTGCGCGAACCCGACGACGTCCGTGTTGTAGCCGCTCAGCCGCCCCTCTCGCGAGACGATCGTGTTCACAGCCCCGGCCCGTCTCGATACGGCGTCCATCTCATCGAGGAAGGGCATCACGGCCTGCTTGTGGGGAACCGTCACGTTCGCCCCCAGACAGCGCGGCTCGCGCAGCGACGTGACCCGTTCCTCAACCTCCTCGGCCTGGGTGTCCCAGAGGTCGTAACGCGCATCGATTCCCTGGTGGTCCAGGGCCGCCTGCTGCATGGCCGCCGACAGCGAGTGCTTGAGCCCCTGCCCGATGAGCCCGACGCGCTTCATCCCACTACCTCAGCGCTGCTGCTCCTCGACGTTGCGAAGGTGCTCCTCAAACGTCTCGGCGAAGACATGGCTCCCGTCGTCCCGTGCCACGAAGTACAGGTAGTCGCTCTGCTCCGGACGTACCACCGCCTCCAGCGAGGCCAGACCGGGATCGGCGATGGGACCCGGCGGTAGCCCAAGGTTCACATAGGTATTATAGGGGGAGTCCACCTGCAGGTCTTCCAAGGTTAGGCCCCGCTTCCAGAACCCGAAGCGGTCGACGCTCTCCGAGTCGTTGGCGAGGGCGTACTGGACGGTGGGGTCGGCGTCCAGGCGCATGTCCAGGCGCAGCCGATTGAGAAAGACGCCCGCGATCAGCGGCCGCTCCTCGGGGAGCACGGCCTCCCGTTCGACGATTGAGGCGAGGGTCACCACATCACGGAGGCTGAGGCCCGCCGCCTGCGCCCCCTGGCGCAGCTCCGCCGTCACCCGGTCGTCGAAGGCCGTGAGCATGCGGCGCACGACCTCTTCCGCCGTCACCTCGCGGGAGAAGCCGTAGGTGGCCGGGAAGAGGTAGCCCTCCAGGCTCGCGCTCGGCGGCAGCCCGGCCACGAAGTCGAAGCCATACTCCCCAGAGGTCAGGGCACGCTCGAAATCCTCCGCCGAGACTATGCCCGCCGCCTCCATCACCAGCGCCACCTCCTCGGAGCGCAGGCCCTCGGGCACCGTCACCGCCAGCGGCAACGTGATGCCCCGCCGCAGGCGACCGATGACTTGGAGGGTGGGCATCCCCCGGTCGAACTCGTACTCGCCGGCCATAATCTCGTCCTCAACGCCCATGAGGTTCGCCAGGATGCGGAAGAGCGGGGCGCTTTCGATGACGCCTGCGTCCGCCAGTTGATCTGCGACGTCGCCGGCGCCCTCCCCGGGAGCCACTT
This sequence comes from Dehalococcoidia bacterium, assembly GCA_034420175.1. Taxonomy (GTDB): domain Bacteria; phylum Chloroflexota; class Dehalococcoidia; order DSTF01; family JALHUB01; genus DAOULP01. The sequence goes on along the minus strand of DAOULP010000077.1, from coordinate 687 downwards.
CGACGGTCACGAAATCGGCGCCCGAGGGCGTGGCGAGTGTGGACACCGCCGGATCGCCCTGGACGATCGAGCCCGGCGAGCCGGAGATCACCCAGGCCGCGAGGCCCACCGCAGCCAGCGCCGCGGCCGTGATCGTCAGGGGAAACAGACGCCTGCGGTCCATCAGAGCCGCCCCCCGCCGGACGGGGGTCGCTTCCGGCTGTCCAGGTAGCCCTGGAGGATGAGGGCGGCGGCCAGGGCGTCCTCAGCCCCCTTCCGGCCTCGCGCCGGCCGCCGTCGCTCGCCGACACGCGGGCGGCGCCGTTCTTTGCGATTCGCAGAGCCACCCGGCAGCAGGGAACGCTCGGCGGCGACCGTGCTCAGCCGCTCGTCCCACATCTCGACGGGCCGTGAGAGGGCGTCCGCGAGGCGGCGGGCGAACGCCTGCGTCCGCTCCGCCTGCTGGCCCACCGTGCCGTCCAGCGACAGGGGGAGGCCCACCACCACCATCGCCACGGCCTCGCGGTCCGCAAGCCCGGTCAGAGCGCGCAGGTCGGCGTCCTCACTTCTGCGTTCGAGGGTCTCGAGGGGCACCGCGACTCGGCCGTCGGGGTCAGAGATGGCGAGTCCGATGCGACGCTCGCCGACATCGAGGGCCAGGACACGGCCGGGCGGCCGCTCCTCTGGGGGCATGCTAGCGGCCCTTCG
>DAOULP010000076.1:0-38977 GCA_034420175.1 Dehalococcoidia bacterium | reverse complement strand
CGTCGAGCACCGCCTGAAGGATCCTGCCGTCAACCTGGTGGAACTCGTCGAACGTGAGGTTCAGGTGGACGAGGACGGCCAGGTTGTCGTCCGGCAGTACTGTGAGCATGGTGTTCCAGCCGCCCAGGACGCCACCTCCGTGGTGAAACGTCCGTCGCTTGAAGCGTTGCTGGCGGAAGAAGGTGAGCCCAATGCTCATGAGTCGCTCATCAGGGCACCACTGGGGAGCGACCATCTTGGCGAAGGTGGTGGGCCGGACGATGCCGCTGCCGCGGCGGAGGAGAGCGGACGCGTATCGGGCCATGTCAGGGATAGTGGACTGCACGGCCCCTGCGGCGCGGCCCCTCACGTACTGATAGCGGCCGCGGATGTTGTGCCCGTCCACTGTGTCCTCGTCGGGGACATCCCTGCCGGAGCGCTCCATCAACTCACGCTCATCGGGGCCGGGCGCACGGTGGTACCCGGTCGTCAAGGTCGGATGAGGGCCGTCGAGGCAATCGGTGTCCGACATGCCGAGGGGCTCAAACACGCGTCTCCTCAGCACCTCTTCGATGGGGGCACCTTCGGCGCGGGCGACGATTTCCCCCAGCAGAACGAAGCCGTGATTGGCGTAGGCCCACTTGCTCCCCGGCGGTGCCTCGATTGTGATGCCCTTGGGGTAGGCCTTGGGAACGCCGGGGATGTCCGCCTCGTTTGACCACAGGGCGACGCCCGGATCGGTGAAGTCATCCATCGTCGGAGCCTCGCCGATTCCGCCAGTGTGCGTCATGAGGTGGCGGACCGTCAGGGACTCGGACGGACCCTGGAAGGCGACGTCCGGGAGTCGATCGGCGACTCGGTCTTCGAGCGACAGTCGCCCTTCGTCCACGAGAGCCATCATGCATAGGCCGACCATCGTCTTCGTAATGGAGCCGATTCGCTGTCGGCGTGATGGATCCTGCGGGCGGCCACTCTCGATATCAGCGAATCCGAAGCCCTCCTCATAGACAAGGTCATCGCCCGACACCACCCCGACGGCGATACCAGGCAGATGATACTCGTCCACCGCGGTCGCCACCGCTTGGTGGATGCGCTCAACGTCGCTCTTGCTCATCTTGGACATCACACTACCCCTTCGTTCGGCGGATGGAGAGGAGAGGCGGCCACCGAGGAGCGGCCCGCGGCGGCGGGCCCGTCACGATCGTCGTCCGGGACCGTAGAGGGCACGGCCGGACAGCGCGCCGGTGAAACCGCCGTTGCGGAGCACGGGCTGCCCGTTTACGATGACGTCTCGCACGCCCACCGAGTACTGGTGCGGATCCTCGTACGTGGCGCGGTCAGCGATGGTCGCCGGGTCGAAGACCACGATGTCGGCGAACGCACCCTCCTGGATGCGCCCGCGACCGTCGAGTTCCAGGTTGTCGGCGGGCAGGCGCGTCAGCCGGCGGATCCCTTCGGCGAGGGTGATGACCTGCTCCTCACGGACGTACTGGCCCAGTAGCCGCGCGAAGGTGCCGTAGGCGCGCGGATGCGTCGACGCCCTAAGGAACGCACCCTCGGCCGCCATGGAACGGGCATCGGAGCCGAAGGAGACCCACGGCTGGCGGATCTGCTTGCGGACGTTCTCCCCCGACATCTCGAAGTAGGCGGTGTCCACGCGCGACCGGTCGCGGCGTACCAGGTTCATCAGCGTCTCGATTGGGTCGCTCCCCTCCATCTTGGCGATTTGAGCGAGCGTCTTGCCCTGGCAGCCGCGGTTCTCTTCCTTGCGTACACCAAGGATGAGGACGCCCTCGGCGCCGCCGGCCCCCTGATAGAGGTTCTCCCAGCCCTCCAGCGAGTGCTCTATCGCATCGCGGATCTGGCCCCGGATCGCGGGGTCCTCCAGCCGCTCGAGCAGCTTGCGCGGGCCGCCGTCATGGAACCACGGCGGGATGGCGTTCGAGAGGCCGGTCGCGCCCGCGGTGTAGGTGTACATGTCGGCCGTGATGCGCTCGCCTGCGGCGCGGGCGTTCTCGACGACCTCGATGGCGCGGTCCATCTGGTCCCAGTTCGAGCGGCCGGCCGCCTTCAGGTGGTAGATCTCGGCGGGTAGTCCGGCTTCGCGGCTGATGCGGATCAGCTCATCGAGGGCAGGGACCAGCTCGACGCCCTCGTTGCGGATGTGGGAGATGTACTTGCCGCCGTAGCGAGCGGCCACCTTGCACAGCTCGATGAGTTCCTCGGTCGAGGCGAAGAAGGCCGGTGGGTAGATCAGCGACGAGCCGATCCCCAAGGCACCCGCCGACATCTCCTGCTCCGTGAGCCCCCGCATGACGTCCAGTTCCTGGGCTGTGGCAGGGCGGTCGTCCTGCCCGACGGTGTAGATGCGCAGCGTGGTGGCCCCCACGTAGGAGGCGACGTTCTGGGACACCCCTCGCGTCTCCGCGTGCGACAGGTACCCGGCGAGCGTCATCCAGGGTACGTCAAAGGGCAGCTCGCCCTGGTCGTCGCGCATGCGCTCCCGCATCTCCGGCGTCAGGGGCCCCATCGTGTGGCCTTCGCCGAAGATCTGGGTCGTCACGCCCTGCGTCAGCTCGCTCAACGAGCGGGGGTCTTGGAGTAGAGAGTGGTACGAGTGGCTGAGCATGTTGATGAAGCCGGGCGCCACCGCCAGGCCGGCGGCGTCAATAACGGCTCCGGCCCGGGCGTCATCAAGGGCGCCGACGGCGGCGATTCGGTCGCCGATGACCGCGACGTCGGCGGTGTACGGTTCACCGCCGCTCCCGTCGTAGACGGCGCCTCCACGCATCACGAGATCGAAGACGGGTGTTGGCGTGCTTGTGTCGCTCATAGTGAGAAGTGCCCCCGTTGGGCCATGTGGGCTGCCAGACGGGGGCTACTCTACCGTTTCGCGGCGGTTGTGTCGACCGGCGCTTCTAGCGCCGGGCAGCGGCCTCCGCTCGGCTCGAGCTGGCCGATTGGCGGCGCCGAAGCCGCCACAGGCGGTGCTCTAGGTCCTCGCGCTGGAGCGCTGGGTGACCACCGTTTCCATCTCGAAGGGCCATCACCTCCAGCAGCGACAGCGCCCGCCGCGTCAGGGCCTCCGCCGCTGCGAAGTCGCGACGGCGGTGCTCCTCCAGCTTGGCCAGCTCGATCAGAGCTTCGAGTCTTCGGCCTGGCGGGCCTTCGGCGCAGGCTTCCTCCCACAGCCGGGCGGCGTCCTCCCATCTGCCCAGCCGTCGATACAGGCTGGCCAGCCGTCGCACGGCGAACGCCCGCGCCTCTCCGTCGACGCCGCCGTCAAGGGCGGCCGCGTAGAGGTGGGTCGCGTCCATCATCCGTCGCTGCGACTCGTCCCAGCGGGCCATTGCCAGGCAGTCGTCTGGGTCGGCGGGCGGCCTGCCACCTGCGACCCGCCCCAGGTGACCCAGCAGCGCGGCCAGCGACAGGATGTCCAGGGCGTTGTGGCGGAAGACGGCCCGCAGGGGCCTTGCTTCGGCCCTCCGCACGTAGTCGAAGTAGAGGGCCGGGATGGCCCACCCCGGCACGTCGTCCTCGCGCTCCACACCGAGCAGGGATTCCTCCAAGCAGGCGAGCCGGCAGGAGGGGAGCCGCCGCCGGTAGAGGCGGCGGGCCGGGTAGAGAAGGTCGAGGTGAGGCAGGCCCCGCGCCACGAGCGGCAGGCGGCTCAGGGTAAGTCGGGTCTGCAGCAGAGGCAGGTCGAACTGCCGGCCATTGAAGGACACCAGGGCCCGGCAGTCCGCCAGGGCGTCCGCGACGGCCGCCAGCATGGCTGTCTCGCCGCGCAGGTCGGCGAGGAAGAACTGGCGTAGCCGGAAGGCGCCCTCCTCGAAGGTGCCGATGCCCACCAGGAAGACGTAGGTGCCGGTGCCGCCGGACAGCCCCGTCGTCTCCACGTCGATGAAGGCGGCGCCGGCGACATCGCGAGCGTCGGCGTCGGGCACCAGGCGCGCCATGGCTTCGGCGTCGAGCGCGAGGGCGTCTGCGATCGGCAGGCGCCCGTGATAGTGGTCCGGGGGCCACCACTCCTCGGCGAGGTAGACGGCGCCCCGGCCCGACTCGATGCGCCGGACCGGCAGATCGGCGGGACCCTCGAGGAACGGCCGCGGCGGTCGTGGCCCGGACGGTCCGGCCGGTGATGCGCCACTCCCCGGCTGAAGGGCGAGCCGCAGCCTCTCACGCAGATCCATGCCTCGCCACCCTGGTCAGCAGCGTGATCGCGGCCCGCTTGCCGTCCGACGCCGCCTCGTCGAGGCCGGGCCCGACGCAGGACGGACAGCCGCTCGCGCAGGGGCAGTTGCGGGCCAGCTCCAGCGCTGATTCGACAAGAGGCCCGTGGGCGGCGAAGAGCCCCTGGGCGAGGCCGACGCCGCCGGCATGTCGCTCGTACAGGAAGACCGTGGGGGCGCCGGTGAATGGGGAGCGCACCTGCGCCACCGCCTGGAGGTCCTTCGGGTCGCACATGAGGAAGAGAGGCGCGACGCCGGCCAGCAGGTGGGCGATGCCCCAGAGGCCAGCCTGAAGCTCGGCCTGTTCCATCCCGTCCGAGGCCGCCTCCTCGAGGGTGAGCCAGTAGGCCGTTGTATGCATGTCCTCCTGGGGGATATGGATCTTGCCCCAGCCGACGTTCTCCTGGGTGTCCAGCTTGATCTTCTTGAAGATCGTGGCAAGGTAGGTGACGGCCACGTCGCCATGGTAGCGACGGCAGGCGTCGCCGTCGGCCTCTCCGCCAGAGGCGCTGGCCTCCAGCACCTTCAGGTCCACGGCCAGGTTGGCGTCTGTGTAGTAGTCGACATCCACCGGCCGGACGTAGGCCTTCTTCTCGTCCCAGTCGAGACGGTCCACATGGTACTGCTGGCCGCCGTGCATGTAGATAGCCTCGTCGTGGATAAGAAGGGGGGCCGAGGGACGGTCCATCTCGCCGACCACGCGGGGCTTCGGTCCTGTCTCCACGATGACGAAGTTGTCTATCGATGCGCTGCGCAGGCTCACCTGCTCCGCGGGGTAGGCCTCCGTCATCCAGTGGTAGCGGCCGTCGGCGGCGTGAAGGACGCCCTCCTCGGCGAGCAGATCCAGCAGGTCGGCGGTGTCCGCCCCGAACTCCTCGCTCCTCTCGAAGGGCAGCTCGAAGGCGGCGCACTTCAGGTGGCTGACGCGGATGATCAAGTTGTCAGGGTTGATCAGCCCCGCCTCCGGCGGCGTCTCGAACAGGTACTCCGGGTGGTGGGCCAGGTACTGGTTGAGCGGGGTCGAGGTGGTGACCAGGACGGCGAAGGAGAGGCCGTTTCCCCGACCGGCGCGGCCCATCTGCTGCCAGGTGCTGGCGCGGGTCCCCGGATAGCCCAGGAGGACGGCGGCGTCCAGACCCCCGATGTCGACGCCCAGCTCGAGGGCGGTGGTGGCGGCCACGCCGCGCACCCTCCCCTCGCGCAGGCCAGCCTCGATGGCCCGCCGCTCGCGAGGGAGGTAGCCACCGCGATATCCCTCCACCGTCGTCGGGCTGCCCGGCTTGGACGGCAATGAATCTCGCATGTGTCGCACCAGCAGCTCGACCGTCAGCCGGCTGGGGGCGAAGACGATAGTCTGCACGCCGGAGCGCAGCAGGCGTGTGGCCAGGGTTCGCACCGACTTGAGGGCGCTGCGCCGGATGCCCAGTTCGCGGTTGACGACGGGCGGGTTGTAGAGTGCCACCACCTTCTCGCCCTGCGGCGCGCCGCTGCGGTCCACGACCGTCACCGGCGAACCCAGCAGGCGCTCGGCCAGCTCGCCGGGGTTGGCTATGGTGGCCGAGCAGCAGATGAAGACGGGGTCGGAGCCGTAGAAGCGGCAGATGCGTCGCAGCCGCCGGATGACGTTGGCCACGTGGCTGCCGAAGACGCCCCGGTACTGGTGTAGCTCGTCGATCACCACGAAGCACAGGTTCTCGAACAGCTTCATCCATTTGGTGTGGTGGGGAAGGATCCCTGTGTGCAGCATGTCGGGGTTGGTGACGACGATGTGACCGGCGGCGCGGACGGCGCGGCGGGCGTCGGCCGGGGTATCGCCGTCGTAGGTGAAGGTCTTGATGCCGGCGCCTAGGTCGGTGATGAAGCCGTGCAGCTCGTCGAGCTGGTCCTGGGCCAGGGCCTTGGTAGGGAAGAGGTAGAGGGCGCGGGCCTCGCCGTCGTGGAGGATGGCGTCCAGGATGGGCAGGTTGTAGCAGAGGGTCTTGCCGGAGGCGGTAGGCGTCACCACGGCCACGTTCTGTCCGGCCAGCACCGCATCCACGGCTTGGGCCTGGTGGCTGTAGAGCCGGTCGATGCCGCGACGGGCCAGCGACTCAGCCAGGCGGGAGTCGAGGGCCGGCGGGAAAGGTGCCAGCGAGGGCGGCGTGGGTGGCAGATGGCGCCAGGCGCTGAAGTTGGGTCCGTGCTCGGGATCGGATCGCAGGCGGTCGAGAACGTTGGACAACGACATAGCCGGCCTCCTCGCACATTCGTTCGGGAGACGGCGCCAGTATAGACGTAGAACGGACGTGCGTCAAGGGGGAGGTTCGAGGAGTTCAACCAGTGTAACGAAATGACCCGCTGACCACTGATGTGGAACGCGCGAAGGGAGGCGAGAGCCTCCTCGCCTCCCTTCGGTGGTTGACGGCGATCTACTGGGAGGTGGCGCCGTAGCGGTGAGCCTCACCGGGGCCTGTGCCCTCACCGGGCTCGCCGTATCCGGCACCCTGGCTTGGGCCGTGCGGCCCCGTGCCGTCGCAGGTGCCATCCCTCGCCATCTCCTGATCGCCCGCGCCGGAGCCGTAGGGACCTTGCATGGTGGCCGCCTGGCGCTCCTCCATTCCCTGAGGCATGGACTGCGCTTGCCCCTCCGTGTGTGGCCCGTTGTCGACTACCTGGTCGACGGCGGCCTGACGCGCATCAGCGACCGCCTGGTGGAAGACACTCAGGTCGATCCCCATCTCTTCTAGGAGGGCCGGAATCGTCACGCCGCCCTCAAGCTCCGCGAGCAGTTCCTCCTCGGTGAGGCCCGTCAGTTCCGCTGCCACTGCCAGCGGAATGTCCCGCCCGCCGATCTCGGCGCCGTGCCCAGCCTGCGGCCCGGGTCCGGCCGCCAGGGCCGTGCCGACTAGCAGCGCGGTCACTGCCACGGCCGCGACCGTCACTCCCATCGCCAGTCCCATTCTCTTGACCATGTCCGTTCCTCCTTGGTCACTCTTCGGATGATTCCCTGCGGTCCCGTTCCGCTCTCAACTTCAGAATAGCCGGCTGTTGTGGAGCGGCCATGTGGCCGGTTTGAAGATTCCATGGAGACGGCGGAACGGGACGGCGGACCAGAACCGACGAGGAACGGTCACAAGTCCTCCAAGAAATCTCCACAACTCTGGGGTACACTTGTTGACAGAAGGCGACTCGGAGAGAGGTCACGCGATGAAAGAGAAGATCTTGGTGGTGGACGACGAGAAGCAGATCGTCGATATCGTGCGTGCCTATCTAGAGCGGGACGGCTACCGCGTTGTCGTGGCCTACGACGGTCGGCAGGCGTTGGAGGTGGCTCAGCGAGAAAGGCCTGCGCTCCTTGTCCTTGACCTGATGCTGCCCGAGATGTCGGGCTGGGATGTGATGCGCGCGCTCCGGAAGATCTCCGACGCGCCCGTCATCATGCTGACTGCGCGCGATGATCCTACCGACAAGGTGGTCGGTCTGGAACTGGGGGCTGACGACTACGTAGTGAAGCCCTTCGATCCAAAGGAACTGCTGGCCCGTGTGCGCGCGGTGCTGCGCCGGTCACGTCGGCCGGAGCAGCGGGAGGTCCTTACCGTCGGGGACTTGACGGTTGACCCAGGGCGCCACGAGGTGACGTTGGGGGATCGCCGGATCGAGCTGACTGCCACGGAATTCGCGATTCTTGAGGTGCTGGCCCGCCATCCGGGTATGGTGTACACGCGCCTGCAGCTACTGGAGACGGTCCAGGGCGATGCCTACCAGGGCTATGAGCGGGCGATCGACAGCCACATCAAGAACCTGCGTCAGAAGTTGGAGCCGGATCCCCGGCGGCCCCGTTACATTCGCACCGTCCACGGCGTCGGCTATCGACTGGAGGCCAGTGATGTTGCGTAGCATGCGCGTCCGACTGATGCTCGCGTTCGTCGCGGTGGTCGCTGTCGCGGTCGGCATCGCTGAGGTCGCTGCGGAACGCATGGCAACACGCGAGTTCGATTCCTACGTGAGCAGAGTCGATGCTGCCTATCTGGAGACATTGGCACAGAACCTCGGTGACTACTACGCGGAAAACGGTAGCTGGCAAAACGTCGAGCCGGTCTTTCTGACGCTCCCGCAGGCGCCGGGTCACCTGCAACTGCAGGACAGCAGCGGCGGCATCGTCGCTGATACGTCGCCAGGCCGCGGGCCGGGAGGCGGAGGCGGGGGAGGCGGCTCGCCCGCCGGACCCGTTGGTGGACCGAGCGCGCCCGGGTCAGGCGGGCCCGCCAGCCTCGACACCCCTGAGACCGGCGCTGACGCCGGGCCGACTGTGACTCCCGGTGCTGGCCCCAGCGGCTCTGGTGGATCAGGCGAGCCCGTTGGCACTCCGACACCGGCCGGTCCCGCTGGCCCCGGCGGCGCCAACACCGGCCCAGACGCCGGCTCGACTGCAACTCCCGCTGCCAGCCCCAGCGGTCCTGCTGATCATGGCGGGCCTGTCAGCACACCGAGCGCGCCCCGGCCGGCCGGTCCTGATGCTGGCCCGAGTGCGACCCCCAGCGTTATCCCGAGGTCCACTGCCAAGTCTGACGGCGCCGGCGGCATCGAGGCCGCGCCCGGCGGAGGAGGCCCGCGGGGCAGCGACGAGACCGAGGCTGGCACGGGGACGAACGTGATGGTGCTGGCAGAATCGGCGATGGCGAGCGGCCGGAGTCTGGTCGCCGAGGCGACACCGACAGCACAGGGGACGCAGTCGATTCCCATCTATGCCAGTGGCGAGCAGGTTGGGACACTGGTGGTGCTGACGCAACAGGACGTTCTGCCCATCTCGGCGTCGCTCGGCGACCGTTTCTTCGACAGGGTGAGGCTGGCGCTGCTGGTGGGCGGCATCACGGCGTTGCTTGTCGCCTTCGTCTTCGCGCTGTTGCTCGTCGACGGCATAACGCGGCCCCTTCGGCGTCTGGCCCACGCTGCGCGTCGCGTCGCGGCGGGCGACTTCAGCCAGCGAGTGGATGTAAGCTCCCCGTCCGAAGCCGCGGAACTCGCCGGGTCCTTCAACCGGATGGCGGAGGCCCTTGAGCGTGACAAGGACACGCGCCACCGTCTCCTCGCGGACATCGCCCACGAGCTTCGGACGCCGCTATCCGTGATCCAGGGTACGGCCCAGGGTTTCCTGGACGGCGTTATCCCTCCGGACCAGGAACATGCCGCGGTTGTCCGCGACGAGGCGACGCTCTTGAGCAAGCTGATCACCGATCTGCGCGATCTCTCACTGGCTGAGGCCGGTGAGCTGCGGTTGGAGAGAAAGCCTTCAGACGTTGGCGAACTGGTGAGGCAGGCTGCGGCAGGCGTGCGGCACCGCGCTCGGGAGCAGGGCATCGACCTGGAAGTAGCCGCTCCGGCAGGTCTCCCGTCGTGCCTTCTGGACAGCCAGCGCACCTCGCAGATCCTGGGGAATCTTCTGAACAACGCGCTGCGCCACACGCCCCGCGGCGGCCACGTTGCCCTCCGCGTGCGCCAGCCGGAGGGTGACAGGCTGATGGTGGACGTAGAGGACACGGGGGAAGGCATTCCGCCCGAACACCTGCCGCACATCTTCGAGCGGTTCTACCGTGTGGATTCGTCCAGGACACGGGGCGGCGGGACAGGACTGGGCCTGGCCATCGCCAAACAGCTCGCGCGGGCACAGGGGGGAGACGTCACAGCAGAGAGTACGCCTGGACAGGGGTCGGTGTTCAGGGTCAGCGTTCCGGTCGCCTCGCCGGAGGCGGGAGGCCCTGCGAGCCCACGCCACTCCGCCTGATACCTTGCCGGTGTCCTCTCAGATTGAGCTTGCCGCGCCCATGCCGAGCTGCCGGTGGCGCGGGCGCACGGCCAGGGCAGCTAGGTGTGTGCTGCGGCCCGCCTAGTGACCAGCCAGTCACTCCGCCCTGAACTTGGGCTCCCGCTTCTCCAGAAAGGCCGCGATGCCCTCGCGGGAGTCGGCGGTGCGGGCCATGTCTGAGATCGCCCGCGCCTCGAGCTCCATCTGGGTCTCCAGCGTCTCGGTGAATCCGCTATGCAGCAGCCGCTTCGCCGCCCCCAGCGCCTTCGTCGCGCCGCCTGCCAGTTGACGAGCGAGCCCCTCCGCCTCAGCCTGCAAGTCGGCGTCGGGCACGACGCGGGCGACCAGCCCCCAATCGAGCGCCTCCTTCGCCGACAGGAGGCGGTTGGTGAGGGCGAGCTCCAGCGCCCGCTTGAGGCCGATTAGCCGGGGCAGGGAGTAGGTCGACGACCCGTCGGGCGCCAGGCCGACCCGCGTGTAGGCCACCGTGAAGCGGGCGGTCTCGGCGGCGAGAAGGATATCGGCGGCGAGGGCGAGGCTCAGTCCCGCCCCGGCCGCGGCGCCCTGTACCGCCGCGATCACCGGTGCGTCCATGCGGGTCAGGCGCGACACGGCGGCGTGCAGGTAGGTGGTCATCTCCTTCAGGTGAGCGGGCAGGTTGTCGCCCTGGGCAGCGAAACTCCGCAGGTCACCGCCGGCGCAGAACGTGCGTCCGGCGCCCGCGATGAGCACCGCCCGGATCGCGGGGTCCTCGTCGCAGCGCAGGGCGGCGTGCATCAGCTCCTTGGACATCTCTGAGCTCATCGCGTTGGCCGCATCCGGCCGGTTGAGGGTGATGTGGGCGACGTTGTCGCGCACGTCGAACAGAAGGGCCGAGAACTGTTGCATAGTGGTGGTGCCTCCTCTAGCCTCCCGCGGAGCCTGTCGGCTCCACTTGCACGCGTATCGCCCGGTCAACGGGGACGGGCTGCCACTGGAAGGGCCAGTAGCGCAGATGGCCGTAGCCGCCGGCGAATCCCAGCCACTTCACCAGGCCGGGCTCGAGGTCGGCCGAGCCTCGCCAGCCGGGGAACTGATACGACTCCCAGCCGTTGTAGACGATCACCGTGCCCGGTCGGACGCCCGGCACCAACTTGGCCCGGATGGCGAGCTCTCCCACATCGTTGAACACGCGCACTTCGTCGTCGTCGCCGACGCCTCGCGCGGCCGCATCGGCCGGATTGAGGAACGCAAACGGGTGGCCGCGGTGCGTCGCCAGCATGAGCCGGTTGACCTGGTTCATCGAATGGCTGCTCCAGCGATTGTGGCCGCTGAGAAGCTCCAGCGGGTAGTCCCCGCCCTGAAGCGGGTTCTCCTTGTGGCAGGGCAGCTCCTCGCCTGCCTCCAGGAACCATGGGTGGTCGATGTAGAACTGGGCTCGGCGGGTCAGCGTCGGATATGGCTGCCCTTTCTCGACGTGGTTGCGGAAGGGAGCGAAGGTCTCGTCTGGCTGCACCTCGCCGGCTTGGTTCAGGCCGTAGGGGAGGACGCCCATGTCTGTGAAGCGGACGTACCCCCGGTCGCGGAGCGTCTCCAGGGTCGTGTCGGGTGGAATGGTGCCGCCTGCGGCCGTGTCGCGCACCATCTCATCCGCCACCTGGTCTTCGGTCAGGATGGCCCCTCCCTTTGTGAGGCTGTCGTACAGGCCCTGGGTCTGGACGGCGACGCCACCGGCAGCCACATAGTCGTCGAACCCCCGCGCTCTGGCGCGCTCCTCGATCTTGCTGGCCAGGCCCTTGGCGATCTCCCACTCCGGCTTCGCCTCTCCTCGCGGCGGCACGGCGCGGTCGCAGAAGGTGATGCCCATGTGCCGGGGCATGGGGAGCTGGAAGGAGATCTTCTCGTAGGAGGGCGCCGCCGGCAGCACCAGGTCCGAGTAGAGTCCCGTGGCGGACATCCGCCAGTCGATGGAGACGACGAGACTCAGCTTGGGCCAGAGGTGCTTTAGCAAGAGCTCGCCTCCACCGCGGGACCGCCGGAGCATGTTGCCGCCGACCTCGATGAGCACGCGCGGCTCGGTGTCCGGACCCGGCCGCGATGCGGCCTTCCACCAGCCCCGTTCCGTGGCCTCGCGAACGTACTCGTCGAACGGACGCTTCATCGTTGGGTCGGTGTAGCGGCGCCAGCGCTCGGCATAGCCCGCGTGGTGATACCAGAAGAAAGCCGAGGGGCAGCTTCCGCCGCCTTCGGCCATGCGCACCATCATCTCAATGCCCGCGATCTCGTCCGTCATCGTGGGGTCCTCGGCCTTGACGGAATCGACGAGAAGGCGCTGCATCGCCGCGATGCCCCGGAACTCCTCGGTTCCCGGCTTGGTCTTCATCGAGAACAGGAAGGCCCCGTCGAAGCCGGCCACGGACCAGTGGTGGGTTCCCGTGCCCTTGCGTCCCCAGTTGCCGGTCAGGGCCAGCAGAAGGGCCCAGGAGCGCTGGATGAGGTCGCCGTGGAAGTACTTCCCGGAGGTCAGACCCATGAGCAGGTTCGTCCGCTTGCGGGCGACCTTGCGGGCCAGCATCCGGATGACGTCCGGATGGACGCCCGCCATGTCCGTCGCCAGTTCCGGCGCGTAGGCTTCGAGGCGCTCCCGCAGCAGCTCGAACACGGGGCGGACGCGCACCCGGTTTCCGTCCCGCAGCGCCACCTCGATCGAGCCCTCCAGGGCCGGCTCCACGGCACCGGTGTCGAGCGTGCCGCGCGGCGCGGGCGCTATCACGTCGCGCTTCGAGTCCAGCCAGAAGAACTGCTCGTCCCGTGCGTCCTCGTCGAGGTCGGAGGCGCGGAGGAAGCGGCGCGTGTCCTCGCGGACCAGCAGGGGCAGGTCCGTCTGCCGGGTCACGAAGTCCCGGTTGTAGAGGCCCTCGGAGATCACCACCTGGCACATCGACAGGGCCAGGGCGGCGTCGCCGCCCGGCCGCACGGGCACGAAATAGTCCGCGTGGACCGTCGACGGCGAGCAGTCGGGCGCGATGGTGACCACCTCCGCGCCGCTGTAACGCGCCTCGGCGATGAAGTGGTAGGTCGTCATCCAGGTGTAGACCGGGTTGGCGCAGGTGACCAGCACGAGCTCAGAGTGGAACCAGTCGTCGGCGCTGCCCACCGAGTTGAACTTGCCGAACGTCAGGTAGAGGCCAGGGCCAAAGTCGTTGATGTTGGCGTTGACGTCGGTGGACACGATCCCGAGCGGCCTGCCGACCGTGCCGAAGAGAGTGCCAGCCATGAGCCCGCCCTGGGCCGGTGTACCCTCGTTGATGATCGAATCCGGGCCCGACTCCTGGATGGCGTCGAGGATGCCGTCGGCTAGCTCCGTCAGGGCCTCGTCCCAGGAGATCCGCTGCCACTTCCCTTCACCGCGCTCGCCGGCTCGGCGCAGCGGGTAGAGGACGCGCTCCGGCGCGTCGAGAAGCTGGCTCCAGGCCACTCCCTTCTGGCAGCCGGCCGGGTTCATGTCGGGCACGCCCGGCTCGACAGTGTCGAAGACGCCGGACTGCTCCTCCCGGACGATCACGCCGTCGCGGATGTAGGCCTTGAAGGGACAGGACTCCGGGTAGCAGTCGATGCAGTGCGTGACCGTGGCCACTTCATCCCACGTCCAGCGCTGGCGGTAGTGGTCCTCGGAACGGCGCGACGGTTCCTCGCTTGGGTGGGGCACAGAGCTCTCCTGTTGCTGCGGTCGTGGTCTGGAAAGGGCGGGGGACGCCGACGGACGGCCATCCCGGTAGCTGTTCGAGGGCAAGGGTAGCACACCTGGCGGTCCGGGCGCGGTCCATCCGATCAGCACATGAGAGGGAGCCGTGGCGAGCACGGGCGCTCCCGACGAGAGCGCCTTCACCAAATGTGCACGGTCGTGCCCAATGACGCCGAGTCCGCCTGGAGAAGCCGCGCCAAGCGGTGTACAATCTGCATGACTTGATCCTTGGAGGAGAGCAATGGTGGGGAACCGACCGTCATCCAGCCGTCACGATGAGCTACCAGTTGAAGACCTTCTACTTGACAAGGAGAATGCGCGGCTGGCCTCAAGCCTGGTGGCAGAGCCGACCCAGGAGGATCTGGTACGGATCCTCTGGTCGGAAATGGCGGTGGACGAGGTCGCATTGTCGATAGCGGCCAACGGATTCTATCCCGACGAGGCCCTCCTTGTGATCCCCGACAAGGGTGGCGACTCCGGCACGGACCGCAAGTACGTAGTGGTCGAGGGGAATCGACGGCTGGCCGCGGTGCTCTTGCTGCGAGATGCTGGTCTGCGCGAGAAGGTCAAGGCGACGAGTCTCCCGATCATCACTCGAAAGGCTCGTGACGCGCTCGGTCGCTTGCCTGTGTCGATTCACCCTGATCGGGAGAGCCTCTGGGCATATCTTGGGTTCCGGCATTTGAAGCGCACGAAGCAGTGGGACGCCTTCAGCAAGGCCAAGTACGTGGCTCATGTGCATGAGACCTTCGATGTGCCGTTGCCGGACATCGCACGGAGAATCGGAGACACGCACTCAACGGTGTTGCGACTCTACAGTGGCTATAAGGTCCTCCAGCAGGCTGAGGAGAAGGCCGGATTCGATCGTCGGGACCAGATACGGAACCGGTTCTTCTTCTCCCACCTCTACACCGCTGTGGATCAGCCTGAGTTTCAGCAGTTCCTCGGCATGAGCAAGAAGCGTGCCCCGGGGCCCAACCCAGTCCCGAAGAACAAGCTCAGAGAGCTGTCTGAGCTGATGATCTGGCTATATGGGAAACGCTCCACCAATACGCAACCGCTGGTGAGAAGCCAGAACCCGGATCTCAACAGGCTCAGAGAGATCGTAGGAAACCCATCCGCGGTTGCCGCACTCAGGGCACGTTACTCGCTTGAGAGGGCGTACGAAATCAGCATCGGAGACGACCGCCGGTTTCGTGAGGCGTTGACGGCGGCGAAGGAAGAGCTGCAACAAGCGAAAGGGGCCGTCACGACCGGTTACCGGCGCGAAAAGGACCTGATGGACATGGTGGACGATATCGCCCGGCTGGTATCAAGCATCCAGAGGGAAATGGAGGCTCTACAAAGCGCGGAGTCGCGTTCCGTGAGAGCTCCGTAGATGCCTCGTCTTCCTCGCACCCCAACAGACCTGGTCCGACTGGCCGACTGGCTTGAAGTGTCGGCCCTGGCGTCTCCTGGCCGCACAGCCAGCAGCGTCGATCTGGAGGGCGCGCTAGACGAGGGATCGCTGCTCGAGCCCCAGGCTCCCGAAGAGCCCGAGGCGTCCGAAGCGCTGGAGACTGTGGTTGTCGACGTCTTCTACGAGCTTGAACAACGGGCACTCGCTGCGGGGCCGGCATATCCCTTTCTTGTCGACATTCCGGTCCTCCGAGCCCGCAGGAACTGGAGGGCCCGCTCGTCGTACGTCTTCTGCCTATGCCTTTCCTACTTCGGAGTCACTAGAAGGAACGGTGCGAGTGTCTACCCCCGTAGGATATTCGAAGCGCTTTGCGTTGACGCGGCGAGGAGCTACCTTCGTGGCGAGGCAATTAGATTCGCGTCACCAAGGACTTCAGACACCGTGCCCAAGAGCTTTGTGGCCGCGATAGACCAACTATGTCGGGGTCATATTGGAGAGGGGGAAGGGTTTCGAAAGCAGCCGGTGTTGTCAGGGAAGGACCGTGGTCTGGATGTCGTGGCGTGGCGTGACGCGCCGGACGCCCTTCCCGGCAAGCTGATCCTTTTCGGCAATTCCGCCTCGGGCTGGAACTGGGAAAGCAAGTTGGACGAGCTTCAGCCCCTCAACTTCTGCGCGGACTGGATGGTCGAGGTGCCCGTGAGTCCTTTGCTAAAGGCGTTCTTCATGCCACATCGAATGGATCGGCGCTATTGGGACCGAAACACCCGCAGGGCAGGGATCATCTTCGATCGGTGCCGGATCTCGGCTCTGGTGCCGCGGTTGCCGGTGACCGAGCGTCTGGGTGACGGCCTGGCGTGGACTAGGTCCAGGCTGGCAACAGTGACGACATGAGAAACCGATTGCACGCCTTGTGCCCTTACTTCGCGATGTTCCCAGAGAGCTTCGTGGAAGGACATGTGCTTCGCCACACGAACGAGGGGGACTACGTATTCGACCCATTCTCTGGGCGGGGGACGACCGTGCTCCAGTCCCTCCTCATGGGGCGCCGCGCACTAGGTACTGACATCAATCCGGTGGGCTACTGCATCTCCGCTGCAAAGGCGCAGGTTCCGTCGCTCAAGCGGGTACTTCAGGAGATTGACGAACTTGACCAATGCTACCAGGAGTATGACCACGGCAGGCTCAGGGATGAGCGCGGCAATCTGCCGGCCTTCTTTGGGCGAGCCTTTCACTACTCCACGCTGGAGCAACTTCTCTTCCTTCGGCGGGTCCTGGACTGGCACCGCAGCATGGTGCAACGGTTCATTGCGGCAATGACACTGGGAA
The DNA here is from genome assembly GCA_034420175.1 of Dehalococcoidia bacterium. Taxonomy (GTDB): domain Bacteria; phylum Chloroflexota; class Dehalococcoidia; order DSTF01; family JALHUB01; genus DAOULP01. The sequence continues at coordinate 22,535 of DAOULP010000076.1, read as the reverse complement.
CGCTGCACGGAGAGATGGATAGCTCGAGTAGGTACCTGAGCAATCAGATGCCGCGGACTATCAGCCCCAAGCCGCGTTACTCCCTACGCTACTGGAGAGGCCACAAACTCTGGCCGAAAAAGAAGGATGTCTTCGATCGGTTGAGAAACGAATCCAGGCTTCGCCTTTCAGCTGAACTCCCCAGGCTCCGGGGCCTGGTCGTCTTGGGGGACGCCCGGGACGCGTCCAAGAGGCTGCAGTCAGTGAAGGGCCAAGTAAGCGCCGTGATTACCTCCCCCCCGTACTTTAACGTAACCGATTGTGCTGAGGATCAGTGGCTTCGGTTATGGTTCCTCGGACATGAGCCGTATCCCACCTACGGCAAGATATCGAGAGATGACCGGCATGAGCAGAAGGAGAGCTATTGGGAGTTTCTTCGTGAAGTCTGGGCGGGCATAAGGGACCTGCTCCGTCCGTCTGCTACCCTGGTCTGTCGTCTGGGTGGTACCCGCATGGATGAAGCGGAGCTCACTCAAGGGCTACTTTGGTCAGTGCGACAGACTTTCCCTCGCTCAAGGCTCATGCACACGCCTATCCGCACCGAGCTCTGGAAGCGTCAAACGCCTACCTTCAGGCCCGGCAGCGTCGGCTGCCGGTTTGAAGTGGACTACGTGCTGAACCTTGGGCCTCGCGGCCGGTAGCCGTGCATCGGTGCCAGGGCGTGCGAATCTCTTGCCACGAGGGAACGCCGATCGTGGGTTCTTGCCCCCGCGCCGCGGCTATGCCCGCCACGCGCGACGGCGCTAGCCGGCGGCCGCCGGGGGTCTTCCGGGTGGTGGGCCTCCCGCTGCGGGTGCTGCGTGCGGAACCAGGAGCGCGGGCAGGATGCCTACCCAGAGGATGATCGCGGCCACCAGGAACGAGCGGCCGAAGGCGCCGGCCGTCTTCCCCGCGAACAGGGATTGGAGCTCGCCGGAGAGTGCGTCGAGGGTTGGCCGGAGGCTGTCGGCCAGTTCAGCGCCGGCGGTGTCCTTGAGACGGGCGTACAGGTCGAACTCCTGCGCCCTGCCGGACCGCGCCGCCTCCTCACCCTGCGCCGTCGGCGCGCCGAGCATCCCCTCGATGATCCCCTGTTTGGCGGGTGTCGGGAGATCAGACTGCTCGACCACGGTGACTGCTTCCGCCTGAGCTTCGGCGAGGCGAGAGGGCAGCGCACCCACGTAGACGGCCACCAGAACGGCGAGTCCCAGGGTGAAGCCGATCTGCCTGGCGGTGTTGAATACTCCCGCCGCCACGCCCGCCCTTCCACCTGCCACGGAGCCCATCGCGGCGCTGGTCAAGGGGGCGAAGGTCAGGCCAGCCCCGACGCCGGCCATCACGAGGCGCCAGACGATCTGGGGGTAGGGGACGTCGCCGGCCAAGCGGGACAGGGAGAAGAGGGCAAGCCCAAAGAGAACGATCCCCGCTGTCGCCACCGGGCGAGGTCCGACGCGGTCCGTCAAACGTCCCCCAATCGGACCCGTGAGCAGGATGGACACGGATAGGGGCGTCACCGCAAACGCCGCCTTCAGTGTGGAGTAGCCTTCCACGACAGTGAGGTACTGGACAACCAGGAAGAGCGCGCCGAAGAAGCCGAGCCCAAATAGGAGGATCGTGACGTTGGCCGCCGCGAAGGACCTGTCGCGGAATACGCGCAGGTCGACTATTGGGTGGGCGACGATGCCCTCGGCCAGGACGAAGAGGGCTGCAAAGACCGCCGACGTGGCGAACAGACCCACGATGAAGGCGGAGGACCATCCGACGTCCTGACCGCGGATAAGGGCGAGGGTGAGCGAGAACAGCGAGACGGACAGCGTCGCAATGCCCGGGAAGTCTGTGCCGTGCTGCGCCTCCGGATCCGTGGACTCCGGCACGATGGCCAGAATCGTCGGCACCGCCACGGCGGCGACCGGAACGTTCACCAGGAAGATCCATTCCCAGCCCACGTACTCGGTGAGAATGCCGCCCAGTGTGGGACCGACCGCTCCCGCCACTCCCGCCATCCCGCCCCAAACACCCAGCGCCAAACCACGCTGGTGGGGCGGAAACGCCAGGGTGACGATCGCCAGGCTGACGGGCACCATGACTGCGGCGCCCGCCGCCTGGACGGCGCGCCAGCCGATCAGCATCTCGATCCGGGTCGACAATCCGGCGCCAAGTGAGGAGAGGGCGAAGATGATGATGCCCGCTACGAACAGCCGTCTGCGCCCGAGCCTGTCCGCCAGGCGGCCCACTGGGATCAGGAGCACCGCGAACACCAGGTTGTAGGAGTTCATCACCCAGGTGACGGTGTCGATGTCGGTATCGAGTTCTCTCTGAATGGTGGGGATAGCTATGTTGACAATGGAGGCGTCGAGGATAGCCATGAACAGGCCAAAGACCGACGCCCCGAGTATTAGCCACCTACGATCACTTGCCATCTTCGCTCACAGAGGACGAGAAGATTCCCGTGACTGAGGTTGCCGACGCACCCCGCAAACGAGGCTCCACCTACACCGTACTTGATGCCACTGTCACAGTCGAAGGCGGGCCTCGGCATCGCGGGGGCAACGGAGGGTCATTCGGGCGACCGGCGCCTGGTCAAGAGGTAGCGGAGTCGGCGCGAACAGCGCGTGGCGGCGGTGAGCCTCACGGAAGCTGGCCAGTCGCGGGCATCGACCCTGATGGGCAGACTCAGTTCGAACGGTGCCGGAACCCTTCTGTCCCGCCTCTCCTCGGGGAGCTGGCGATGTGTCCTGTCGGTGATGAGCCGTCTGGTGCCCGCGTGATACCGGCCTAGGTCATCGCCTTGTTCAGGCGGTCGCGGGCCTCCAAAGCCTCCTCCACCATGCGGTCGATCAGCTCCTTGACGGTGGGGACGTCGTGGACAAGGCCCACGCACTGCCCGACGCTGACGAACGTGTCCTCCACCCGTCCCTCCTCGAACGCCGCGTTGGGACGCCCGCTGATGACCGGCAGCAACTCCTCGATGGTAGTACCGCGGCCTTCCATCTCCAGCACCTTCTCGGTGAGAGGGTTCTTGGCGACGCGACTGGGATTGCCGATGGAGCGCATGACGTACGCGGTGTCCGACTCCGAGGCCTTGACCATGTACTCTTTCCAGGCAGGATGGCCGCGGCACTCCTGGGTGGCCATGAATCGGGTGCCCATCAGCACGGCGTCCGCGCCCAGGGCCAGGGCGGTGGCCAGGCCCCGTCCGTCGGCGAAGCCTCCGCCTGCTACGACGGGGATCTCGACCTGGTCGGCGGTGAGCGGGACAAGCACGAGACTGGTGACCTGGTCCATACCGGGGTGGCCGCCGCACTCGTAGCCCACGATGCACACGGCGTCGCAACCCAGGCGGTCGGCAGTGCGGGCGTAGCGCGGACCGGCCACCTTGTGCATGACCTTCACACCGTTCTGCTGCAGGGTGCCCACAATGGCTTCGGGGCTGCGGCCGGAGGTCTCCACTACCGGAATCTTCTCCTCGATGGTCATCTCGACCCAAGCCTCGATGGGCTGGGGGCGAGCGGCGGGGAAGAGGTTGATGTTGAGGCCGATCGGCTTGTCGGTGAGGTCGCGGGCCTTGCGTATCTCGGCGCGAAGGGCGTCCAAGTCCTCGCCGAAGGTGGAGCCGACCATGAAGCCGAGGCCGCCCGCGTTCGCCACGGCCGCGATGAGTTCCGCCCTGCCGATCCAGAACATGCCGCCGCAGAGGATCGGGTACTCTATGTTGAACAGCTCTGTGATGCGCGTCTTGATCATCTCAAGGCCCTCCTTTGGTGCGCTGGCTCGCTGAATGGTGCCATTCTGCCCGAGGTAGGGAGTCCCCTGGCAAGAGCCGTTTGGCCCAGAACCGCCTGCCTGGCAAGGGGGCAACGGCAGTCCCCCGCTCAGCCTGGCCGATGTTACAACGAACGGCCGCAGAGCGGCAATCGCAATCATCCAGTCATGTGTCGGGGCTCAATCGACGTGCTATGCTGTGCGCAACTTTGGGGGAGGCGCACGGTGAAGGAGCGAACGCAGGCGGCGGCCGCCATCAGGGACGTGGCGGTCCGGGTGACGGAGAGCATCGGGCGGGTCATCGTCGGTCGCGACGAGGTCGTGGAGCTGGCCCTGGTGGCGCTGCTCGCCGACGGACACATCCTCATCGAGGACGTGCCCGGCATCGGCAAAACGACGCTCGCAAAGGCCATCGCGCGCAGCGTCGGCGCCTCTTTCAAGCGCATCCAGTTCACTCCGGACCTGATGCCATCGGACGTGACGGGGATCCACTACTACAGCCAGAAGTCGGGTGAGTTCGAGTTCCGCCCCGGCCCCATCATCGCGAACATCGTCCTGGCCGATGAGATCAACCGGGCGACGCCCCGCACGCAGAGCGCCCTGTTGGAGGCGATGGAGGAGCGGCAGGTGACAATCGACGGCGTGACGATGCCGTTGCCATCGCCCTTCCTGGTACTGGCCACCCAGAACCCGATCGAACTGGAGGGCACCTTCCCCCTGCCGGAGGCCCAACTGGACCGCTTCATCATGCGCGTTCGCATCGGCTATCCCACCGAGACCGAGGAGGACGATATCCTCTTGCGCTTTGAGGCTGAGAACCCGCTCGAAGCGCTGCAGCCGGTGGTGGCCGCCGAGGAGCTGGTGCGGCTCCGCGGGCTTGTGCCGCAGGTGCACTGCGAGCCCTCGGTGCGGCGGTATGTTGTCTCTATCGTTCAGGCGACGCGGCGGCATCCGGCGCTGGAGATCGGAGCCAGCCCTCGCGCCAGCCTGGCGCTGGTTCGCGGTGCCCGGGCGCTGGCGGCGATCCGCGGCCGCGACTACGTTCTGCCGGACGACGTGAAGCTCCTTGCACCGGCCATGCTGCCCCATCGCCTCATCCTGAGCTCCCATACCCGACTGCGCGGCCGTGCCGCCGCCGACATCGTGGCCGAGGTGCTGGCGGAGGTGCCGGTACCGGTGGAGGGCTGACGTGCTCCTGCGTCACGCCTGGTTGCCCCTCGGCCTCGCCCTGGTCGTGGGCGGCCTGGCCGGAGGCGCGGGCCCTGTGCTGGCCCTAGGCGTCTTCCTGCTGCTGGCAGGAGGTCTCGCGCGGGTGTGGGCCGATCGCTCGCTCGACAGGGTCGAATTCGCGCGGGTGCTGCCGGAGCGGCGCGCTTTCCCTGGCGAATTCCTGCGGCTCACGTACCGCCTCATCAACAGGAAGGTCGTCCCGCTGCCATGGCTGGAGGTGCGCGACCATCTGCCCGAGTCCCTCGTTCCACCCGATCTTCACCTCTCGCCTTCCGGCAGTCCCAAGACCAACCTCTATGACCGTAGGACCCACCTGGGCTGGTATGAACGGGCCACTTGGTCCATGGACCTGCCCTGCACGGAGCGGGGGTACTACCGGCTGGGGCCGGCCCGCCTCCGCTCCGGCGACGGCTTCGGGCTTTTTGGCAGCGAGCGCGAGGAGGCGGACACAGCCGGGGTGGTGGTCTACCCGCGCACCCTGTCGATGCCCGACCTGGGATTCCCGGCCGCCCGGCCGTTGGGAGAGCGCAGGGGACAGCAGCGCATCTTCGAGGATCCGCTGCGCATCGCGGGCGTGCGTGACTACCAGCCGGGCGACCCCATCCGACGCATCGACTGGAAGGCGACCGCCCGCCGCGGCGAACTGCAGTCGCGGGTGTACGAACCCTCTACGACGCAGCAGCTCCTTGTGGCTCTGAACGTCGATACGCTGGACCATTCATGGCTCGGATACGTGCCGGACTTGTTGGAGGCAAGCATCGTCGTCGCTGCCTCTGTCGCGCGCTGGGCATACGAGGCACGTTACGCCGTCGGCCTGCTGGCCAGCGGCAGTGTGCCGGACTCAGACCGGCCCATCCACGTCGCGCCGGGACGGGCGCCCGACCAGTTGGCACGCATCCTGGAGGCGCTGGGCGGTATCGGCCCCATGACGGTCACCTCGCTGGCGGCGCTGCTGGAGCGCGAGAGCCACCGGATTCCCCTGGGCTCGACGCTGGCCGTCGTCACGGCCTTGATGCCCGAGTCGCTGGCGGCCGCCCTGCGCCGGCTGTACGACTCCGGGCAGCAGGTGGTCGTCCTGGCCATGGCGGACGCCGACTGGACGGAGCTTCTGGGAGAGATGCCGGTGCAGCGGGTAGACCGGCTCGCCTTCGCCGTCAAGGACGCACGGGCGGCTGACGCCGGACCCGCGTAGCCGTGAACGGGCGTGCCATCACCGCCGAAATCACCGCTCTCCTTGCCAACGCGCTGTGGGTCTACGGGGGCACGGCACTTGCCGTTGCTGCCCTGGGTGACGGCGCCTCGATGTCCATCTGGGCGGCACTTGCCGTTGTCGGCCTGTCGTACGGCCTCGCGCGGCTGCTCCAGGGCTTCGACATCTCCGAGGGGGCACTTCGCTTCTGGGGCGTCGGCCTGTCGGTGCTGCTGCTGTACGTCGTCTGTCGTGCGGACATCGCCGGCGATCTCTACCTCTGGCGGCTTGGCTGGCTCGGAGACCTACTGGCCAGCCCCGGGAGCACGCTGGAGGGTCACGGCGGCGACGTCACCGAGGTGATCCTGCTGGGCGCCGCCTGGGCGTGGGGTGTCACGCGGGGAATCCGTGACTTTGCGTTCGAGAGTCTGCTGGGCGATATCGGCCTCGGGCTGGTCGTCGTGCTGCTGGCAGCAGCCTTCGGGCCCGCGGCCGACGCAGCGGGCACTCTGCGCTGGCTGCCGGTGCCCTTCATGGTGGCTGGCCTGCTGGCGCTGGCGTTGGCCCACTTGGGGTCGGTGGAGGCGGACCGGCGCCGTCCGTTCTTGGGGGTGTGGATGTCGTGGACCGGAGGTTCTCTGGGCGTCATCGCGGGGTTGGCCCTGCTCGCGGCGGCCTGGAATCCGCCGTCGATGGAGGCCGTGGGCCGGGCCGCGCTGCTGGCTGGCGAGGGCGTCGCTTTGGCGCTGGCGTATGCCGTCGCACCCTTTCTCTATGCCGTAGCCTGGGTGATCCAGCACGTCATCGACTGGCTTGCGGGCAGCAGGGAGGCACTCCCGCCAGCGGAAATGACCCCGCCGGCCGGTCTGCCGGAGGGGCTGACGGAGGCCGACAAGGGCGAGCCAGCCCACTGGACGAAGGTGATTGGGTACGTCCTGCGCTCCGGGCTAGTCGTGCTGGCCATTGCGCTGGCCCTGACGGTGCTCTGGTTTGCCTTCCGGCGGTTCTCGCGTGGTCGTGGGGATGAGATAGAGGTCCGGGAGGAGGCTTCTCCGGGCGAGGGCGGTCCACTGGGCGACTTGCGGTCGATGCTCTCCGGGGCGCTGGCTGGCCTGCGGCGGCGGGCAACGGGAGAGTCGCGGGGGCGCGACGCGCTCGGGCGCCTCTACTTCTCGGTGCTGCGCCGGGCGGCCGGCGAGGGGCTGCCGAGACCCCCGGCGGCGACGCCGCTGGAATTCGCACCGCGGCTGGAGGAGCACTTCGTCTCGTCCGTGCCTGGCGCGATCAGCCAGGCCTACTCGGAAGCGCGGTACGGACGCCAGCCACGCCCACGGCACGAGGTGGAGCGCCTGAGCTCCCAATGGGAGAAGGGGGAGAAGGACAGGCGGCGCAGCCCCTGAGCTAGCTGCTGCCCTGGTGCTTCTCTTCCGCCTCCTGACGCCGGCGCTCGAAGAGCATCTTGATGTTCGGTGGCAGCTCCGGCGGGTACCAGGCGGTCTTCCACGTCTCCGCGTCCGGCCACTCCCTGTCCAGGTGCTCCACCGTCCCCGGTTCGCGGGCCTCGCGCAGCACGCGCAGAGCTTCTCGAATCACCGTGAGCTGTTCATCGCGGTCCCCGGCGTGCCCGATCGGGTGGACGAACGGGAACTCGACGCCGAGCGTCCGGGGCACACCCATCTTGTCGGACCAGTAGGGCATCATGGTGACCAGGACGGTGGTGATACCCGCAGTCTCGATCACACGTGCCAGCACGGGCACGTTTCTAGTGCAATCCGGTCAGACGGGTGTGAGGAGGGCGGCATCGACCCCCTCCTCCTTCATCCGGCGCGCCACCTCCGGCCCGTACTGATCCCGCCAGGAGGCGGCGCCTCCGTCCGAGCCGAGGTACCCCATGAACGAGTAGTTGCTGGGGGCCAGGGAGCCGATCTCGCCGCTCTCCTCAAGCTCCAGGAAGCGGTGGATGGGCAAAGCGGTGTCCATGTCCTGAAGCAGGTCGGACGTGTTGACGTGGAGGTGTGTGGAGTCGATCTCCTCCTGCTTCACCTCGCGTGGGATGACGCGGTACGTGGGGTCGCCCCACATGGGCTCCCGACGCTCGCGTTCCACGTCGAAGGGCGGGTCCTTGCCCTTCACGTAGAGACCAGCGGTGGTGACGAGAGCGAAGCGGCACTGCTCGATGGGCTTGGCAAGGGGCGTCCAGGGTGCCTCCTGCTTCTCCACAGTGAGGCCTCGATAGTGATTGGTGATGAATCCTGGCAGCCACTTGAAGCTATCGACGGGCATTGCGAAACCTCCTCATCTCAGCAGCACGATGGTGGTTGGGGCAGGGACAGGCTTGCCGCACGCGACTACGCTCCGTTGGTCTCCTCAATCAGCTCGAAGATGATGCCGCCGTAGCGGCGGGTGTCAAGATAGGCGTAGAAGCGGCCGAATGGACCCGTCTGGAGTACCTCGAAGCCCATGGCCTTGGCCTGCTCCAGCCTGGCCTGGAAGTCCTTGACCCGAAAGCCCAGGTGGTGGAGGCCCTCGCCGTGCTCCCGCAGGAACTCGAGGTGCATGCTATCGCCTTCGAGGATGTGGATCAGCTCCAACTCCACCTGTCCCAGCATGGCGAAGCCCAGTCGGGCCTTGATACGTTTCTCCTCGCCACGGTCCCAGACGTTGGGCGCCTCCGCCTCCTGAACCCGGAACGGCCCCAGCCCGAAGGTTGACTCATAGAAGGCCACAGTGCGGTCGAGGTCCTCGACGACCACCCCGATTTGGCCTACCTCAGGCAACCGAAGCTGCTGCTTGACTTCGTCGGCTGTCATCGCAATCTTTCTCCTTTGTCTGCCCCAGGGCGCCCTGCTACGGCTTACCGGCGATGAACTCGCGTATGTAGGAGTTGACCAGCACGGGCTGCTCGTGCACCACCCAGTGGGTACCGTCCGGGATGCGCCTGACCGTCAGGTCCGGCACGAACTCGCCGAGCCCCTCCAGGTTGCCGGTGAGCAAGGCCTCGTCCTTCTCGCCCCAGATGACGAGAGTCGGCACGTTCACCGTGAGCGATGGCCACCCTACTAGGCTGTCGCCGAGCCCGCCGTCATCGCCGTCACCGGCGGGGGGCCCGGCGCGGGCGGCGCGGTAGTAGTTGAGGCCGCCGGTGAGGGCGCCGGGCTGCGACCAAGCCTCGATGTACGCCCTGCGATCCTCCTCTGTGAAGTGGCCCTTCTTGAGCCCTTCGCCCATGACGGCGTTGACGAGGGCGGCGTAGTCGTTCGCCGACAGGATCTGCTCGGCCTGCTCGCTGCGGAACATCAGCATGTACTGGCTGGCGCCTTGCTGAGCGGGGTTCTGCCGCAGCTCCCGCGCGAACACGCCCGGATGCGGCGCGTTGATGATGATGAGCTTCTCCAGGTAGTCGGGGTGGGCAATGGCGAACGCCCATGCGACGACGCCGCCCCAGTCGTGACCGACGAGGACGAACTTGTCATAACCCAGGTGCTCCGCGAGGGCCCGCACGTCTTCGACCAAGTGAGGCATCTGATACTGCTCCACATCGGCAGGCTTGGAGGACAGGTTGTAGCCGCGCATGTCGGGGGCCACCGCCCGGTGGTCTCTGCCGAAGTCGTCGAGCTGGTTCTTCCACTCGTACCAGAACTCAGGGAAGCCGTGCAAAAAGAGCATCAAGTCGCCCTCTCCGAGCGCGGCGTAGTGAATCCGCATCTCGTTCACGTCGGTAAGCCCGTGGGTCAGCATCTGCGTTCTCTCCTTTCGAGACGGCGTCCCGCGGGGTCACTCCTCGGTGGGTGCAATGCTGGTCAGCGGCGTGGTGGCGTTGAGGACGGCGCGCTCCAGCCCTCCCTCACGGTGCTTGTGGGCCTCTGGTAGTCGGGCCTCAAGACCATCTCAATGAACGCCCTGCGTGATGGCTACTCTACCACGGCGATCGCATCCCAGTCTTGAGGCTCGCCGACCATGCCCTCGTCGCAGCCGCCAGCGTAGGCGATACGGCCTCTTACATCCTGGAGTAGACCTCGGCGTAGCGGGTGTACGTTTGCTGCCCGTCACGGGCCAGGGCGCTTGGCTTAGGCCAGCTTCCTCTCGGTGAGGAAGGAGAGGAGCCGCTCGGCGAGCACCGACGGCGGCCCTTCGACCAGCGGTGAGGCGGTGCCGCTGAGGCCCCCCGATACCACTGCCTCCCAGCGCTCCATGCCAGACAGTTCGCTGTCGGGGACGAAGAGTCCTCGCATGTCGGGCTTCGGCGGGCCGATGTCAACCACGTGCACGCAGGAGCCTCTCTCTCCTACCTCGTCTGGCGACAGCCCCAGCCGCTCGCGATCCCAGCGCTGGATGGGCACCCGCCGGGCTCGGAAGCGATCGCGCAGTCGTGGATAGCGGAGGCGGCTTGCGCCCGCCTCCAGCGCCAGGACAGCGGCAAGGGGGCAGCGGATGATGGCACGGTAGCCTCGCTCCAGCTTCTGGTGCACGATGAGGTCCGTGGCGCCGTCAGGCAACTCCAGACGTACGACTCCGGAGATGGCCGGGATGCCCAGGAGCTCACCGACCTGAAGGGGCGTCTGGCCGGTTGCCCCGTCCGTCGCCCGGCGACCGCAAAGCAGTAGGTCGGCGCCCAGCTCCTGAATTGCGCGGGAGAGAACGCGCGCGGTCGCGAGCGTGTCTCCACCCTCGAAAGCGGCGTCCTCGAGGAGCAGGGCCTCGTCGGCGCCAGCGGCCAGGCAGTCGCGTAGGAACGGCTCGCACTCCGGCGGGCCGAGGCTCATGACGGAGACACGCGTTCCGGGGAGGCGATCCCTGATCCGTAGCGCCTCCTCCAGAGCACCCTGATCGGCCGGGTTCAGACAGTAACGGCGGGCCGCCCCCTCGGGTTCCAAGCTGCCCGATCGGACAGTCAGGGGTTGGGCCAGATCGACCACTCTTGCCACGCAGACCGCTATCTTCACCGGCGTTCCCTCACAACCTTGTGGACATGTCGAGGGTCGGATCGCCCGGCGAGGGGACCTTCGCCCTCGTGTCTCGCAGGCGGTCCACGACGAGATGGAGCACTTCGCGCACGTCGCCGACGATGGCCAGGTCTGCCAGGTCGAAGATGGGCGCCGTCCGGTCGGTGTTGATGGCCACGATGGTCTTGGCGTCGCGCATACCCACCGTGTGGTGCGAGGCTCCGGAGATGCCGCAGGCAACGTATAAGCTTGGGGCCACGGTGCGTCCCGACTGACCCACCTGCCGATCGCGTGGCACCCAGCCGGCGTCCACGGCCACCCGCGAGGCGGCCACGGTGCCCCCCAGGAGCGACGCTAGCTCCACCAGCAGCTCGAATCCCTCCCGGCTGCCCACGCCGGCGCCGCCCGCCACCACCACGTCCGCCTCCGCCAGGTCCATGGTGCGCGGATCGCCCTGGACGAGTCCTTCGACTGCGATGCGCGAAGCGGTGGCGGCCAATGGACCTTCGATGTGGACCACCTGTGGCTCGCGCCCCGGCGTTCCGCGAGTGGCAGTGGAGGACTGGAGCTCAAGGGTGGCCATCTGGGGCCGCGCCCGTAGGCAGACCACGGTGCAGGACGCCCGACCCCCGTAGGCGGCACGCGACATGCGGACGAGACCGTCAGGCCCGACGCTCAGGCCGGTGCAGTCGGAGGCCAGGCCCGTCCCGAGGCGCGCTGCCAGCCTCGGCGCTAGCTCCCGGGTGAGGACCGTCGTGCCGTAGAGGACGACCCCGGGCTGGTGTCTGCGAACAAGGTCGGCCAGGACGGCGACGCAGGTGTCAACGTCGCGGAGAGGCGCGGCGCCGCTAGGAACCACGAAGATGCGGGCCGCTCCTCGAGAGCCCAGGGCCCGGACCAGATCGTCGTCGCAGTCCCCGAAGACGACGGCGGACGCCTCCGTGCCGAGCTGGTCGGCCAGCCGGGCTGCCTCCGCTATCAAGGAGACGGTTGTCTCGGAGATCTCTCCTGATTGCCCTTCGGCGATCCCCCAGACGGCCCCCTGGACATCCATGGCTACTCCGGCCCCGCCTCTTTCCGGTCGGGGCCCTCCTGACGTTGGCCACCCGGGGACAGGTGGTGCCGGCGGCTGCTCCTAGACCATCCTGCCCACACGGAGCCCATCGAGCGTCGAATCCAGCATCTTGCGGGGCGCCACGCACTGGCCCGCCGAGTACAGCTCCCGGACCTTGCCCTTGAGCGCCCGGTAGAGGCCGTCGTCGGCGACGCTGCCCCGCGCCACCACCACTGTGTCGACCCCCTCGATGGTCCTTTGCTGGCGCGCGTAGGCATTCGAGACCGTCACCGTGCTGCCCTCAACTCCACGGATGTCCACGGCCGGGGTCACGACGACTCCCTTCCCGTGAAGCCGCATCAGCGCCAGGGTGAGGGTGATGGGCTCGATGGGGAAGCCCATGAAGGCCTGGGGGACCAGAATCTCCACCTCGCAGCCGCGCTCGGCCAGGAACTCGGCCGTGGTGAGGCTCTCCATTCCCCGGTCTGTAGCCAGCAGTATGACCTTCTTCCCCGGCTCGACCTTCCCCGATAGCACGTCGCGGGCCGTGACGACGTTCGGCTGGTTGGCTCCAGGAAACGTGGCCCCGGCGGCGAGCCCGCCCGTGGCCACGATGACGGCGTCCGGGTTTGCAGCCAGTACGGTGCTCTCGTCGACCGGCGAGCCCAGGTTCACGTTGACGCCCAGGATCTTGAACTGGGTCTCGTAGTAGCGCACCGGCTCCGCCATGTCCTGCCGGCCTGGGGCCTTGGCCGCGATCTGGAGCTGTCCTCCGAGCACCTGCTCCTTGTCGTAGAGGGAGACGGTGTGGCCCCTGAGGGCCGCCACGCGCGCCGCCTCCATGCCGGCGATGCCCCCGCCGATGACCATCACCTTCTTCTTCACCGGCGCGGGGACGATCTCCATCTCCTTCTCCCGGCCGACGCTGGGATTGATGGCGCAGGTGATGGGTAGGGTCTGGTAGACGCGCCCCCAGCAGCCCTCGTTGCAGCCGATGCAGTAGCGGATCTCGTCCAGCCGACCTTCGCGGGCCTTGGTTGGCAGTTCCGGGTCGCAGAGGTTGGCGCGGGTCATTCCGACCATGTCCGCCTGGTTGCTGGCCAGAATGCGCTCCGCCGCAACGGGATCGTTGACACGGCCGACGCAGAACACCGGGATGTCCACGACTTCCTTGATGCCCGCGGCCAGGTAGACGAAGGCGCCCGGCGGCAGGTACATGGGCGGTATGGGAGCACCGCCAGCGCCGACGGTGACGCTGACGTAGTCCACCTTGCCGGAACCGGTGATCTGCGGCACGATGCGCTTCATGTCCTCCAGGCCCAGCCCTCCGTCTTGGTACTGGTCGCCGCTGACGCGCAGGCCGAGGGTGAAGTCGGCGCCGACCGCCGCCCGCACGGCATCGATGACCTCGCGCGCGAAGCGCGTCCGGTTCTCCTCGCTGCCTCCGTACTCGTCTTCACGGTGGTTCGTGCGGGGCGACATGAACTGCTCGATGAGAAACCCGTGGGTGCCCATGAGCTCAATCCCGTCCAGGCCCCCGTCCCGCATCCGCTGCGCTGCCTCGCCGAACGACTGCACCACCTCCCCGATCTCCTCCACCTCCATTGCGTGGGAGGTCTCAACGTGGCCCGAACCCGGCAGCGCCGAGCAGGACCAGAGGGGCAGGCTGCCCTCCCGCGCGCCGTAGAAGATGCTGCCGGGGTGCCAGAGCTGGGCGACGATCTTCGCTCCGTGCTGGTGGACGGCGGCCGTGATACGCCGGAACGGTTCGATGCACTCGTCTCGGTAGGCGTGGATGACGAAGTGGTCGGTGGCCGCCGACGGGTGGACGGCCTGGTCCTCGGTGACGATGAGGCCGATGCCGCCCTTGGCTTTCGATACCCAGTAGTTGAGGTGTCGCTCCGAGGGAAGGCCGTGGTCTGCGAAGCCGGTGAGGTGGGCTGTGCTGACGATGCGGTTTCGGACGGTGAACGAGCCGATCTTGAGGGGAGTGAAGAGGTGCTGACACTGGGCGTCCGTCGCTCCCGATTGGCTAGTCATGGCTCTCCTCCTTTGAGGATCGGCGCAAGGGTGACACACGCCGTGGCGTCAGATCCCCTGCTCCGCCTGTTTCAACAGCTCCAGAACGACGTCGTAGGCCACGCCCCCGGCCCGCAGACAGACCCGTATGGGCACGTCGGAACTCCGGTACTGCTGCCGGCCCTCGTCTGTGCTCAGGTCCGCCCCCGTCAGCTCGCGGCAGCCGATGTGGCCCATCTCAGCCTCGAATCGCCGCCGGAACTCCTGCGCTAGACGCCAGGTGCCGTATCGGTCCTCCGTCTCGGAGTCCCGCCCGTGCTCCAGCCCGATGGCCATGACGGCGCCGACAACGGCGCCGCAGACGGCCCCGGTGCCGCCTAGGCCACCCCCGAAGCCGCTGGCGATTCGGGGGATGATCTCGCGCTTCTTCCCGAGCTCCTGGCTCACGGCCAGGAGGACCGCCTCCGATCAGAAGAATCCACGTGCAAGCAACTGTTGGGCAGGATTGAGTTCCACGTATCCTCTCCTTCTGCTCCCAGGTGTGCTCGGGATTCCTGCGAAGGGCATCCACTTCTGGCTACGCTGTGCGCCCAATTATGCGCCGACCCGCCGCTCCTCTCAAGTGGCACCAGCGGTCGGTGACTACTTTCGGGGCGCGGTACCGTCGTGCTATAGTCGCGGCGCAGGGTCCGAAGGCTTGATTCGAAAGGAGGAGCGCCATGGCAGAACCCCAGCTTCTGGCAGGAATGTACCATGCCATCATCAGCGGCGTCGTTCGCGACGGACGTGCTCCCCACTACACGGAGCTGGCCACCGAACTAGCCCTTTCCCCCGACGAGGCCAGGCAGGCTCTCCACGACCTCGACGGAGCCGGCGTGCCGGGCTTCTGGGTTCGCCCGGGCACCGACGTCGTGGAGTCCTGCGCGCCCTTCTCGAACATCCCCACCCAGTACCTGATCTCCGTCGATGGTCAGCAGAAATGGTACGGCCAGTGAGGGTTTGAGTCGCTAGCGGTCAGCTGGCTCTACCCCGGCAAACAAGTCCAAATCGACTGCCCCTGCCTGGACTGCAACGAGCCGATACGGGTGCGGATGCGTGACGGCGAGATCCTGGAAGCTGCGCCCGGGTCCATAGTTGGCCACGTCAACGTACCCTTCTCGCGATGGCGCGAGAACATGGCCACCGCCTGAAGCCTGATGAACCTCTTCCGGTCGGAAGAGCACGTGCGAACCTGGTCCATGTACGACCCCGAGAGCGCCGATGGCACCATGCCTCTGCGGGACTATGCCACGCTGTTCGCGGGCGGCCTATTCCGCGAGCGACTGGCGCCCGACTATGTTCTCCAGATGCCACAGCTTCTGCCCGAATTCATAGGCACCCTGGCGCAACTGGGGAGAACGGGACGCTTCTGGAGCTTCGGCGGCGGGTAAGACGGACCGTATCCGGCGATCGAGAATCCGCTCAGCCGCCTGCTGCTGGCGCCCACACGGTCGTGCCCGGGTTGGCCGTCGCCCCACGCCTCGATGTGAGGCCTGTCGGTCACACTGAAGGTCGTGGAGACGACTCTGGCTCGTGCCCCGGTGGACTGCCCTTTCCTTGTCAGAGCTTCCGTCGCGCTTCTCGGACGGGGCAGACGGGGCTGGAGGCTGGCTGACGCTTCCGCCCGGCTGGGGTACACTTCGAGCGTGGCGGTGGTGGTTGCCCCGGCGCTCCGGCCACCGGTTCGAGGCGTTTCCAAGTCGCTGAGGAGACTAGTCCATGGCCAGCCCTGGAGACCGGCGCCAAGCTCAGTCCCATTGTCTAGGGCGGCTTGTCATTGCTCCTCTGGCCGTACTGGTGCTCCTGACGGCCTGCGGGGGCGGTGAGTCCACCACGACTACGCCTACCGAGACTCCCATCGTCCCGACCGTCGCTCCGGCCCGGGGCAGGATCGCCTTTCAGTCAGATACCGGCGCTGGGTTCGATGTCTATGTGATGAACGCGGACGGTTCTGGCCAGGCGCGTCTCACCGACAACCCCGCCAACAACGGCGTGCCGGCGTGGTCGCCCGACGGAACGCGGATCGCCTTCGCTTCCGACCGTGACGGCACCTTCGACATCTACGTCATGAATGCGGACGGCTCCCAGCAGACCCGCCTCACCGATAGCCCTGCGGCTGACAGCGATCCGGCGTGGTCGCCCGACGGCAGGCAGATCGCGTTCTACTCCGACCGTGAGGGAAACCCCGATGTGTACGTGATGAACGCGGACGGCTCTGGGCAGACTCGCCTCACCGACACGTCCGCCGCCGATGGCGAGCCGACCTGGTCGCCGGACGGCACGCGCATCGCCTTCATGTCCGACCGTGACGGCACCTTCGAGGTGTACGTCATGAACGCGGACGGCTCTGGGCAGACCCGCCTCATCGACAATCCCGCCGCCGATGGCGAGCCGGCGTGGTCGCCAGACGGCACGCGCATCGCCTTCGACTCGGACCGTGAAGGAAACTTCGACGTCTACATCATGAACACGGACGGCTCCGGCCAGACCCGCCTTACCGACAACGCCGCGGACGATGGCGAGCCCGCGTGGTCGCCGGACGGCGGGCGCATCGCCTTCATGTCCGATCGCGATGGCACCTTCGAGGTGTACGTAATGGAGGCAGACGGCTCCGGCCAGACCCGCCTCACCAACAACACCACGACCGACGCTGGGCCCGCTTGGTAGCCTGTGCGCCCCGAGCGGAGGCAAGCATGACCGGCGGCTGAGCCGGCTTGCCTTGGCGTGTGAGGGCACCCGACTTGAGCAGGACGCGGCAATGTCTGGCTCGCTGGGCAGGCCTCTCGTGACGACTGCCGCCTGTGGCAACAGGCGTCGGGGGCGGCTGACAGTGCCAGCCCGTCGCGGTACACTTCAGAACGATTGATGGCTGCCCTGGAGGCCGCTGGCCAGCGCCGAGGCCGCGGCCCCGGGGACGGGTTCACGCTGGCGGACTGATGAGTGAGGTGACGAAGATGCGGATCGGGCTGTGGGCCTGCGGGCCAGGCATGGGACTGGATGCGCCGCTCGATGAGATGCTGGAGCGCTTCGCGAAGGCAGAGGCGGACGGGTTCGCTTCCGCCTGGGCGGCCAACATCTTCAACTACGACGCGCTGACGCTGGTGGCGCTGGCGGGCCGCGTGACGAAGACGATCGAACTGGGCACCGCTGTGATGCCGACGTACCCCCGTCACCCCGTCGCGCTCGCTCAACAGGCCCTCACGGCGCAAGCCGCGGCCGGGAACCGGCTGATCCTAGGGATTGGACCGAGCCACAAGCTTGTCATCGAAACGCTCTTCGGCCTCGACTACTCGACACCGATCCGGCACGTGCGGGAGTACCTCTCAGTGCTGAACGGGCTGCTCACAGGGCAACCGACGGCGTACCAGGGCAAGGAGTACCGCGTTGGGGTCCAAGTCACTGTCCCTGGGGCGACGCGGCCGCCGGTGCTCATTGCCGCCCTCGGTCCCCAGATGCTCAAGCTCGCCGGCACGATGGCGGACGGTACAGTCACCTGGATGGGTGGCCCGAAGTACCTGGAACAGACGGCCGTCCCCCTGATCACGAAGGCCGCACAAGAGGCAGGCCGCCCGGCGCCGCGTGTCGTTGCCGGCGCGCCCGTCGCTGTGACCGACAAGGCCGAGTCGGCGCGGGCGACCGCTGTCACGACGTTTGCGATGTATGCTTCGCTACCGGCCTACCGTGCGATCCTCGACATCGAGGGGGCGCCGGACGCTGTGGGCGCGTCGGTCATCGGCGATGAGGCCGAAGTCAGACGACAGCTCAAGCACCTTGCCGAGGCGGGGGTGACCGACTTCAACGCCGCGCCCTTTCCCATGGCCGAGGACCCATCGGTGATGGAGCGCACGTACGACTTCGTCGCCGGGCTGGCGAGGACGGGGTTGTAGGGGCGGCGAACCCGGCGGGACTGCCCAATGCGGGCCTGGGCCAGATGGAGAGTCGTCCCCTCGCTGGCTGTGGACAGGGGAGGGCAAGAGCCATGGAAGAGCTGATCGAGAGAGCGGCCAGCGCTCTAGTCGCTTCGAGCTACGCCATTGCCCTGACCGGTGCGGGGATGTCGACGGAATCCGGCATACCTGACTTCCGTGGACCGCAGGGCGTCTGGACGAAGGACCCGGACGCCGAGCGAAGAGCGTATCTGAGCTATGAGACGTTCCTGGCTGATCCTCGGGGATGGTGGGAGCAGCGGCTGGCGGTCCCGGTCAGCATGTTTGGGGGTCTGGAGAAGGTCCAGCCAAACCCCGGTCACTACGCCTTGGTTGAACTTGAGAAGATGGGCATCCTGAAGTGCGTGATCACCCAGAACGTCGACAACCTGCACAAGAAGGCCGGATCCAAGCATGTGTTGGAGTACCACGGCAACGCCTTCGCTCTGAGGTGCGTCGATTGCTGCGCCAGATTCGACAGGACGGAGTTCGACCTGCAGCGGCTGAAGGACGAAGGCCAACTACCACCTCGCTGTCCCGACTGCGGAGGAGTAGTGAAGTCCGATGGTGTTGCCTTTGGTGAGCCGATTCCTCGCGATGTCGCTCGTCAGAGCCTGGACGAGGTGATGAACTGCGATCTGATGCTGATCTGCGGAACCTCAGCCGTGATCTATCCTTTCGCCGACTTGCCCCGTCGGGCCAGAGCGAGAAGCGTGGAGAAGGAAAGGCAGGCGGAATCGGGCCTGGCCGTGGTGGAAGCGCTGCCGGCGGTGACGATCATTGAGGTCAATGCCGAGCCGACTCCCCTGACTCACGAGCGAATCTCAGACTATCTGATCCAGGGGAAGACCGGAGAGATCCTGCCACGACTGGCGGAGCGGGTGGCGGAGAAGACGAAGGAGCGAGAGAGCTGAGCCGCCCATACCAGGGCATCCCACGGGAACAGATCCCCTGGATGCCCATGATTGACCCCGCGCGCTGCGACCACTGCCTCAAGTGCCTGGAGTTCTGTCCCTACAAGGTGTACGAGGCGGTGGACCGCAAGCTGGAAGTGGCACGCCCCTTGGATTGCCCGGTCGGCTGCTCCCGCTGTCAGTCCATCTGCCCACAGAAGGCCATTCACTTCATGGCGATGCGAGACCTGAACATGCTCGTCCAGCAACTGCGCAGGCAGCGCGCCGGCATGTAGCCGGCAGGTGGCCGAGGCATGCGGAGGCGGACGTCCGATGTCGCTGGCAGAGCTGTCGCAGCAGTGGGCGGCTAGCGATCCGGTTCGCCTGATCTGAAGTCAAGCCCCAATGGTGAGCGGGGTCAGGGGCTAGCGCAGGCGAGGTGCGGGTGGTGCTCGTGCGGATGACCACGGCTGATGGCCGGGAGCGCACCTTCGATACCCAGCTTCAGCGCTTCACGGAGAGCGAGGTCATCCCCTGCTTTCGCTGTGGCGTGTGTTGCCAGGGCCGCAGCCCGCTCATCGGCCCGCCCGAGGCCGAGGCTATCGCCCGCTTCCTGGGCATCAGCGTGCCCCTGTTGCTGGACGTCTACGCCGACCCGTATCCCCTGGCGGAGAACGCCTCCATACTCCGCCACGACGAATGGGGTTGCGTCTTCCTGAGCTTCGAGGGCAAGGCCGCCGCCTGCACCATCTATGACGCGAGGCCTCAGGCCTGCCGCACCTGGCAGCCGACCCTGGGCCGGCCGGAGTGCCTGGATGGGCTCCGTCGCCTGGCGCCGGACGGCGCCTTGCTGCGCCCGGAGGCGCTGTTCGCGGGGGAGCCGGACCTCGGATCCTTCATAGGCCGGCTTCTTGCCTCTGGGCCCTGAGGCATCGCCGGGTACCATGCCCCCGGTACTGGCTAGGTCCCGGCCTGTGGGAACAGAGCCGCCTGGATGTCATCCTGATGATCCACGACCAGCAGGTGGCCCTCGCCGGGGTAGAAAGCGGCCTCGCAGTCTGGGATGGTGGTCGCCAGGTACCGCCCCATCGACAAGGGAACGAGCACGTCCTCCTCTCCCTGCCAGAGGTGGACCTTCATTGTGATGCCTTCCAGCGGGAACCCC
This sequence comes from Dehalococcoidia bacterium, assembly GCA_034420175.1. Taxonomy (GTDB): domain Bacteria; phylum Chloroflexota; class Dehalococcoidia; order DSTF01; family JALHUB01; genus DAOULP01. The sequence goes on along the minus strand of DAOULP010000076.1, from coordinate 2,297 downwards.
CAGGGCCGGGCGAGCAGCACCATGTCCCACGCCGCTCCTCGGCTGCCAGCCCGGAACGCCTCGACGACGATGTCTGTGAACGTTCTCCGGACCTCCGGACGGTCGAGGATGGGTCGATCGGGCTCGGCCATCGCTTGTTGAATCGCAATGATGACGCGCTCGGGCTTGCGGCGGACCTGACGGGCCATCCACCACATGGCACCCCGCGCGACCCACGGTAGGCGGCCGCCGAGTCCAAAGCCGACGCGGTTCTGCCAGCGCATGCCCCTGGTGGCCTCCGGAGCGTCGAAGGGAGCCACTCCGCTGACGATGCCCGCGGCCGTCAGACGGTCGGGGATCTTGAAGGCGCAGGCGGCTGCGTAGGCACCTCCGCCGGACCCGCCCAGCACCGCGAATCGCTCGATTCCCAGGGCATCGGCCGCCTCAACCACGTCGTCTGGCCAGTCCAGCAGAGTCCGACGTGGCTTGAAGTCTGAGCGGCCGTAGCCCGGCCGGTCGAGGGCGATGATTCGCACGCCGTGTCGAGAAGCCGCCACATCGCCGAGTTGGGCCTCCATTCGTGAGCCGGGATGCCCATGGAAGTAGAAGAGCGGCTGGCCCTTCGGGTCACCGTACTCGGCGTAGCCTAGCAAGCGACCGTCGTGTAGCTGCAGGGTGCTGTCGCTTCCGCCTGGGGTCATTCTGTGCTCCCTGTGGCCCCGATTGGGCCATTGGCGGCGACTGGCTGGGAGACGACGCTCACTCCGCTGAGCGTGCTCGCGCGGCGGGTCTGCGACTCCATGTGCGGCAGTACCTTCCGCTCTCTGCGCACCCTGCTAGATCCGGTCCTGCTGCCGCCGGACCCGAATCTGCTCAGCGTGGTCCCGATCGTGTTTGGCGTGTATGGCGCATGTGCTGGGCATGAACCCGCCGGTCATCTGGACATCCTGGAGCGAGCCCAGGATCTCTATCGTGGCCCGCCGCGTCTCTGCCAGCTCTCTCAGGACCTGTTGCAGTGGGAAGCTCTTCCGCAGGACCATGTGCATGTGATTCCACTGATCGTCGAAGGAGTGATCCCAGGCGTCGAGAGCCGTCGTGTCGCCCCGAACCGCCCTCCGCATGTCCGCCAGGGCCGTCTCTTCCCACATCGCCACATGAGCGAGGATGTCCTTCACCGACCAGCCGTCGGGCCCAGGCGTCTCCATCTGCCCCTCAGAGAGACCTTGCACGGACGTCATCAGCTCCCTGCGAGCTTCGTCCAGCAGCGCAACGAGTGTGGCACGAGTGGCCGTTGGCTGGATCTGCGGGTCCATCACTCTCCTTCCCGCAGCGTCGCCCCGACTCACGGGCCGGCCCGGCCCGACTCATGGGACGAGACCGTCGGCTCAGGTGGTCTTCTCAGAAGACGTCTTGAGCAGACGCTCTCGCACTGGCCTGTCGAGGGCGACGTCGATGGCCGCCCAGGCCAGCGCCAGGGCGCCGTCGATCACGGCCTTGTCGGCATGCTCCGTGATGCAGTGGGCGGTGAACTCCGGCTGGTGGTTCAGCGCCGGCAACGAGTTGATGCCGATCATCGGGTGGATGGCCGGGATCACCAGGGACACGTTGCCCATGTCCGTCGATCCCGCTCTTGCCCCCGGTTCCACGAACGTGCGGCCGAGGGCCTCCGCATTGGAGCGATAGGCCGCCGACAGGTCGGGGTCGGCCTGCATCTGAGCGTACGGCTTGCCTTCCTCGACGATCTCCAGCGTGGCGCCGGTGGCCACGGCTCCCGCCTCGAAGCAACGGTAGACTTTGGCGCGGAGCTCCTCCAGGCGCTCTACTCGGCTGGCTCGCATGGTGTACGTCGCGGCGGTGTGGGCTGGAATGACGTTGGGCGCGTCGCCACCCTTTGTGGTGATGCCGTGTATCTTGTCTCTGGGCCCGATGTGCTGTCGGAGGAGGCCGATGGCGACCTGCGCCACGGTGAGGGCGTCGGCGGCGTTGATGCCGCGATCCGGGAAGGAGGACGCATGCGCCTCCCTGCCGGTGTAGTGGACGTCGAAGCCCTGGGCGGCAATGATCGGCGGTTCCAAGATGTCGATCGGAGACGGGTGCACCATCATTGCGGCGTGCACGCCGTCGAAGCCACCGCGCTCCAACAGAAGGATCTTGCCCCCGCCTCCCTCCTCGGCCGGGGTGCCGATGATCCGCACGGTGATGTCCACGTCGTCCGCCACGGCAGCCAGGGCGATGGCGGCGCCGGCGGCGGCCGTGGCGATGATGTTGTGGCCGCAGGCGTGGCCCATCCCGGAGAGGGAATCGTACTCGGCGCAGAC
>DAOULP010000075.1:0-3275 GCA_034420175.1 Dehalococcoidia bacterium | reverse complement strand
AGCGAGACCGCCTCATGGTCGAGTACGACACCCGCTTCCCAGGCTACGGCTTCGCCCGCCACAAAGGCTACCCGACAGCCCAGCACACCCAAGCCCTGGCGGAACTCGGTCCCTGCGACATCCACCGTCGTTCGTGGGCGCCGGTGCGGGCCCTCCTGGAAGGCCGCCCCCAATGAGGAGCAGGGTTCAGCGGACGGACAGGCAGGCCCTCGGCGCCTTCGGCGAGCGAGTGGCCGCTGCCCACCTGGAGGCAAAGGGCTACCGCATACTCGATCGCAATTACCGCTGCCAGGAGGGGGAGGTGGACCTGGTAGCCGAGCGGGAAGGCTGCCTCGTCTTTGTGGAGGTGCGAACACGGCGGGGCCGTTCCCGGGGCTCGCCCGAAGAGTCGGTAACGGCTCGAAAGGCAGCGCGCCTCCAGGCCGTGGCCGAGGCCTATGCCCAGGCCCACCCGGACGCCCCGGAAGACCAACGCATAGACGTGGTAGCCGTAGAACTTGCGCCTGGGGGCCGCCTGCTGCGCGTCGACCACGTGGAGGCGGCGGTCGAGGGTCCGCTCTAGTGCTCAGGGCCGTCTGCTTCGATGTGCACGGCACCCTAGTGCGCCCTCGGAAGGCCACCGGACCCGATCGCTCCAGCGTAGCTATCCAGGAATTGCTGGAGTCCTTCAGTGTCTCCATCAGCTATCAAGCCTGGGAGGCGGCCTACGCCATGGCGTGGTACATCGACTATCCTCGTCGCGGCGCCGCATCGTGGGAAGAGTTCCTGGGCTACGCCTTCGACCGGCTGGGGGAGCCTTTAACGGCGGAAGCGCGAGCAGAGATCGTAGCGCGTTTCGCCGCGCAGCCGGAGTGGGAGCCGTTCCCCGACGGCCTTGACGCTCTGCGGGCTGCGAAAGATCGCGGCCTGGCCACCGCCGCCTTCACTACCATTCCCCGCTTTCGGGTGAAGCGATTCCTCGCTCTTGTCGACAGCCTCCTCGACCTCTACTTCGACGGCCAGGCGGCCGGCGATTCCAAGGGCAGCCGACGTTACCACGAGCGTCTGCTCGACATGCTGGGCGTGGAACCGAATGAGGCGCTGGCCGTCGGCGACGGCATGTTCACAGATGTAGAGATGCCGCGGCGGGTCGGAATGCGGGCTGTTCTGCTCGACCGTCACGGCCGCGCGCCCGGCATGCCTGTGCCCGTGATCCAAAGTCTGCTGGAGCTCGCGGCTCTGCTGTAGGCGCCAGCGCCTGCCTCATCTTCCACCCTCCGAGCGCGATGGTTATACTGAGGCTGACATGCCGATATATGAGTTCCGCTGCGAGGCGTGCGGCCGCCGGGTTAGCATCTTCCAGCGAAACATCACCTCGCCCTTGAGCGCCGCCTGCTCGCACTGCGGCGGGACCAGTCTGCGACGGCTCGTCTCGCGCTTTGCCGTCGTGCGCGGCGAGGAGGCGCTCATGGACGACTTAGACGATGACTCCCTGATGGCCGGAGTCGACGAGGACGACCCGAAGAGCGTCGCCGCCTGGGCCCGCAAGATGGGCTCTCGCTTCGGCGAGGACATGGGCCCAGACTTCGACGAGATGCTGGACCGGATGGAGGCGGGGGAGATGCCGGATGACGAGGGATCCGTCGACTCCGGGGACGACCTCGGCGACCTCTAGGAGAGCAGCGCAGAGATGCCCATCTACGAGTTCAAGTGTCAGGACTGCGGGCGACTGACAAGCGTCTTTGTCAAGAGCATGTCGGCTCAGCCGAAGGCCGCCTGCAGCCATTGCGGCGGCCGCCGCCTGAGCCGCACCCTGTCTCGCTTCGCCTATCACAAGTCGGAGCAGACGATCCTGGAGGAGTACGGGGATGAGCCCAAGCGCCTCGAGGACTACAGGGACCCGCGACAGATCGGCCGCTGGACCGAGAAGAAGTTCCAGGAGTACGGCATGGATCTTCCCGACCAGGCCCGCGAGATGATCGACGCCGCCCGGGAGGGGGAACTCCCCGAACCGCTGAAAGACCTCTGAGGAAGAACAATGGGCCCGCAGCCGGTGGGCCGCCGGGCGACCATTTGCCCAAGACGGGAGCGGCACAGAATGGACATCAGCAAGGAACTCGATTCCATCATGGAGGAGGTGCGGGCCGACTTCGCCGCCAAGAACCAGGCCCGGGAAGCGGCCCTCCCTCTCTGCCGCGAGGCCGTTCGCCACTCGGCCAACGGCATCCGGGCCGTCCACCGCCGCGACTTCGAGGGCGCGCGGGAGTTGATAGACAGGGTCGCGGACCTGCTCCGGCGGGCCCGCGACGCCCTCAGGGACCATCCTGACATCCTCCACGCCGGCTTCGTCCACGACGCCCAGAAGGAGTTCGCCGAGGCTAACCTGACCTTGGCGCTGGTGGCGGGCCGGCCACTGCCCACGCCGGAGGATCTCAGCGTGCCGCACGCCTCCTACCTCAACGGCATGGGCGAGGCGGTAGGTGAGATGCGCCGGCACATCCTCGACAGCCTGCGCGGCGGCGACGTGGACCACTGCGAGCAGTGTCTCACCGCCATGGACGACATCTACAGCGTCCTAATGACCTTCGACTACCCGGACGCCATGACCGCCGGCCTCCGGCGCACGACCGACGCCGTGCGGGGCATCCTCGAGCGCACCCGGGGCGACCTGACTCTCGCCGTCCGCCAGCGTGACTTGGAGCGCAAGCTCGGCGACTTCGAAAACAGGGTCCAGGGCTAGCCGCGCCCCTCGCAACCACACCAGAACCTTGTGTCCTGCCGATCGTCGCACGCGGAGAGCGTCAAGGCCGGAGATCGACCGGGGGCTACGGGGTTGATCCAAGGGGATAGCCCTGGTACAGTCCGCGCTGGAGGGAGGCGCGGAGCCTCCCAAATCTGTGCCCCGGGAACCGCCCAGGGCGGCGCCGGGTTGTATGGAGGGCCGTGAAATATGCAACTTGTCTGGATCGTGCCTGTCGCCGGCCTCGGCGCGGTGCTCTTTGCCCTCTGGTTCGCCGTCGACATCCTGCGCCGCGACGCCGGTACGCCGGAGATGCAGGAGATAGGCGGCTACATCTACGTTGGCGCCATGGCGTTCCTACGCCGCCAGTACGGCACCATCGCGCAACTGGCCGTACTCACTGCAGTTGTCATCGGCCTCATCGTCGGGTACTTCGATGAGAGCGTGAAGATCGGCGTCTACACCGGCATCGCCTTCATCGTGGGGGCCATCTGTTCCGGCATCGCCGGCTTCATCGGGATGTACATCTCGGTGCGCTCCAACACGCGCTGCGCGT
>DAOULP010000074.1:0-19681 GCA_034420175.1 Dehalococcoidia bacterium | reverse complement strand
GTACCTGGAGGCCCGCCGCGAGCAGGAGAACCGACTGGGTGTCGATGTATCGGAAGAGCTTGGGTCCGAGGTTCGACAGGCTCTCCGGAAGCACGGGTACCGCATCTGAATGAAGGCGTTTCGGCCGAACGCAGGTCCGCCTGGATTTCCGTCCGCTGGGAGAGAGATGGCGGGAGGTGCTGGCCGGCACGCTGCAGGCCGTGGCGGGGGCGGCAGCGCCAACGTAGGCGCCGCAACCCGGGAACCCTGGCCCCGGTTCCTGGTTCTACGGTTCCAAGGTCCCAGGGACACGTAGCGGAGGCCTTCAGGCCTCCACGGCTTCGCGGTCGGCGGGCACGTGGCGAGCTGAAGCTCGCCGCGACATTGCCCGCCCGCAGCCGTCCCCACCGGTTGGAGACGCCGGGGCGGAACTGCCCCCGCGTTGACATCATCCCCAGCCTGATGCAGAATCGGCCCATCCCCGAATCGTGCTGCCCTTGGAGGAGGCGTGCGGCCATGAGAGCCCGAAAGGAGGGCCAAGACGATGGATGAGGCATCCCGGCAGATCATCAAGCAAGTCCTCAACATCACCGATGAAGACCTCGACAGGTTGTCGCCCGGCATGAAGAAACTCCTGTCCAACCTGCCAGACAAGATGAAGTGGAGGATCATAGCCGAGGTCACGGAGTCCAAATACTGCTTCGCGGGGCTCAAGCCCGGCGACAAGTTCGTCGTCAACTTCCCGGTGATCAACCTCGGCGAGAGCACGGCTCCTCCCTGCCTAGAGGCCATCGCCCCGCTCACGAACCACATCCGGGCCATGCTCGATCGTGTGGCGGAGGGCAGCGACCCCAACGAGTCGATCTTCGCCACCCAGGAGGTCTCATGCATGGACGTGGGGGTGGAGCACGGTGGCTTGGGGAGGGTCATGTTCAGGGTCCGCGGAGAGAAGGTCGGCTGAGCCAGCACTCACTCGAACCTTAAGACCTTGGAACCTTGGGACCCAGGAACCTGGGGACGTGTTTCTCGGTTCCAAGGTTCTATCGTTCCAGGGTTCCAGTCCTCCCCGCCTTGACACACCTTCCCCTGCGCCGGATGATGCGACCTGATTCGTCTACTACCCCACTACGTCGCAGGAGGACAGCTGCCATGATGCCACTTGAGGGAATCCGCGTCCTGGACCTGTCGCGACTGGCGCCCGGCCCGTATTGCTCGATGCTCCTCGGCGACATGGGTGCCGACGTGCTGCTTGTGGAGGTGCCGCCGGAGGCCTGGGTCGGCCGAACGCAGGTCCGACTGGATCGCCGCCCCCTGGGTGACAAATGGCGGGACGTGCTGGCCGGCACGCTGCAGACGTTGGCAGAAGCGGCGGAAGGTGCGGCCGGTGGCAGCCGGTCAACAGCGGAAGGCTCGGCGTCCAACCCGTAGGGGCGCCCCTCTCGGGCGCCCTCGGGGGCAGGGGTGAGCTCTGCCGCTACGGGTGTGGTGCGCGATATGGGAGGGGGTATTGACAGGCGTGGTATCATTAGGTCCGCAGAAGATCCAACCCCGCCGAATGGCCAACCACCCCGCCGCAGGAGGTCCCACATGCATGCGCGGCCGGTCCTCGTAGGTCTTGTCGCCCTGGTCTTCCTGGTGCTAGTGAGCGCGGGAGCCGTCTTGGTCGCCGCCCACGCCCCACCGCCTGCTGTTGCCAGCAATGGCTCGACCCCTGGCGTTATCGCGACCATCACCGTGGGGGCTGGGCCAGCATGCGTGGCGGTCAATCCAACGACGAGCCGAATCTACGTCGCCAACGCGGGCGCCGGCAACGTCTCGGTCATCAACGGCGCGACCAATGTGGAGGTTACCAGAGTGCCCCTGGACTGCGACCCTGAGATCCCTGGTTGCATAGCGGTGAACTCTGCGAGTGATCGGGTGTACGTGACGTGCTATGCTCAGAACAAGGTATCGGTCATCGACGGAGCCACGAATGCGGTCGTTGCCACCGTCATCGTGGGCAATCACCCACGAGGTGTGGCCGTCAACTCAAGCACGAGCTGTGTCTACGTGGCCAACCGGGACGACGACAGCGTTTCAGTCTTCGACTGCGCCTCTGGCACCCCCACGACCGTGTCGGTGGGGGACTTCCCCCATGTCGTGGGTGTCAACGAGGTGACGAATCGCATCTACGTCGCCAACGCCGGAGCGGGGTACAACAACGTCTCGGTGATCAACGGCGACACCAACATTGAGGTGACTAGAGTTCCCGTGGGCCAGTATCCTGTCTTCGGCATCGCCGTGAACCCTGCCACCGACCGCGTCTACGTGTCCAACCGCACTGACGACAATGTGTCGGTCATCAACGGCGCGAGCAACGTGGAGGTCACAAGAGTGCCCGTGACCGCCCAGCCGCAGTCCATCACCACCAACCCCAGCACTAATCGGGTCTACGTAGCGCACAACTTGACCGCCGACGTGTGGGTCATTGACGGTCTCGCCAACACGCCGGTCGCCACCATCTCGACTGACGGGTCGGATGGCGGGATTGCCGCGAATCCCAACACCAACCGCATCTACAAGGGCAACTACGCCGTGAACACCGTCTCCGTCATCCAGGACTTCCCCATACCAGGGGTGGGCGGGATTGCAGAGCTACCTCCCGTTGAGCCTGGCGCAGCGGCCACGGCTGAGGGCGGCTCGTCCGCGCCGGGCCCGCTGGCGCTGGCCGGCCTGGCGGCCACGGGCGCGCTGCTGCTGGTGACGGGCGCCCTGTATGCCCGGAGGCGGTGGCTGAGGTAGGGCCGGACGCGTCGTAGGGGCGCCCCTCGCGGGCGGCCCATGTGGGGCAGGGGTGAGTCTTACCCCTGCGCAGAACACTCGTCGTCGGCTGCCTACCGTAGGCGCGGCGTCGTAGGGGCGAACCTTCAGGTCCGCCCGCCCCACCCAGGGCGGAGCTGAAGCTGCGGCCCTAGGTCGTTTTCGCGGCGGCCGCGCAGATTCCGACCCGGGTTCCTAGGTTCCACGGTTCCAAGGTTCCGCCCCGCCCGCCTTGACACTCCTCGTCTAGCGTCGGATGATGCCATCTGGTCCGTTCACCACCCCGCTGGATTCGAGGAGGCCTCACCGCCATGATGCCACTTGAGGGAATCCGCGTCCTGGACCTGTCGCGCCTGGCACCCGGCCCCTACTGCTCGATGCTCCTCGGCGACATGGGTGCCGACGTGCTGTTGATCGAGGCGCCGCCGGAGGCGCTGCACAGCGTCGCTGTCCCACACCTCCGAGCAGAGAACGACGAGGAGGCCGAGCGGGCCCTGGCCCACAACGCCCTCACCCGCAACAAGCGCAGCATCGTCCTCAACCTCAGAGAGGAGGAGGCGCGGAAGGTCTTCTACCGGCTGGCGGAGTCGGCCGACGTGGTGCTGGAGGGCTTCCGACCCGGCGTCGTGAAGCGCCTGGGCGTGGACTACGAGACCCTGCGGCCCCTGAACCCCCGCCTGGTCTACTGCTCCCTCTCCGGTTACGGGCAGGACGGGCCCTACGTCGGCATGGTCGGCCACGACATCAACTACATCTCCATCGGCGGGGCGTTGGGCCTGATAGGGTGGCCTGGCCAGCCGCCCTCCATCCCCGTCAACGTGGTCGCCGACTTCGCTGGCGGCGGCCTCCACGCCGCCTACGCCATCCTGGCCGCCCTCCTGGCCAGGGAGAAGACGGGCCGGGGCCAGTTCGTCGATATCGCCATGAGCGACGGCGTCATGTACCTGCTGGCCATGCCCCTCACGCTCTACTTCCACAACGGCTCCGTGGTCCGGCCGGGTGAGCATCTGCTCAACGGCGCCGCCCCCAACTACAACGTCTATGAGACGAGCGACGGCGGCTGGATCAGCCTCGGCAGCCTGGAGCCCCATTTCTACGCCAATCTCTGCCGGGCCATGGGCAGGGAGGATTTCATCCCCCACCAGTACGACGCCGCGAAGCGGGAAGAGATCTTCGCTCACTTCCGCGAGCAGTTCCGTACTCGCACCCGCGATGAGTGGTTCGAATACCTGAAGCAGCACGACATCTGCGTGGCGCCGGTCTACAGCCTGGACGAGGCCGTCGCCGATCCTCACAACCAGGCGCGAGGTATGGTCGTGGAGGTGGACCACCCCAAGTTGGGGCCGGTGCGGCAGGTGGGCATCGGGCCGAAGCTGTCGGAGACGCCCGGCCAGGTTCGAACGACGGGCCCTCGACCCGGGCAGCACACGGACGAGGTACTCGCTTCGCTGGGGTATGCGCGGGAACAGATCGAGGGACTGCGGGCTTCGGGCGTGGTGGGCTAGGAGGCCGGTCAGATTCAGAAGGCCAGGCTCCGGCCTGGCGCAGGATCCACGAGTCGCTCGCCAGCGGGTTCCACCCCCCGGGATGAATCCCAGAGCTTCCGGCAAGCTGCGGGTTTCAACCCGCAGAGGTCAATCCCGACAGGGATGCCCGGGTGGTCCCACGTGGCTTGCCCTTCGACAGGCTCAGGACGAGCGGTCTGCCTATTCCCGCACTGGCGCCGTCTCCCCCTCCGCCTCCGGCGATCGCTCCGGCGCCTCGGCGCGCCACCACAGGGCGAAGAGGATCGGCAGCGGCGCCGCCACTAGTAAGGCAGACGCCCAGAACGCGCCCATCAGCGATACCTCGTCGGCGACGAAGCCAAGCACCGGTGCTATCGGCGCCAGCCAGAGACTGAACACGAGCTGGCGGATGGAGAGAACCGTGGCCCGCTGTTCGCTCGGGATCTGGCGGTTCAGGTAGTCCACCACTACTGGGTAGGCCATCATCGAAATCAGGCTGACGATGGGGAAGGCGGCGTAGGCATAGGGCGAGTCCCAAGCTCCCAGCAGGGCGTAGCCCCCGACAAGCACCGCCGGCATCAGTACTAGCGTCTGTCTCTCGCCGAGGACGGCCACGGCCCGATAGGCGCCGAGGGCACCGACGATGGCCAGGATGCGCATCGGCACCTGATAGAGGCCCAGATTGCCCACGCCCACGTCGTGGTGCACCAGGAAGGGTTGAATGAAGATGATGGGCACGAAGGACGCCACGCCTACGACGGCGCTGTACAGCAGTACGTAGCGCACCTGGGGCCGTCGATAGGCGAGCCTGAGGCTCTGCCGGATGAGGTCGCCGTAGGAGAGCGTGACCTCTGCCGATGCGGCGTCGATACGCGGCTCCTTGAGCGTGAGGGCCGTAGCCGCCGCCAGGACTGCGATCCCGGCGCTGACAACGATGGGAAGCGAAAGATTCGTAGCCGCCGCCATCGGCGCTCCCAGAAGCAGCCCCCCGATGACCCCCACTGAGGCCGTGCCCCAGTACCGCCCGTAGACCTTCTGAAACTCCTCCTGGCGGCCAAGCACTTTCAGCGAGTCGAACAAGAAGGCGCTGTCGCCGCCGTACTGGAAGGCCAGGCCGAGACCCCAGCCGGCGTAGGAGACGAGGATCAGAACGTAGCTGTCGGCGAGGCCGAAGACGAGGATCCCCGCCGAGAGGGAGAGGGCGCCCAGGAGCATCGCCGTCTTCCGTCCCCAGCGGTCGGCGACGGCGCCGGCGGGTACCTGCGCCACGACGATGATGAGCCAGAACACAGAGTCCAGAGCCGTGACCTGGGTGAGCGACAGGCCGCGCTCATCCTGGAGGTAGACCACCCAGATGGGCCACCAGAGCTGGAAGTTCATGAAGAACTGGTAGAGGTAGGCCCTGTGCAGGTTGGCCTCGTAGGCGCGCCGATCGGCGGGTGAGAGAGCTTGTGTTGTCATGCGGTTCAGCAGCAGACGTGAAAGCGGCGCCGCCCCGGTTGAGTGCGACGGCGCCGCCTCTCGACGCCCAATGGCTCACAGCCCCCGGTGGGGCGAGGCTTAGAAGAACGCGGCCGTGATGAAGATCCCCGGCGCCAGGTATGTCCTGCCGTCGACAAGCAAGGTTAGGACTATCGCCCACACGGCGAAGCCAGCCGCGTTCGCTATCAGCACCTTCGCGGGATCGGCGGTCGTGACCGACTGGATGGCGATGTTGGTCAGCCCGAAGAACAGCGCCACGGAAGCCAGGCCGACCCCGAAAGTGATGCCCGGGATGAGAAGGAAGAACGAGAGGCCCAACGGCGCGGCCGCCATGCCCATGGTTCGGATGAGCTGCTGCGGGTCTGCGCGCTCATGGAAGAACGTGGTGAGCAGCACGTACACGACGCCAAGCCAGACGAGCCAGAGCCCGACGGCAAAAATGCTGCCCAGGAGGAACGACTGGAAGAGCACTCGCCCCTCATCGAAGTCGAATTCCTGCATCCAGGCGAGCCATCCGCCGAAGCCGGCGGCGAACGCCGCGGCCACCGCCACGACGAAGGAGGAAGCTGTGGCCGCCGGATCCATCCGGACCTCGTCGAAGACAGTGGTATCGAGCCGAGCCAGACGCATGAGCCTACTCATTACTATGTCGAAGTTCATGCTGCCCCCTTTTCCGCCGAACACCGTTCGGCCGCTTTCCTTGCGGCGGGCCACCCGGCCACAATCTGGGGAATTGTACCACAGTTGACCTGACGGGAGCGCAGCCGAGCTAGAGCGGCCGCTTGGCGGGGATGCCGGAGCGTCGCGGGTAGGTGTCCGGTGTGGGTGCTACTTTGCGCACCAACACCAGGCGGGGCGGATGCTCGGCGCCGGGGACAGCCACTGGCGCCGCCGAGAGCAGCCGCCCTCCCAGGAGGTCCAGCGCCCGCTCAGATCGACTCACCTCCTGCGGGGCGCCGCTGCCCTTGGGCGCTGCGAGCGCTCCGCCGACTCGGACGAACGGGAGCGCCAGCTCCAGCAGTGTAGGGAGCGGCGCCACCGCCCTTGCCACCACCAGGTCGTACGCCTCACGTCTGTCAGGCTGCCGTGCTACGTCTTCGGCCCGGCCTGCCAGCACCTCTACCTGATCCAGGGCCAGCTCGGCCACCACCTTCCCGAGGAACGCGGCCTTGCGGCCCGTCGCCTCCAGGAGAGTTAGCCGCAGCCCGGGCGCAGCGATCTTCAGGGGCAGGCCGGGCAGTCCGGCACCGGTTCCCAGGTCCAGGACGCGATCTCTCATCCCAGGAACCAGCAGCTTGGCTTCGAGGAGGGTGGGCAGGAGGGCCAGCGACTCAAGGAAGTGTCGTTGCTGCACCGCCTCGTAGCCAGTGACGGCGGTGACACGGACGCGAGGACCGGCCGCGTTCAGGAGGCGGTAGTAGTGCTCGAAGAGGTCTAGCTGCTCGGTGCCCAACTCCACGCCGAGCCGCCGAGCGCCGCGGTTGAGGATCGATAGCATGGCCCCGCCGGGCTCCGAAATCGGCCGATTATATCACCGCCGGCCTGTTCCCGGACAGCGCTGGCCCGGCTCACCACGGACCGGTGACGGCGGTGGGCCGGCGAACGCTCGTGGCGCGTGGCGATCGACGGTTTGACAGTGCCTCGGCTCCCTTCTACAATTCCTGAAGAGAGCGCAAGGAGGACGCATGGCATCGTCGGGGAAGCCCATCCCAACGCTGACCGAAGCGGCCTCTCGATACCTCGCAACCCTTTCCCCCCAAGACCGTCAGCAAAGCCAGCCGGAGCTGTATCGCTTCGTGCGCTGGTATGGTGCTGAGCGGGCGACGGACGAGCTGCGGGGACACGATGTCGCCGCCTATGCCGAGGCGCTTGGTGGGACCGCCGCCGATGGTCCGCAGCGCTTGGAGGTTCTGCGCGGCTTCTTCGGCTTCGCGCGGAAGCAGGGCTTTACGTTGACCAACCTGGCCACCCACCTGAGGCTGCGCAAGATGGCGACGGCAGCCATGGGCAAGGGCGGTGTCTTCCGGGAAGTTCACCTTACGTTGGAGGGGCACGCCGCCCTGCAGGCCGAGCTGGAGACCCTGCAGGCTGAGCGGCCACGCGTGGCCGAAGAGCTGCGGCTCGCCATGGCCGACAAGGACTTCCGTGAGAACGCGCCGCTGGATGCCGCCCGCGAACGCCAGGCCCACCTTGAGGGCCGCATCCGCGAGATCGAGGCGACCCTCAAGCAGGCGGTGATCATCGGTGAGGCTTCGGCAGACCCCGAAGCGCGGGTGACCGTGGGCAGCAAGGTCGTGCTCCACAACCTGAAGTCTGGGGTTGAGGTGCGCTACGTCTTGGTTAGCCCGAGTGAGGTGAACCCGACCGAGGGCAAGATCTCCATCGCCTCTCCGGTTGGCAAGGCGCTGGTGGAGAAGAGTGCGGGGGAGGAGGTGGAGGTGGCGGCTCCGGCCGGTAAGATCCGGTTCCGGATCGAGAGTGTGGAGGCGTAGGGGCCTCCTCTTTTTGTGTCCAAGCGCGGAGGGCGTGAGGGTCGGGCGTGGAGCGGCATGGTCTTGACCCCCGTGGTATGCTAGGATCGTGACGGTCCGCGCAAAGTCATTCTTGTTAAGGGTGGCGGCGGCCGCAGGCGAGTACGCGGTCGGCCAGTCTCACCCAGGGAGGTGTTGCCGAGGCCAAAGTTCGCGCAAACCGGGTGAACAGAGGTCGCCCCGTGGGCGGCGGCGGGCGCGCCTGAACCGTGCTGTCGTTGCCTGCGGGCATTTTTCTAGGAGGAGAAGATGACCAAGCCCGAAGCCGAGTTCGTACCGGGGCTGGCCGGAGTCGTAGCGGCCAAGTCCTCAATCAGCACCATCGACGGCCAGAAAGGAATACTGAAGTACCGGGGCTACGCCATCCAGGAGCTTGCCAAGGAGAGTACGTTCGAGGAGTCAGCTTACCTCGTACTCAACGGCGAGCTGCCCACCAAGCAGCAGTTGGCGAAGTTCGACAGCGACCTCAAGGCCAACCGGAAGGTCGAGCCGGCGATCATGGACATGATCAAGCTCTTCCCCAAGAGCGGCCACCCGATGTCGGCGCTTGAGACCACCGTCGCGGCGATGGGCATGTTCTACCCCAGGACCATCGACGACGACGCGACCAACGAGTTGGCCGGCATTCGCCTCATCGCCCAGTTGCCCACGATGATCGCCGCCCACGACCGCGTGCGCAAGGGCAAGCCGGTGGTGGCTCCTAGGGACGACTTGAGCCACGCCGCCAACTTCCTCTATATGCTCAACGGCGAGGTCCCGAAGGACATGGCCGCCAAGGTGTTCGATATCTGTCTCATCTTGCACATCGAGCACACGCAGAACGCCTCGACGTTCACGGCCATGGTCACCGGCTCCACCACCGCCGACCCCTACAGCACCATGGCCGCGGCCATCGGCTCGCTGGGCGGGCCACTGCACGGCGGCGCCAACGAGCGGGTGCTGGCCATGCTCAACGAGATCGGCTCGGCGGACAAGGCCAAGGCCGCCATCGAGTCCAAGATCGAGAAGAAAGAGCTGATCATGGGGATGGGCCACCGCGAGTACAAGACGATGGACCCGCGGGCCACCATTCTCAAGGACTTGAACCAGACGGTCTTCAAGGAGCTCGGTCGCAGCCCTCTGTTCGACATCGCGCTGGAGGCGGAGAAGGTTGTCATCGACCGCCTGGGCGCCCGGGGCATCTGGCCCAACGTCGACTTCTACTCGGGCATCGTCTACAACAAGCTGGGCATCGAGACAGACCTCTTCACGCCTGTCTTCGCCATCCCGAGAATGGCCGGGTGGGTGGCCCACTGGCGCGAGCAGATCGCCGACAACCGCATCTTCCGGCCCACTCAGCTCTACGTGGGACCGGGCGACCGGAACTACGTGGCAATCGACAAGCGCTAGCAGTCCCTCTCGGAAGGAGAATCAGTGGGGTGGCACCGCAAGGTGCCACCCCAGCCTTTCGTGATGCGGGGCGGCGCGGCTTCGCTTTACAGGCCCCCGGCGGGGCGCTAGAATCTGATCGCCGCCGGCGCCCCCGTCGGCGGGCGTGGGCCTGTAGCTCAGCGGCAGAGCGGTCGGCTCATAACCGATTGGTCGGAGGTTCGAATCCTCCCGGGCCCACCACCGCGCATCGAGGCCGGCCGCCACCCCGCGTCGTGGACTCACCTCCTGAGACCCACCTGGAAGGGGAGAGACTATTCTTCCTGTCCTGGTGTGCGGAAGCCCCCGCTACGCAAGATGGCGTATGACCCAGAGATGGGATCGCCGGATCTAGCCAAGAAGTCGATCTGACGGCCGTCAGCCAACTCTAGGATGAGAGTGCGGCCAAGTAGGTCGCGCTGACCGTCGAGAACCCAGACGCGCCCCGCAGCATCCGTCAGGCCGGGGAGTTCCTCTGCATGGCCGCCGACCGCCCGCAGCGAGATCATGTCCTGCACCACGCGAAGCTCGTATCTCACCTTGGCGATCTCCGCTCCATCGCCATACACTCTCCCTTGCCCTGTAGGCGCCTCGACAAGTCTCCTTCGCCTCGTGCTCATTCCTGACCTCCTCCCCTCCTTGACTGGATTGAGGGTCTCGACAGCCCTGTCATGCCACCGAATCCTCATGGTAACCGACACTCATGAGCTCTGACCCGGTCGTTCCAGCCAACTCTAGCACATCTGTACGGCCTTGGCCATCCGAAAGAGATAGCACCGTGGGACACGACCCGTGGCGCAACACCCAAGCACAGGGCAGGACTCCCCGCTTCCTTCCCCCCATCGCCGCTGTTGGGGTATATTCGGGGCGAAGGAGGCTGCCATGCAGGAAGAGCAGCTTCAAGCCTACCTAGCCCACAAGATGCCCCAAGCGGAGGATCTGGCCGTCGCTGACCTGCAGCGTATCCCCGGCGGCGCCTCCCGCGAGACGTGGTCGTTCGACGCCCGCTGGCGAGAGGAAGGCCGCGACGTGGAGCGCGCGTTCATCGTCCGGCGCGACCCGAGCGCCAGTGTCTTGGAAACGGAGCGCGACGTCGAGTTCGGCGTCTACCGGGCACTGGCTGATACCGGCATACCCGTGCCCCCCGTCTACTGGCTGGAGACGGACCCTCGGTGGCTGGAGAGGCCCTTCTTCGTCATGGGCCGTCTGCCTGGGGACCCTGATACGCGAGCGATAGCGTCGGCGCCGCTTGAGGTCCGGGCTGAGACGGGCCGCCAGGCGGCGGAGATCCTCAGTCGCATCCACAACCTGGACTGGCGCTCACTGAACCTCGACTTCCTGGCGGTGCCGCCCTCTCCGTCGCATTGCCCGGACCTGGAGATCGACAAGTGGGAGGCCATCCTGGACAAGGACCGCCTGGAGCCCCAGCCGATCCTGTCGCTCGGCCTGCGCTGGCTCCGGCACCACAAGCCCACGGTGCGGAGGGTGACGCTGGTCCACGCCGACTACCGCACGGGCAACTTCCTGTGGGACGGACGCGACATCGTCGGCATCCTGGATTGGGAGATGGTCCACCTGGGCGACCCGATGGAGGACCTGGGGTTCTTCTGCCTCCTGATGTGGCGCTGGGCCGGTGACGGGACGGTCGGGGGTCTCCTGGAGCGGGAGGACTTCTACCGTCTCTATGAGCAGTACAGCGGCACCGCCGTGGATCGTGAGGCGGTGCGCTTCTGGGAGATCCTGGGAAGCATCAAGCTGGCGACCATCTTCGTCACGGGCATCCACTCCTTCTGTGAGGGCCTCAGCACCGACATCATGCTCTCCCTGACAAGCCGCCTGAAGCCAGCCATGGAGGAGGACATAGCCAGGCTCATCGGGGCCTAGAGGGACGGCGCCAAGAGAGGAGCGCCATCATGCGACCGACGCCCGTCGAAGTGATTCGCGGCCTGCAGGCGGCCCTGGCCACCATCGTGCTGCCGGAGGTGAGCTCGCGCTACGCGCAGGCGCAGATCCTTTACACGGTGATGATCTTGGACATGCTGAGCAGGGAGTGGGAGGAGGGCGCCCAGATCTTCGTCGACGACATCCAGGGCATGCACGATCTGCTGAACCGGGGCGCCGACGTCCTCCAACGCCTGGCCGAGGAGACCGGCGACGGCGAGCTTGCTTCCCTGGCCGACACTGTGCGCGCCGATGGCACCGATCGCGAGGGCTCCTATCGCATGGCGGACCTGCTGGCGGAGAGCAACCGCCTCCGCGACCGGCTCCTGAGCCTGGGAGAACTCTGCGACCGCGCCCGCTCGGAGCCCAAGCTGGCTCCGCTGCTGCCGCTCTGGCAGGACATCTGTGCCCACCTCGGCTCGATAGCCGGCCGTCGGGCCTACCAGGTTGGGGGCTAGCACGGGAGGGGTGTTGCTGGAAGCGATTCGCCGGGCGATGGCCGCGCACGAGCCCACGAGCATCGCGCCGGAGGGCCGGCCGCCGGCGGCGGTGCTTCTGCTCATCTACGAGCTAAACGGCGAGCCGCACACCGTCTTCACCCTGCGCACCGACCTGGTCGAGACCCACAAGGGACAGATCTCCTTCCCCGGCGGCGCCGCCGACCCCGACGACGACGATCTGCGCCTGACGGCCCTGCGCGAGACCCACGAGGAGCTGGGCGTGCGGCCCGAGGACGTGGAGGTCGTGGGGCAACTGGACGACTGGGTATCGATCACGGGCTTCCTGGTTAGGCCCTTCGTGGGCTTCGTCCGTGGGCCGGGACCGTACCGGTTCCAGCCGAACGAGCACGAAGTGGCCGAGGTCATCGAGGTGCCGCTGTCGCACCTGATGGATGATAGGAACGTCACGGAGGAGGTGCGCCAGTATGACGGCCGCGACGTGCAGATGTACTCGTTCGTCTTCAACGAGCACGTGATCTGGGGCCTGACGGCGCGCATCGTCAAGCAGTTCCTCAACCTGCTGCCGCCTGCCCTCGGCGAGGCCCCAGGCTAGCCTCATGCGCCTCCTGCTCATTCGCCACGGCGAGTCCGAAGGCAACACCGAGATGCGCATCCAGGGTCGGGGCGACTACCCGCTGACGGAGCGCGGCCTCGAGCAGGCTCTACAGCTCAGCGAGCGGCTGCGCGGCCTGCCGCTCGCTGGCCTCTACAGCAGCCCCATCCGCCGCGCCTGGCTGACCGCGGACGTCGTCAGCGAGGCGACGAGCCTGGACGTGACGGAGCTTGTCGGCGTGCAGGAGTACGACTTCGGGGACTTCTCGGGCATCAGCTACCGCGAGTTGGTGGCGAGGTACCCCGAGATCATCGACAAGGCGCTCCAAGGGCCGGACTTCCCCTCGTTGCCCGGCGCTGAGGACCGCGAGCACTTCCGGCACCGTGTTTGCGAGGCGCTCTGGGGCCTGGCGGAGCGACACAATGGAGCCTCGGTCGCGGTTGTCACCCACGCCGGGCCCATAGTCGTGTTCTGCCTGGAGGTGCTGGGGCTCCCCTACTTCTACCAGCGTCCATTGCCCCTAAGGGTTCACAACGGCTCGATCACGGCTGTGGACGTCCGCGATGGGCCCTGGGACGCCGACAACCCGTTCCCGCGGGCAATCATCTCCACCTTCAACGATACCTGCCACCTGCACGGCATCGACTAGCGGGCAGAGGGGGCCGCAGACGTCGTAGTGCAGGCTTTCCAGCCTGCTCACGTGGGAGTGTCGGAGCTGGCAGAGGAACCTCGTAGGGGCCGACCTTTCCCGCCGCAGGCGGGTCCGCCTCTGGCGGAAGGTCGGCCCTGGGCGGAGCTGAAGCGCCGCCCCTACGGGCGGGATGTGAAGTCATGCTGTCTCTGAGCAGCAAGGCGTCGACTCGCCGCCTGGCTATAACAGGACACGGGATCGTCCGCGGGTCGGAGCGGACTGCTGTGGTGGCTGTGTCATTCTGAGCGCAGCGAAGGACCCGTCCGCCCGGCCCTAGATGTGGTCGGCGGTGGAGAAGTGGAGCGTCTGGCGGGGCAGAAGCTGTTCCAGGGCCGAGAGCGTCCCTTCCGACGGCGGCTCGGCGGCGGGGGCCAGCACCTCTCGAACGCTTGCCTGTCCCACCAGCAACGACACCGCCTCGCCCGGGGAGACGAACGCCGTCTCGCCGGCCGGGCGTCTGGCCACGTGCGCGCCGTCCGGCCCGAGGCACAGGCACGTCCGGCGCCCGTCCTCGTCGAAGGCCAGCGAGACCGCTGGCGCCTTCACGTCGGCGAGGCGCTCGTCGAGCAGCGGCGCCAGTCGCCGGAGCAGGCCCGGCAGGTGCACGGCCCGCATCATGAGGGGGAAGGGGGTGTCCATCGTCATGCCCGCCGAGGGCAGGCCCGCGAAGGCCTGACCCAGGGGGTGCCCCTCTGGCAAGGAGGCCGCGATACCCTGTAGCCCCTGCGCCACGGCGTGGCGTCCCAGGGCGCCGAGCAGGGGCGCGATGTAGCCCTCGGCGCCCTCACGGCAGTGGGCGTCGAGTACCAGGAGAACGCCGCCCCACGTCTCGCTCCGGGCGCGGACGTAGGCGGCCGGGCCGTGCAGAGCGCCGGCACCGACCAGGAAGCCCCCGGCGTCGTCGTCCGACCACGATAGCTGGTCGGACCAGTGACGGAGGCTGCGGACCACGGCCCCGGTGCGGCCTCGCGTGGCCTGGGCGTGGATGAGGGCCGCGACCGCCAGGTCCGAGCGGCCGAAGGGGCGGACCGTCAGCCCCGGCCTCTCAGGCAGAGCCGCCGCCTCCGTCGCCTGAACGCCGTGCGATGGCTGCCGGACGATGCGCCAGCCCAGCCGCTCGTAGAACTCCGGGATGCCGGTGGAGAGGAACGACAGGTGGTAGCGGCCGCGGCGGAGGCGGGCGACCGTGTCGCGCAGGAGGTCGCTGGCCAGGCCGCGTCGCTGGTAGTCCGGGTGGGTGGCGACGGAGCCGATGCCGGCGGCGCGCAGTCGGGCCCCGCGCACCCACATCTCGCGCTTGAAGACGCGCACGTAGCCCACGATGCGCTTGCCCTCGGCCTCAACGACGCGGGCGTGACGCCAGCGGAACGAGGAGTCGTTCTCCGTCTGGCCCTGGAAGAGGCCGGGCCGGGCGTCGGGGAAGCAGACCGACAGCAGGTCGTAGACGGCGGGCAGGTCGGCGGGCCGCGCGGCGCGGATGCGGGGGGGCATGGGGGGGATTGTAGCAGGGCCAGCGACAGCGGGCTATGACCGACTCATCCGGTTGCCGACGGTGAAGACGACGAGGGCGAGAACGCTGATGCCGAGGATGGCCTCCAGTGAGCTGGCGATCTCGATGCCGCGGCCCGTGGGGTTGAGGTCCGAACGAGCCAGGTTGAAGGTGGCGAACGTAGCGACGCTATACACCAGGCTGTCGATGAATCCCGCCCAGTCTATGTCGGCTGGATTCCAGGATGTGAACCACGCCGGCCGTTCATGACCACGCAGGGCCCCCAGCAGCCAGAATGACACAGCGAACATCAAGACAACGAGCCCTCCGGCCCTCACGGGCCGCCAAGGTCGTTCTCCGTACCCGGTCAGTTGCTCATACGCGACGTGGCGCAGCCAGTGCCACAGAGAGTCCGGGGCGCGCCAGAATCGCCAGCCGTGCGAGCGCCACCTGCAGCGGTTGGCTTCCTTGTCCATCTGCTGTTCTTTGAAGTAGGCGTTCGAGGTGTCCTCATAGCGGCCAATTTGGGTGAAGTTCGTCTTCAGAAGTAGGTAGGCTTCGCCAGCGCGGCGGTAGTCCCTCTCGGCTCTTTGCGCCCGTGCTTGCATTTCGTCGCCAATGGCGTCCCCCAGGTGCGTCCACTTGATGCGGGTGTGGTCCAGGAGGGCACCGTACCAGTGGGCCCCATCGAGCGTCGCCACGTCGTACATGTTCACTCTCTCCAGCTGAGCACCCCACAGGCGGGCCCCTTGGAGTTGGGCCGCCCTGAGATCAGCCCCTTCAAGGTGGGCACCTGTGAGGACGGCGCCCTGGAGCTGAGTGCCCAAGAGGACAGCCCCCTCAAGGTTGGCGATCCAGAGATGCGCCTCCCGAAGCTCGGCGCCCGTCAGGTCAGCCCTTTGCAGTTGAGTCTCCAAGAGAACGGCTCCGGGAAGCTCGGCGTCCGTGAGGCGCGCCTTGCCAAGGTGGGTGCGTGCCAAAATGCTCTCATGGAGCTGCGCGCCGCGCAGGTCGGCCCCCTGGAGCTGGGCGTCGGCCAGGTTGACACGGCCGCGATAGAGCCAGGCTGGACCCGAATCGCCGTGCGCCTGCCGGTAGGCTTCCGCAAGGGGCGCCAGAGCCTGCGGGCTCAAGTCGATGGGGTTCTGTTGCGGCTCGTCGCTCCTTCCGTCACCTACGAAGACCGCGCCCCGCAGGTCGAGGTTCCGCGGCCCGCCGTTCTCCTCTATCAGCCGCAGCAGCTCGTCGCGGTGGATGACCTGGCCGTTGCGGGGCCATGTGGAGCGGTCTTCGGCGTCGGTGGTCATGACATCGCCATCGGGTGTAGGGGCGGTTCGCGAACCGCCCCTACGGGTTGGCCTCGCGTTCGCCCCCGCCCTTCTGCCGCAAGCGTTCCAGCCATTCCTTGATGCGCTTCTCCCAGCCCAGGTCGCCGGGCTGGTAGTAGCGGCGGCCCGCCAGGCGGTCGGGGAGGAACTGCTGCTCGACATAATGTTCGTCGTAGCCGTGGGCGTACTTGTAGTCCTTGCCGTAGCCCAGGCCGCGCATGAGGCCGGTGACGGGGTTGCGCAGGTGCAGCGGCACGGGGTCGTTGCGGGTCTCGCGGGCGTCGGCGCGGGCCTTCTCGTAGGCGGTGAGGGCGCTGTTGCTCTTGGGTGCTGTCGCCAGGTAGATGGCGCACTCGGCCATCGGCAGGTAGCCCTCCGGCATGCCGACGAAGTGGACGGCCTGCTGGCAGGCGGTGGCTACGACCAGCGCCTGCGGGTCGGCCAGTCCCACGTCCTCGGCGGCCAGGATGACCATCCGCCGCACGATGAACAGCGGGTCCTCGCCGGCCTCGATCATGCGCGCCAGCCAGTAGAGGGCGGCGTCGGGGTCGGAGCCGCGCAGCGACTTGATGAAGGCGGAGATGGTGTCGTAGTGGGAGTCGCCGGCGCGGTCGTAGAGGTAGGTGCGGTGCTGGAGCGCCTCCTCGATGAGAGCCAGCGTCACGCGACGGTCACCCTGGGCCTCGGCGGCGGCGGCGGCCAGCTCGAGGGCGTTGAGGGCGATTCGGGCGTCGCCCCCCGAGGCGGAGGCCAGGCCCGGCACCACGTCGTCGTCGGTCGACAGGCCGCGTTCTCCCAGCCCGCGCTCCTTGTCGGCCAGGGCGCGCCGGACGAGCGTCTCCACCTGCTCCGGCGTGAGCTGGTTGAGGGTGTAGACGCGGCAGCGGGAGAGCAGCGGCCCGATGACCTCGAAGGAGGGGTTCTCGGTGGTGGCGCCGATGAGGGTGACGACGCCTTCCTCGACATAAGGTAGGATGACGTCCTGCTGCGCCTTATTGAAGCGATGGATCTCGTCGATGAAGAGGATGGTGCGCCCCGATTGACCCGTGTCGGCCTCGCCGCGCAGCCCCCGTCGCCCGCGGGCCTCGTCGACGATGCGGCGCAGGTCGGCCACGCCGGCCGTGACGGCGGAGACGGGCGCGAAGTGGGCACGCGTCTGGGCAGCGACGATACGGGCGAGGGTGGTCTTGCCGCTGCCCGGTGGGCCCCAGAGGATGATCGAAGGGAGCTGGTCGGCCTCGATGACGCGGCGCAGGATGCGCCCCTCGCCGACCAGGTGCTCCTGGCCGACGAACTCCTCGAAGCTGCGGGGGCGCATGCGGGCAGCGAGCGGCGCCTCACGCTCGATGGCGCGCTCCGCCTCTGCCGAGAACATGTCCTGCGACCGGCCGCGCGGCTGCTTCCTGGCCATGGCGTGACTATTATCGCGCAGACGCCGGAGGATGGCGAGCGGCCGGAACGGGGACCGTATCGGCAGTCTGCGAGTCTGAGAGTCAAGGAATCGGCCCTTGTGGCCGATGCTATCCTAGGAAGAAGAACGGGAAGCGAAGGAGAGAGGTCTTGACCCGGTCACGAAAGGATGCGTTCTTCGAGCTCTGGCTACGACGTGTGCTCCGTCCGACCCTGCACAGAGGCCGGGACGTGCCCACGTCCAAGCAGTTGGCGAGACTGCGCCGGCGGGTCTTCGCCGGCATCGGAGCCGAGTCGGCGGGTCGCGCTGCGGCGTGAGCGGCTGACAACCACCTCACCACCTTCACCTACGACCACGAGGATCATCACATCGAGGCCGTCGCGGGAGTGACGGCCTCTCTACACATTCGTGCTCTCTTACGCCGATGCCCGCCGGGCGCGACTAGCCGCGACCGCGAAGGCGCGGGTCGAGGACATCGCGGAGGGCGTCGCCGAACAGACTGAAGCCCAGCACGGTGAGTGTAATGGCGGCTCCGGGGAAGAAGGCCCACCAGACGTGTACCGGGTAGCTGTTCCTCGCTGCGTTCACGTCGCCGCCCCAGGTGGCGGTGCTCGGTATGCCCAGGCCGAGGAACGAGAGCGACGCCTCCGCCAGTACGGCCGTCCCCAGGAGCGTGGTCATCACGATGACGGCCAGCGCGACGATGTTCGGTGCGATGTGCCGAAACATGATGCGACGCGTCGATGCTCCCAGGACGACGGCGGCCTCCACGTACTGGTTGTTACGCTCGGACAGCACTGAACCTCGAACGACGCGGGTCACGCCGGGGATGATGGCGATGCCGATGGCGATGATCAGCGTTTGCAGAGATGGACCCATGACCTGACGCAGGATCAGCAGCAGGAGCAACATGGGGAAGGCGATAGCCGTATCCACGGTGCGCTGTATCGCGCTGTCAATAGCGCCTCCCGCATAGCCAGAGAAGATGCCGATGGTGGTTCCGATGAGCGTGCCGAAGATGACGCCCCCAAGGCCAACGGTCAGGGAGATGCGGGCGCCGTAGACGACGCGGCTGAACATGTCCCGTCCCAGGTTGTCGGTCCCGAACAGGTGATGCAGCGAAGGGTTCAGGCGCCTCTCTGCGGCGCCAAGCTCGTTGGGCGAATAGGGCGCGATCTGGGGAGCGAAGACGGCGAACACGACGAGGAGGACCATGACCGACAGCCCGAAGACACCCAGGGGGTTGTCGCGGAGCAGGATGCCTGCCCGGCGCCAGCGGCCGATTCCTGGGACGTGCTCCTCCAGCTCCTGTGCGATGGCGTCCGCTACCCCTGCCGTGCGCACTCCTCACCTCTCATCCGTAGCCGGGAGTATGGGGTCGCGCCAAGCATAGATCAGGTCGGCCGGCAGGTTCACGTCCCGGGCCCGTGTCGCGCGGCACCCCACCTCACCTGGGGCGCAGCGAGGGTGGGCTGGAGGAGGTGCGGGACAAGCTGGGCCCTGGAGAGCGTCGAGCCAGGGGAAGCTGGAGGTGGGGGCTCGAGGAGTGGCCGATGCCGGACACGCTCGATACCAGCGGCTGCAATGGCGGTGGCCCAGAGCCTCTCACGCTCTGAGCCACCAAACTGGCTCCCCGAGCAGGATTCGAACCTGCAACCTAGCGGTTAACAGCCGCCCGCTCTACCGTTGAGCTATCGGGGAGTGCTCCCCCATACCTCGGGATGATGACATCGACGCGATCCGTGGTTGCCGAGCTAGGATTCGAACCTAGACTAGAGGCTCCAAAGGCCCCTGTGCTACCCTTACACCACTCGGCAGAGGCGATGCCACTCCCCACAAGAAACGAGGCGGGATATGAGAGTGTCCCGCCCACAGCCACTAGCCCTGGTGCCGAAGGCCGGGATCGAACCGGCACGGGGGTTGCCCCCCAACAGTTTTTGAGACTGTCGCGTCTACCTATTCCGCCACTTCGGCCTTGGAGCGGAAGACGAGGTTCGAACTCGCGACCCCCTCCTTGGCAAGGAGGTGCTCTACCGCTGAGCTACTTCCGCACGAGGCAGGTCGG
>DAOULP010000073.1:0-3226 GCA_034420175.1 Dehalococcoidia bacterium | reverse complement strand
AGAGAAACCGCGGCTTCGAGGTCAAGACCCAGGGCGACGGCTTCATGGTGGCGTTCGCCAGTGCCCGCTGGGGCATCCTCTGCGCCGTCGACATACAGCGGTCGATGGCCGAGTACAACCGCCGGCGTTCGGGAGCGGACGTCCTTGTCCGCATCGGGGTCAATGCTGGCGATACCCTGCGTCACGAGGAGGACTTCTTCGGCGTTGCCGTGAACCTAGCTGCCCGAATCGCGGACCGTGCCCGCGGCGGTCAGATCCTGGTGTCAGGCCTGGTGAGGGGGCTCGCCGGTCCGGTCCATGGGATCATCTACGTGCCGCGTGGTCGCATCGAGGCAAGGGGATTCGCTTACCGATTCCGCCTCTACGAGGTGCAGTGGGAGGATCAGTCGCCCGACGAGGCCGAACGTGCCCCAGCGCCAGCAGACGATGCGTAGAGGAGCGGGCGGCCCCCGTGGTGTCATCGGAATGAACGAGTACACAGAGGTGAACCGCCGCCACTGGGACGAAGTCGTCCCGGTACACGCGAGATCTGAGTTCTACGACGTCGCCAGCTTCAAGGCGGGACAGACAAAGCTGAAGTCCGTTGAGCTGGCAGAGTTGGGGGACGTCAAGGGCAAGTCGCTGCTGCACTTGCAGTGCCACTTTGGGCTGGACACGCTTTCCTGGGCACGCGAAGGCGCCATCGTCACCGGCACCGACTTCTCCGAGCAGGCGATCGAGACGGCGCGGGCCCTGGCCGACGAGACCGGCATCGATGCGAGGTTCGTTGCGTCGGACCTGTACGCCCTGCCGGATAACCTGCACGGGCAGTTCGACATTGTCTTCACCTCATACGGCGTGCTCGGTTGGCTGCCGGACGCCAGGGGCTGGGCGCAGGTCGCGGCGCACTTCCTCAGGCCCGGCGGCACCTTCTACATCGTCGAGTTCCACCCGTTCGCTAAGGTCTTTGACGACTCACCGGACGCCACCGACCTGACCGTCCACTACCCATACTTCACGCTAGACGAGCCAATGCGGTTCGAACTCAACGAGGGCACCTACGCCGCGAGCGCGAAGCTCGAGCACCGCGTTAACTACGAGTGGTGGCACCCGATCGGCGAGATCGTGACGGCGCTCATCGATGCCGGCCTGCGCATTGAGTTCCTACACGAGTTCCCATTCAGCACATACCGCTCGCTGCCGCTCACCGAGATCGTGGCGGATGGCACGGTGCGCCTCACGAAGCACGACGGCAGCGTGCCGCTCCTCTTCTCGATCAAGGCAACCAAGCCGGGGACGGCGCATCGATAGGTGCGGAGCGTCCACGGCGCCAGACTAACGGCGTGCGGCAAGAAGGGAGTCTCGCCGATGCATCCATTGGTCGAAATGCAGCACCTGACCCGCCAGGAGTTCCTGAGAGGGCTGACGGGAGGGCGGAGCGACGGCAGCACCCGGCCGCTCTCCGACGAGGATGCGCGCCGGCGCATCGAACCCATGAACTGCATTAGCTGGATCATCGGACACATGGCGAATCAGGAGCATCGCTACTTCGTGGCCTGGCCCCGGGGCCAGGAGGCTGAGCCGCCCTACCAGCCCTTCGGATTCGGCAGTCCACCTTCCCAGCCGCCGTTGGAGGAGGTGATGGCCCTGTGGCACGCTACCTGCGAGGCCGCTGACGTCCTCCTGCACACTGCCGACGAAGAGACCCTGCGACGGCCGATCATTGCACCCGATCCTGCCGTCGAGCGCGAGAACCTGGGCACTCGCATCACCCGCAACATCTTCCACTACTGGTGTCACATCGGCGAAATCAACGCCATCCGCCAGATCCTGGGCCACCGCCCACCGCAGTTCGTGGACATGCACGGTTGGTCCTACGGCGGGGAGTCACAGGTCTAGCACGGCCTCGCCGGGGGCTACCCCCTCTCCAAAGGCTGGCCGCAGGAACTTGACAGGCAAGCCGTCTTCTGATACCGTTGCCCACACTTCAGAACAGATGTACGAGGGAGGCGCAAGATGGCGGCTCGGGCGGACAGCAGCGAACGGGAGCTGGGACAACTTCAGGCCGATCTTACCGCCGAGCGCGAGGCACTCCTGGCCATCGCCTCGGGGGTGGAAGAGCCGGCCTTGGCCTGGCCCACCCGCAACAGCGGCTGGACAGTGCGGGACGTTCTCGCTCACGTGCTGGCATCCGACGCGGACCTCATCGCCCTGCTCAAGGCAGCGGCCCAGTCCAACTCCCCCACGCTGACGCATCCAAGTGCTGGGCAACACCAGGAGGAGATGGCTCGCTGGGCCGACGCGACGCCCCAGGCGTTCGTCCAGCACCTGCAGGGGCGCGCCGACCGGTGGCGGGAGCTCCTGGCAGCCCTGCCGGGCTCAGCCCTGACGATCCGCGTGAGTGGAGCCTGGTGGCCGCCGTCGGCACTGTCAGGCGGGCCGTCGAACGCCCCTGAGAGCACGGGCGGCACGCGAGCCCTCGCAGATGTACTCGCCGACTGGCGGGGGCATGACGCACAGCACGCGGAGGACGTACGCCTGGCCTTGGCCGAAGGGCGTGCCGACACGTCGGCGTAGCCGCGGCTGGACCGCAACGGGAGGGGGAAACGCAATGGTCTTGCCATCATCTGACGGGACACCCATCGAGATCCGGCCGATTGAGCCGGGGGAATTGGATCGCATCCCGCTGCGTTGCTGGCCGGAGCGCGACGCTCTCGATCGCCTGTTCGCCGAGCAGGGCACCATCGGAATGGCGGCCTGGGAGGGTGACAGGTGCGTCGCGCAACTGCACTGCTACCGCGTCATGCTCCCCGACGGGACGAACGAGAACTGGACGGTCGGCGGCAATTGGTGGGATGGGAGAGAAAGCAGAGAGACGTTGGGCTACCAGGACTGGGGCCCGGGCAGGCTTGATTTACCGCTCACGGGTCCAGCCTGGTGCCACTCCTGTTTCCATGTGGGTAGGACGCTGCAAAGCTACCGGGAGGAGCTGGAGCTCAAGGCCTCTTCCATTGCGGAGGCGAGCCGCAAGGGCAGGGAGGCGGAGTATTCCGGTCGCGGCATCGGCACCGCGCTCTGCGAGGAATCAATGCGATGGGCGCGCGAGCACGACTACATCGCGGTCCTGGCCCCGGGCGCACCGGACGGCCTGTTCGAGTACGCAGCATGGTCGGGCCATCTGCCGTGGACAAGGTACGCCAAGCTGGGATTCGAAACGGTTGACGTCCCGGAGCACGGCGATGAGCTC
>DAOULP010000072.1:0-17695 GCA_034420175.1 Dehalococcoidia bacterium | reverse complement strand
TCACGTCCGGAGTTGTGTCATCGATGTAGTAGGAGGTGTAGGCGAAGGGGGTGATGTCTGTGGAAATGGAGGCCGACATGACCAAGGACCCCTGCGTGCCGGTCACCATCTCCCATTCGATAGCCCCCAGCGCCACGCCGTCCGGGTTGCCGTCGACCGCCACTCCCGACGTGTTCAGGTCATTGTAGTAGGTCATGCCCGATGCATCCGAGCTGTAGTCGAAGAAGTCCATCACGCTGGGTATGGAATGCACGCGCAGGAAGGTGCGTATGTCCTCGCGACGCTCGTAGAAGACGTGCTCGCGCCGCGTCAGGGGACCGCTGTTGGCGCCGATGTAGGAGCGGAGCGCGCGCACCGGCCCGCTCTTGTTGGCGATGAACGCGCCCTCGGCGTTGGAGAACGTGTCCTCGCTCCGTACGCAGTTGCCGGGCCAGAACAGGTTCTTGTGCCGATCGAGAATGTCGATGCCCGTTGCTGAGCCCGCCGTGACGCGGATCTCGTCGCTGATCCAGCGATCGGAGAAGTGATGCGAGTAGTACGGCGTCGTAGCCGTGCTGTCTTCCGGGTTGGGCCCCGACACGGTGTCATAGTTGGGGATGTAGGACCCAGCGAGCAGGTTGAAGTCGTAGGCGACGTACTGCTGGCCAGCACCCGGGACCAGCGTTCCGTCCGACTCGAAGATGTAGACGTGGTCCCTCTGGGCGACATCGAGCGGGTCCGTGATCGTGATCTCGATCCCCGAACCGGCGATGACACCGGCCGGCTCTGAGAACGAGGGCGGTACGCCGCCGGCGTCCTTGGCCATGAAGACGATCTCATCGTCGTTGTCGAGTGTGGCGTCAGGGTCAGGGCCGGTGTACGTGTCGGTGTCCGTGTACACGAGCTCGGTTATGCCCGCAACCGGCGGCGGGCTCCACGGCTCGTCATAGTCGTAGATGTCGGCGAAGTCTTTGATGGCGCGCTCGTCGACCTGGACCGGGATCTGCTCCCAGCCGCCGTCGTAGTGGAACGCGACGAGGTCGCCGGGCGCGATGCCCGTGAGCGACGGCACATCGGCGCCGGTGAGCACGACGGGATCGGCCGGCCGGTCCAAGGCGCCACCGGTCGAGGCGGCCGGCCCAGGCCGGAACGCGAACGCCGACAGCGAAAGGAGAGCGCTCAGGACGAACGGGACCAGAATCGACTTCATGCTCGTGCTCAGAGACACGTCGGGCGGGGCGAATCCAGCATTGGGCCCTGGCGAGAGGGTTGGTCCCCTCTAGAGCGGGATGTTGCCGTGCTTCTTGGGCGGGTTGGAGTCTGTCTTGCTGGCCAGGATCTCCAGGGCGCGGAATATCTTGAAGCGGGTGTCCCGAGGATCGATCACGTCGTCCAAGTAGCCGCGGGTGGCGGCGATGTAGGGGTTGGCGAACCTCTCCCGGTAGTCCTCGACGAGGCGCTGGCGCGCGGCCTCCTGGTCGTCGGCCTTCTGAAGCTCGTTGCGGAAGACGATGTTGATGGCGGGCTCTGGGCCCATGACCGCGATCTCCGCCGTCGGCCAGGCGAAGTTCATGTCGGCGCGTAGGTGCTTGCTGCCCATGGCGTCGTAGGCGCCGCCGACGGCTTTGCGGGTGATGATGGTGACCTTGGGCACGGTGGCCTCGGAGTAGGCATAGACCAGCTTGGAGCCGTGGATGATGATGCCGCCGTACTCCTGGGCAGTGCCCGGCAGGAAGCCAGGCACGTCGACGAAGGTGATGATGGGGATGTTAAACGCATCGCAGAAGCGGACGAAGCGAGCCGCCTTGCGCGAGGAGTCGATGTCCAGTACGCCGGCCAAGAAGAGCGGCTGGTTGCCGACGATACCCACCGTCCGCCCCACGATTCGCCCGAAGCCCACGATCATGTTCTGCGCAAACTGGGCGTGCACCTCCATGAAGTCGCCGTTATCGACGACTCGGTAGATGATGTCCCTCATGTCATAAGGCTTATTGGGGTCTTCCGGGATGATCGTGAGGAGGTCATCGGAGCGGCGCGTGGCGTCGTCGCCGGTCTCCACCAGCGGCGGCTCCTCCATGTTGTTCAAGGGCAGGAAGGAGACGAGACGGCGGACTTCCTGCAGGCACTGGTCCTCCCCCTCAACGGCAAAGTGGGTCACGCCGCTGCGGGTGGCGTGGCTGATGGCGCCGCCTAGCTCGTCGTGGGTCACCGACTCCTGGGTCACCGCCTTTATGACATCGGGGCCGGTGATGTACATCTGAGAGGTGCCCTGCACCATGAAGATGAAGTCGGTGATGGCGGGCGAGTAGACAGCACCGCCGGCGCAGGGGCCCAGGATCACCGAGATCTGCGGGATCACGCCGGAAGCAAGCGTGTTCCGCAGGAAGACATCCCCGTAGCCGGCCAGGCTGGTCACCCCTTCCTGGATACGGGCACCACCGGAGTCGTTGAGACCGATGATAGGGCAGCCGCTCTTCATCGCCAGGTCCATGAGCTTGCTCATCTTCTCGCCCATGACCTCGGATAGAGAGCCGCCGAACACGGTGAAGTCCTGGGAGAAGACGCAGACCATACGCCCATCGATGCGGCCGAACCCGGTGACGACCGCGTCACCGTAGTAGCGCTGGCGGTCGATGCCGAAGTCAGTCCCGCGGTGAACGACCAGCGTGTCCGTCTCCTCGAAGCTTCCGGGATCGAGGAGGACGTCGATACGTTCGCGGGCCGTCAGCTTGCCGCGGGCCCGCTGCGCCTCGATACGCTTGGCGCCGCCGCCGAGCTTGGCCTCTTCCTTGAGTCGGAGCAGGTGCTGGAGCTTGTCATCCATGGACATGGCGATTCATCCCGGGCGCAGGGCCCCAGGAAGCGGGCCCAGCTACTGTGAACGGATGGCGTCGTGAGGGCCAGCCTGGTGGGTCACACTGGGGCAATCGGTGGTGCATCCCTGAGGACCGTGCACCGGCCCATCCCAACAGACCGGCCCGCCGGTCGGTGGATACGCTTGCCTTCGACAGGCAGCCGCTATGCTAGCACGGGCAGACCTGAGGAAACAAGAAGGTGTGCTCGTTGAGGACATGTGGTGAGCATGGTCACTTTGCTCCGTGCGCGAAGGCACTCTGCCTGTTATAATCCCAGCCAGCAGCCAGATCATGACACCCATCTTCCTTTTGACATGAGTACCGTCATCGTAACGTCGGCCCAGGCCGGCGAAGGCAAGTCAACCGTAGCAGTAGGCCTCGCAATGTACCTCCTGGCGAGCGGGCGTGCGGTGCATTGCCTGCGGGTTCAGGGGGGCGATGCCGCCGCCGCAGAGCGTGACGCCACGCTTCTGGCGGCCATCCCCGGCGTCCACTCCCCCGGTCAGCCAGTGCCTCCCTCAGAAGCGTCTGCCGTCGTGAAGAAGGCGGGCACGGGCGGCGTAGCCATAGTGGAGGCAGAGCAGGCGGAGGCGTCGGAAGCCGTAGCTGCCTTGGACGCTGGGATAGTGGTTGTGCAGCGCCCGAATGCGACCGAGGACGCCAAGGCCCTGGCACCCGAGGCGTCGAAGGCGGCGGTGGCCATCACAGCAGTGGCGGTGGCCGACCTCTCGAAGGCGCGCACCTCCGCGGAGGGCAATGGTCTGCCTACCTTGCTCGTCCTGCCCGAGGACCGGACCCTGGCCGCCCCACGACTGGGCGAGGTGGCTCAGGCCCTGGAGGCCTCTTTCATCTGCGACGGGACCGACGAGGATGAAGTCATAGAGCGCATCATGATCGGCTCCGTCGGCCACGACCCTGGTTCAGCCTACTTCTCCAAGCACGAGCGCAAGGCCGTCCTCACCCGATTCGAGAAGACGGACGTCCAGCTTGCCGCTCTCGGCACGCCCCTGGTCTGCCTGATGTTGACGGGCGGCCAGCGGCCCAGCCCATACCTCTTCGACCGGGCCCAGAGCACCGGCGTGCCGGTGCTTTCGACAGCCCACAGCACGACCGGCGCCATGGAGGCGCTAGGGGAGGTTTTCGCGGAGGCCCGCTTCGGCGGAGGTCGAAAGTTGGAGCGGCTGCGAGAGCTGCTAGCGGAGCACCTGGACGCCGCGGCGCTGGAGAGCATTCTCGACTAGACCCTGCCACGGCGCACAGCTTGAGGGCCCCGTTGGGGGCCCTCTGTGGTTGTGTCTGTGGACGAGAGGAAGTGGCTAGGACAAGGGTTCCGTGTTGGCCGGAACCCCGCTTGTCCTTGCGCGAACCGGTCGCGTTGGCGCAGGACTCCCCGCCGCCGAGGGCGCCGACTGGGCCGTCGGCGGTGTAGTTCCTGGTATGGCGGTGGGTACGCGCTCGGACCCGCAGTACGGACAAGCCACCCACCCAAAGCTCAGCGCCTGGCCGCACTGGGCACAGGGCTGTCGCAGTCTCGTACGGCAGTAGGGGCAGAGCAGGTACCTGTCCTCGATGCGCCGCTGGCAGGAGGGACAGGTATCGAAGCGCTCCAACTCCTGGAGCATCGCTTCTGCCTCCAAACCCTGCTCGTACGCCTCGGTCAGCGTCTCCCGGGGCCGGAGGATAAGATAGATGACAAGGCCAGGCAGATTGAAGACCAGCACCAGGAGGACGGACACCGACTGGGAAACGAGATCGTTGGTACGGCTCTTGATGTCACGGTAGACCCAAACAGCGCCGGCCAGCCAGAGAACCACGACATAGGCCACCAGCAGGGCTACCACCAGCCATACGGTGTCCTGCCAGCTTCCACCAGGCCAACCTACGAGCATAGAGCTTCCTTCCTGGCCGTTCCCAACGGCTCAAGCCCCCGCCCGGCTAGCGAAGATTATAGCACGGGCCAGCAGCCCTGCCACAAGCAGGGCAAGACCGGATACTACGATGTTCAGGCGCAGAAATGAGAGCGCGGTCCGTGTTTCTTGTTCCATTTGCTCTCGACACGGGTGTCCATCCCACTCCCTGCCACACGAACGGGAGCCGCGATGCCTCCCCCTCGCGGGAACCTACGCACCACTCGTGACGTCTCTCCCCAAGCCTCCCTCGTTGCCGCGTTCCCGCAGCGAGGTCTATAATGGCAGTGATGAACGAGAATGGTCGCTCCCAGGGCGAGATCCTGTCGGCCTGCCCCAGGTGCGACAGCCCCCACGACCCCGAGGACAGCTACTGTCGCCGCTGCGGCGCTGCCCTCCAAGCCGAACGCGTACCGATGGTCCCCAACCGGCAGCTACCCGCGCCTCTGGCCTGGCGACAGACCATGCCGGTGATGGCGCGCGGCGCCGCCGTCGTGGCGGCGGGCACCCTGGCCGAGGCGATCCTACGGCGCCTCCTCGGCCTCGCCTTCGGACGGCGCACCCGCGAGCCCACCGGGCAGACCCGGCTGCCGACGCGCCGCCAGCCTGAGAAGGTGGAGATGGCGGATCCGATCGAGGCCGCGGGTGGCGATGACCACGTCGTCACCGAGACCTTCCTCTTCCGGAGGGTCCGGCTCCGACGGCGGGGCGGACCCGGCGCGTAGCCGGGCGGGCCATTCGAGCGACAGGATACACGGAGAGGGGCGCGGCCCGGGGCTGCGCCCCTTGTGACCTGAGGGGAGTTGGACGTGGCCAACGTCGTGCTGGTCATCGACATGCTGCGGGGCTTCCTCGAAGACGGTTATCCCCTCTACTGTGGTGACTCGGCCCGGCGAATCATCCCCAACGTACGCCGCCTGCTGGAGGATGAGAAGGCTCGCGGTTCACACGTCATCTTCGTCTGCGACAACCATGCCCCCGACGACAAGGAGTTCGAGATCTTCCCGCCCCACTGCGTCCGGGGCAGTGTCGAGTCGCAGGTGATACCGGAGCTGTCTGACCTGGCCGACGACATCGTGCCTAAGACGCGCTACAGCGCGTTCTACGGCACGGCTCTCGAGCAGAAGCTGCGCGACGTGTCGCCGGAAAAGGTCATGGTCTGCGGCGTCTGCACCGATATCTGCGTCCTCCACACCACCGCGGACGCGCGCAACCGCGACTACCCCGTCGAGGTGCGGGCCGACTGCGTCGCCAGCTTCGATGAGGAGGCCCATCGATTCGCCCTCCAGCACATGGAGAAGGTCTTGGGAGCTTGGGTCGTGCCTCCGGGCGAGGAGCGACGGTGAACGAGGCTCCGTTCCCCATATCCGACACGATCCTGAGCGGGGATTCGGCCGACGTCTACTTCCTCCGCGCCCACGATGTGCTGGAGCGTGAGAACGTGAACCCCCGCGCTACTATGGAGGTCTTCCCCAGGGACGGCGGCATCCTCTGCGGGATAAGAGAGGCCCTGGCCCTCCTGTGCCGCGTGCTGCCGTCCGACGCCGAGGTCTGGGCCCTGGATGAAGGCCAGCCCTTCGACCGCAAGGAGGTCGTGCTGCGCATCAGCGGACCGTATCTCTCCTACGGAACGTATGAGACCGCCATCCTGGGATTCCTGGGCCAGGAGAGCGCCTGGGCGACGGCCGCCCGCGAGTGCGTGGAAGCAGCCGGGGACATTCCCGTGACCAGCTTCGGGGCCCGCCACGTTCACCCCTCGGTCGCGCCCTACATGGACTGCGCGGCCATCGTGGGGGGCTGCGCCAGCGCGTCGACGCCGGCCGGGGCCCGCCTGGCCGGCCGCACAGCCTCAGGGACGATGCCCCACGCCATGATCATCTGCCTCGGCGATACGGTGCGTGCGGCAACCGCCTTCGACCGCCACATGCCCCCGGACGTGCCCCGCATCGTGTTGGTGGACACTTTTCGCGACGAGGTGGAGGAGTCGGTCGCGGTGGCACGTGCCCTTGGCGAGCGGCTGAACGGCGTCCGGCTGGACACTCCGGGCGAGCGAGGCGGCGTCACCCCGCACTTGGTGAAGGAGGTGCGGGCCCACCTCGATTTGGCGGGCTTCCCCGGAGTGCAGATCTTCGTCAGCGGCGGCGTCACCCCCGACCGCATCCGTCGGATGCGTGAGGCGGGGGCGCCCGTGGATGGCTTCGGCGTCGGCAGCCACATCACCAGCGCCAGCCCTATCGACTTCACCGCCGACCTGCACGAGATCGACGGCAGGCCCGTCGCCAAGCGGGGCCGCATCCCCGGCATCACCCCCAACCCGCGGCTGGCGCGGGTCCTCTAGCACCGCCTCCGAAAATACCCCGCCCGCAGCCCTTGACAGTGCTCGGTGCATCGCCGGATAATTCGGTGCGCTGGGATTGCGCAGAAGCAGGTGTGCAGACCTCGATCCAACGGCGTCACAGAGGAAGGGGTTCCTGCGATGACCGAAGAGGAGTTCGAGGCGCGGCTCACCCTGGGCCACGAGCAACGTGGCGTGGAATTCAAGGGACCAGGGAAGCGTTCCGACAAACCATTCTTCGCAAGAGTCACGCGGGCAGTCTTGGGAATGGCAAACCGTCGCGATGGGGGGCAAGTGATTATTGGCGTCCAAGACAACGAAGGCACCCTGACCCCTGTTGGACTCAGCAAGCCCGCTCTGGCGACTTGGAAGTATGATGATGTCGCAGATGCGCTGGCCGTCTACGCCGATCCCAGCGTCAGTTTCGAATTGGAGATCGTCCAGTGGAAGGACCGCCACTACCTCATTATTCACGTTCACGAGTTCGAGGATGTTCCTGTTCTCTGCAACAAGGATTACCCGGACATTCTAAGAAAGGGCGCCTGCTACGTCAGAAGCCGAAGGAAGCCCGAGACAGCGGAGATTCCATCGCAGGCTGACATGAGGGACTTGCTTGATCTGGCCTCTGAGAAAGGCCTGCGCAGATTCGTCGCGCAGGCACGGGCGGCCGGACTGGAGATCTCCGGCGTCACCCCTCGTACCTCAGACGAACTGTATGATGAGGAACTGGGTGACCTGAAGTGACTGCCCTACTGCACAAGATCCGGTCGCGTGGGTACTGGCAAGCCGTGATTCGCCCCACGACGTTTGCTGGCCAGCGGATTCCCGATATCTCTTCGATGTACGCCATTGTCCAAAACGCCTCGGTTGATCTCCGGGGGTGGGATTTCCCCCACATCGACACCCACTCACGGCCCCACATAGACGTCGATTGGGTAGGCCAGGAATCCGAGTGGGACGCCTTCCTTGAGGTCTGGCGGCTCTATCAAAGCGGCCAGTTCGTTGACATCGCAGGCATGTGGCACGACTGGCACGACCAGTCGACCGTGTCCGCCGCGCCCCAAGGGTGGAAACCGGGCGCAGTCCTGGCGGTGCTTGATGCGCTCTACCGATTCACGGAGATCTTTGAGTTCGCGGCGCGTCTCGCACTCACGGACGCGGGGGACGAGCTGATGCACATCGAAGTGATGATATCCGGCCTTGAAGGCCGCTCACTCTGGATGGACAGCTTAAAGCGCCCCCTGTTCAAGAAGTATGAGACGTCGGTACAAGCGCTGCCGTACCGCGTCGACTTGCCGCGAACTCAGCTGATCGCGGAGCCGCGTGAGCTAGCCCTCACCCCAGCCATGGAACTGTTTCGACGCTTTGGATGGCAAGTGACGGTGGAGAGGCTGCGGGAGTTCCAGGCCGAGTTGGGGCGATAGACGCGGCACTCCCTGGATGCCCCCTTGACCTCTTGACACTGCTCGGTGCACCGCCGGATAATTCGGTGCGCTTGGGCGGGGCGGGACCCCCATCGGCGAAAGCACAGAACGGCGACTCCGGCCTGAGGCCGTCTTCTCCGAGGCTTCTCGGTCATGCGGGCACGGATGCCACTTGCCGTCGCGCTGCTCATTCTCGTGGGCCCGGCCCTCGTTGCCCCTGGCCGCCAGGCGGAGGCCGACGAGCTCCTGTTCAACGGCGACTTCAGCCGGGGTGGGGACGGCTGGACCCCCCGCTACGCCCTGCGCTTCGACACCGACATCTGTAGCGGGCACAACGCCGACCCCGCCGGTCACGTCTACCTGGAGACGGGCGGGGCCGGCTGGCTCCTGTCGGCGGCCGTCCCCATTGAACCGGGGGGAGCGTACGAAGCGAGTGGGTACGCCCACTTCGTCCCCGGCGGCGACCCGGCCCCTGAACTCAACCTATCCCTGGTGTTCTACAAGTCGGTTGACGGCGGACACGACCCCTTCCCACCCATACCATTGGCCTTCCTCCTCCCCGGCACCACCGACTACACCCTAATCACAGGCTCCGTCACGGCGCCACAGCAGGCCCACTCGGCCCGCCTGCGAGTGGAACTCTCGGCATCAGGAGCAACGGCGGCCTGCGTCGACGACCTGAGGTTCGAAGGGCCGCCGGCCGCACCCACGGAGACGCCCTCGCCCACTGTCCCGGCGCCCTTGGCGACATCCACACCTCGCCCCAGCCCCACCGTGGGCCCGACGGCCACGGCCACGGAGGTCCCAATGCCCTCGGAGTCGATCCTGAACGGCGGCTTCGAGCAGGGAGTAGAGGACGCGCCGGCCATCTGGCGCAAGTTCGGCGGCTTCCTCTCCCGCTCCACTTCCGTGGCCCGCTCCGGCTCATTCGCCGGCTCCTTCTCGTCCGCCACTACCTCCACCAAATGGGTCTTCCAGCCCCTCGCCGTCGAGCCAGGCCGATCCTACGCCTTCCACGGCTTTGTCCTCAAGAACGGACCGCCGGACTCCTTGATCTTCCTCCGCCTCTCCTGGTACACCTCGGCGGACGCTTCCGGCTCCTCATTCGGCACATCGGACTCCCCAGAGACCCTTTCCGGAAGCGATGCTTCCTACCGATACATCTCCACAGGGTCCGTCACCGCTCCTCAGGAGGCCCGCTCAGCCCGCGCCCGCATCGTCTTGGTGCCCGCTTCGGCCGCCGCAGAGATCATCTACCTGGACGACTTCGTCCTCGAAGAAACGGCGCCCCCGACGCCGACGCCAGAGCCTACCGCGACCCAGATGCCATCATCGACTCAGACACCGGCCGCCACTTCGGTGCCTCTTGGGGCCGAGCAAGAGGTGGCTTCCATGGCCAATGGCCGCCTGATGAACGGCGGCTTCGAACAGGGAGTGGAGGACATGCCGGCGGTATGGCGCAAGTTTGGCGGCTTCCTTTCTCGCTCCATGTCCTTCGCCCGCTCCGGCTCCTTCGCCGGCTCGCTCTCCTCTTCCACTACCGCCACCAAGTGGGTCTTCCAGCCCCTCACAATCGAGCCGGGCCGCTCCTACACCTTTCACGGCTTCGTTCTCAAGAACGGGCCACCGGACTCCCTCGTCTTCCTCCGCCTCTCCTGGTACGCCTCCTCAGACGCTTCCGGCTCGCTGTTGGCCAGCTCCGACTCCCCAGAGACCCTCGCTGGCAGCGACCCCTCATTCCGATACCTCTCCACGGGCTCTGTCACCGCCCCTGAAGAGGCCCGCTCCGCCCGTGCCCGCATCGTCCTCATGCCGGCGTCCGCCGCCGCCGAGATCATCTATCTAGACGACTTCGCCCTGGAAGAGACGGCACCGCAAGCGGCGGTGCCCACTGTCCCCGCCGATGACGGGCCGCGTCCCGCCGAGCCTTCGGACGGGGACGCAGCCCTCTCAGGCGAGGCGATTCTGTCGTCGGGCCGCACCACTGAAGCCCGGTCGCCGGAAGTCGGCCGGCGGTCGCGCGACAAAGACTCGCCCTACGCGGTCAAGATCAGTGAGGTGGTTGCGGACGCCGGCCGCGGTGCCAACGACGCCTCCTACGAGTGGGTAGAGCTATACAACGCCAGCTCGGACCCCGTCGAGCTGGCCGGGTGGAGCCTGACCGACAACGTGGCCAGCGACGCCGTGCCGTCGATGGTGCTCGGTCCCCGGGATTACGCCGTCGTTGCGGCGTCGGCGGATCTCCAGCGTCGATATCCCTCCCTCCGAGACAATCTGGTCGTCCTCGCCGACGGCAGGATCGGGAACGGCCTGGCCAACGAAGGCGACCGCCTCCTCCTCCTAGATGAGGAAGGCCGGCCTGTGGACGCCCTCTCCTACGGCTCAGACACCGAGTTCTTCCAGCCACCGGCGCCGACCGTATCGCCTGGCCACAGCCTGGAGCGCTTCCCTCCGGACCGGGACACGGATGCCGCCGCCGACTTCCGCGACAATGCCCACCCATCGCCGGGCCAAGGACCATCATCTCTCCCATCGCCCACGGCCACCACCGACTCTCCCCTCTCGGAGGTGAAGGGCGAGGCACTGCCTGCGGCCGAGGGCGGCGGCCCTTCCTGGCTGTGGCTCCTCCTGGTCGCGGGGCTCGTGTTCGTCGGAGGAACCGGGGCCGGCGTGGCGGGCGTGTTCCTGTGGTTCACCCGGTCCTCCCGCGCCTAGGGGAGCGTGTTGCCGCCCTGGGGAGGGGACACCTATAATCATTGGGATGGACATGCTGGGCAGCGAGAGCACCAGCCCAGAGAACAGCGGCTCGGGAGGAGAGCAGGCGACTCCGAAGACCATCGCTATCGACGGGCCGGCAGCATCCGGCAAGAGCGATGTCGGGAATCTGTTAGCCCGCAGGCTAGGCTATCTGTTCATTGACACCGGTGCCATGTACCGGGCGCTGACTTGGCTGGCCCTTCAGCGTCGCCTGGACCCCGAGGACGAGGAAGCTATGGACCGGCTGGCCACGGGAACCAGGATGGTGGTCACTCCACCAAGACCCGGAAGCACCGAGCAGTGCCGCATTCGTGTGGACGGCGAGGACGCGACGCCCCATCTCAGGACGCCCGAGGTGGAAGCCAGCGTCTCGCTCGTCTCCCGTGTGCCGGCGGTGCGAGAAGCGCTGGTACGGAACCAGCGGGAGCTCGCTCGAGGACGGCCCACCGTAATGGCCGGCCGCGACATCGGCACCGTCGTCCTCCCGGACGCGGACCTTAAGGTGTATCTGGAGGCCTCGCGCGACGAGCGGGCACGGCGGCGCCGCAAGCAGTTGGCCCTCAAGGACCTGGCGCCTTCCCTGGAAGGCGTCCTGGCCGACTTGGAGAGGCGCGACGCGATAGACAGCACGCGACCAGTGTCGCCCATGCGGCCGGCGGCCGATGCCGTTGTCATCAGTACAGACGGCCTCACCCTGGAGGAGGTCGTCGAGAAGGTACTGTCGCTGGCGGAGAGACGGAGTTGATCGTCCCCTTCTTCTACCGAATGGGCTGGCTCCTACTGCGCCTCATCATGGCCATCTACGCCAAGGTCGAGGTGATCGGTGCGGAGAACGTACCTCGCCGTGGCGGGCTGATCATCGTCTCCAACCACCTGAACAACACCGACCCCGGAATGGTGGGCGGCTTCCTGGGGCGGCGGGTGGTCTTCATGGCCAAGGACGAGATGTTCCAGTGGCTCGTCTGGGGCGGCTACCTGCGTCTCATGGGCGCTTTCCCGGTGCGGCGCACCGAGGCCGACCTCAAGGCGTTGCGACGAGCCGTGCAGGTGCTCCGTCGGGGCGAGGCCCTGGTCATGTTCCCAGAGGGCACCCGCAGCAGGACGGGCTCCATGAGGAAGGGCCAGCCGGGCACCGCTATCGTCGCTCTCAGGGCCGGCGCGCCAATCCTGCCTGTTGCCGTCACGGGCACCGAGGTCGTGCGGCTTCCCTCGGACTTCTTCCGCCCCTTCCGTCGCATCAAGATCCGCATGGTGGTAGGTCAGCCCTTCTTCCTCCCGCCTGTGAATCGCCCGACGCCCGAGGATATCGCGCACTGTACCGATATGATCATGGGCCGTATCGCCGCCCTGCTACCGCCAGAGTATCGGGGGTACTACCAGGACAAGGTGGCGACGACCACCGACACGCCACGGCAACAGGTGAGAACAAACTAGGCAGCGAGGGAGCATGGAGATCATTCGCGCCCGCGACATGGGATTCTGCTTCGGGGTCCGGCGGGCGGTGGAAATGATGGAGGCGGCGGCCCAGGAGACGGGCCCCCTCGCCACCCTGGGCTCCACCGTGCACAACCGTCAGGTCGTGGAGCGGCTGCGTCAGCGCGGCATCGACGTGGTGGGCAGTCTCGACGAGGTCGACGGCCGGCCCGTGGCCATCACCGCCCACGGCGTGGGCCCCCAGGTGCTGGAGTCTCTGGAACGGCTGGGGACGGAGATCGTCGACACCACATGCCCCATCGTCACTCGCTCCCAGCAATGGGCCCGGCGTTTGGCCCGGGAGGGCTTCGCCGTGATCATCTTCGGTAACCCCGAGCACAAGGAGGTGCGGGGCGTCCTGGGCTGGGCCGGGGGCCGTGGCATCGCCATCGCCGACGAGGCGGAGCTGGACCGCCTGCCCGAAGACCTGCCCTCGCGGGTCGCCGTCCTTTCTCAGACCACCCACACGGAGGCCCGCTTCGCTTCCTTCGTCCGCCGGCTATTCGAGACACGCATGGACCGCATCAGCGAGCTGCGCGTCATCAACACCCTCTGCAACGCGACCACCGCCCAGCAGGCGGCGGCCCAGGAGCTGGCGCGACAGGTAGACTTGATGATTGTCATCGGCGGCCACGACAGCGCCAACACCCGTCACCTGGCGGAGGTGTGCCGCGAAGAAGGGGTGGAGACTCACCACATCGAGACGGCGGACGAGATAGAGCCCGAGTGGCTGGTCAGCCGGGAGCGGGTCGGCGTCACGGCCGGGGCTTCGACCCCTGACTCCGCCGTCGACGAGGTGGTCGCGCGCCTGGAGGAGATGACGGCCTCTGGCACCCCCGCACCCTGAAGAGCCCTCGTAGGGACAGAGCCACAACTCTGTCCAGCGCCGAGCTTCGGCTCGGACCCAGCAGGTTGAGGGAGCGAACCGACATGCAGTTCGAGACTACGAAGCGGCGCTGTGAGATATGCGGCGATGAAGTGGAGATGCCCGCCGATACCCTAGCCGGGCTAGCGGGCGCCCCCCAGATCATCGCAGAAGCCGTAGGATCCGGCAGGTCGAAGAGCAGGGAGGGGTGGTCGCCCAGGGAGGTGGCAGCACACCTAGCCGACACCGAGATGGCTTTCGGCTGGCGATTGCGGCAGACGATCGCAGAGGACGAGCCAGAACTGCAAGGGTTCGATCAGGATCGGTGGGCCGCCGCGATGCGGTACCAGAAGCGGGACACGGACGCTTCCCTCGCTGCATACGCGGCGGCCCGGGCCCTCAATGTGGAACTCCTGCGGATGTTGGACGAGGCGGGCTGGGAGCGCCGCTACCGCCACAAGGAGCTCGGAGTCCTCAGCCTGCGAGCACTGGCGCGGCACCGCTCGGACCATGATCTGGCGCACCTGCGTCAAATCCAAAGGGACTAGACGGGCCGGTACACCTGAAGGGGGGCCGCGCCTTGCGGCCGGTCTTGCGCCTTGAGGAATGCTGGCTAGAATGCGCTGAGGGGGACTCCGCGTTGGGACAGGCTGTAGTCGGGAGGTAGGGAGAGAGCAGTGTGCGGCATCATGGGCTATGTGGGCCCGAGGCCCGCGGCGCCACTCTTGCTGGAGGGGCTCAGCCGCCTGGAGTACCGGGGCTATGACAGCGCTGGCATTGCCGTCCTCGACGATGGCGGCGCGCTTCACGTCGCTAAGTGCGTCGGGAAGCTGAACGGGCTGGCCACGTCGCTGGAGGGGCATATCCCCTCCGGCCACCTGGGCATCGGCCACACTCGCTGGGCCACCCACGGCCGCCCCAGCCAGGACAACGCCCACCCGCAGCAGGACTGCTCCGGCGATGTCGTGGTGATCCACAACGGCATCGTCGAGAACTACCTGGCGCTCAAGCGCGACCTCCAAGAGGCGGGGCATCGATTCACCTCGGAGACTGACACCGAGGTCATCTCTCACCTGATCGAGAGCCACCTGGCGCGAGGCGCGGACTTGGTCACCGCCGTGCGCGGCACGATAGCCCAGATTGAGGGCGCCCACGCCATCGTCGTCATGGGCCGTCGGGAGCCCGGCACGCTGGTTGCGGCACGAGTCGGCAACGCTGGCGGCGTCACCGTGGGCTACGGCGAGGGCGAGATGTTCCTCGCCAGTGACCTTCCGGCGCTGCTGCCCCATACCCGCCGCGTCGTCTTCCTGGCCGACCGCGAGGTGGCGGTCATCCGCCGCTCCGGCGCCGAGTACTGGTCGGCCGCCGGTGAAACGCTCACGCCGGAACCCCAGACTGTTCCCTACGATCCGGTGACGGCCGCGAAGGGCGTCCACAAGCACTTCATGATCAAGGAGACGATGGAGCAGCCTGAGGCCATCCTTGACACGATCCGCGGTCGGGCTCAGTTCGAACCGCCTGCGGTGGAACTGGAAGGGATGCCGTTCTCCGACCAAGAGCTCCGCTCGCTGAATCGCGTCGTTCTGGTGGGGATGGGGACCAGCCTGCACGCCGCGATGGTCGGTCGCCACTACTTCGAGCGCATCGCGGGCATTCCGGCGGAGGTGGACAACTCCTCCGAGTTCCGTTACCGGGATCCGCTGGTCGGGCCGGACACTCTCGTCGTCTCCGTAGGCCAGTCGGGGGAGACGGTGGATACGCTGGCAGCCATGACGGAGGCGGCGGGCAAAGGCGCCCCCCAAGTCACGGTCTGCAACGTGGTGGGTAGCCAGGCCGCCCGCGTGGCCCAGGGTACCGTCTACACACGCTGCGGGCTCGAGATCGCCGTGCTCAGCACCAAGACGTTCACCTCAGCCATCGCCGCCCTCTACCTGCTGGCCTGCTATCTGGGCCGCCGCCGCGGCAGCTTGGACGACCGGCAACTCGCGGGATTGCTTGACCCCCTGATGAGAATCCCCCACCTGGTGGGAGAGGTCCTCAAGCAGGACGCAGAACTGGAACGGCTGGCTCATCTCTTCTT
Organism: Dehalococcoidia bacterium; assembly: GCA_034420175.1. Taxonomy (GTDB): domain Bacteria; phylum Chloroflexota; class Dehalococcoidia; order DSTF01; family JALHUB01; genus DAOULP01. Next base: position 2,020 of record DAOULP010000072.1, on the reverse strand, counting down.
CCGACATCAGAACTTCCTCTTCCTGGCCCGCGGCATTCAGCACCCCATCGCCATGGAGGGGGCACTGAAGCTGAAGGAGGTCAGCTATATCCACGCCGAGGGCTACCCCGCAGGCGAGATGAAGCACGGGCCAATCGCCCTCATCGACCAGAGCATGCCGGTGGTTGCCATCGCCCTACGAGACGGCCTCCACGGCAAGATGCTCTCCAACATCGAGCAGGTAAAGGCCCGGGATGGTGTGGTCATCGCCCTGGCCACGGAGGGCGACTCGGAGATCGCGGCCAAGGCGGACCACGTCCTGTACTTGCCCGAGGCTTCGCCGCTTCTCATGCCCATCCTCACGGCGATCCCCCTGCAGCTCCTGGCCTATCACATCGCGCTGCGCCGGGGTTGCGATGTGGACCAGCCTCGCAACCTTGCCAAGACCGTCACGGTTGAGTGACGGCTCAGCGCTGGTCGAATAGCCGAGATAGGGGGTTTCTATCGTGGGATAGAGCACTTGCCCCTATACCTGTAGGCCCCGTCCCCCGATGATATATAATACGCGCGCTGGCAGCGGGCTGGCGCAGGCAGGGACAGCCGGCTGACCGCTGCCTTGGCTTTGTGCCGAGGCAACGACACTGCATAGGGAGGACCGCTTCGATGGGGAACGACAAGGCCATCCTCTGGTTCCAAGAGATCGGCAAGGACGACATCGCCCAAGTGGGGGGCAAGGGAGCCAACCTGGGTGAAATGACCCAGGCCCAGATCCCGGTGCCACCGGGGTTCGTCGTTACCTCACAGACGTACTATCTGTTCCTGGACAGCGCTGGCCTTCGTCCGAAAATAGAGGAGCTGCTGGCCGGCCTTGACCACCACGACAGCGACGCCCTTCAGAAAGCCTCCCGGCAGATCAAGCGCCTCATCACCGACTCCACCGTGCCCGAGGACACGGCCCGGCAGATCGTCGATGCCTACCACAAGATGGGCAGCGGTCCCGTAGCCGTACGAAGCTCGGCCACCGCCGAGGACCTCCCCACGGCCTCCTTTGCCGGTCAGCAGAGCACCTTCCTGAACGTTGAGGGTGACGCCGAGGTGGTCGAAGCGGTGAAGGCCTGCTGGGCCTCGCTGTTCGAGGCCCGAGCCATCTTCTACCGCGTGGAGAACGGCTTCGAGCACATGAGGGTGGGCATCGCGGTGCCCGTCCAGCGCATGGTGCAGTCGGAGCGCTCCGGCGTCATGTTCACCGTCGAGCCTGTCTCCAGCGATGCCACCAAGATCTACATCGAGGCTGTCTGCGGCCTGGGCGAGGCCATCGTCTCCGGCCAGGTGACGCCCGACCAGTACACAGTGGATAAGAAGAGGCTCCAGATCCTGAAGCGCGAGGTCGCCGCCCAGGACCGGCAACTGATTCGCGGCAAGGCCGGCAAGGGGGGCGAGGGAGAAGGCCTGTCGGGCATCGTCTGGGCGGAGGTGGCCGCCGCCGACCGCGACAGCCAGAAGCTTGCCGACGACGACATCGTCAAGCTGGCAGAGATCGCGCGCCGCATCGAACAGCACTACGGCGTGCCCCAGGACCTCGAGTGGGCCAAAGAGAACTCCAACCTCTACCTTGTCCAGACCCGGCCCGTCACCACCATAAGGGACACCCAGGAAGGCGAGGCCGTGGACGAGACGGCGCCCATGCTCTTGGAGGGTTCGGCCGCCAGCCCCGGCGCAGAGGCCGGTCCGGTGAAGATCGTCCTCGACGCCTCCGAGATCGGCAAGGTGGCGAAGGGAGACGTTCTGGTCGCCGACATGACCACACCCGACTTCGTGCCGGCCATGAAGAGGGCGGCGGCGATTATCACGGATCGAGGTGGGCGCACGGCCCATGCGGCCATCGTCAGCCGCGAGCTCGGCATCCCCTGCGTAGTGGGCACCGGCAGCGCCACAAAGGACCTCCGCAACGGCCAGATCGTGACCGTAGACGGCTCCCGAGGCCACGTATACGAGGGCCGGGCGGAGGCCAGCCTGGCCGCGGCCGCCAAGGAGAAGGAGC
>DAOULP010000071.1:0-3336 GCA_034420175.1 Dehalococcoidia bacterium | reverse complement strand
CGCGAGAGCTCCTCATTCGTGAGCACTCGCTCCGGTACGTACTTGCCCAGGCCGGCGATCCTTGCAGAAGGCATAGACACCTGGCTCGCGCCGTTTCTCGGAAGCTGCGTGGAGTATAGCACGCAGTAATAGGGTAGGCCAGGGTGAGGGCTGCCACCCCTTGACAACGGCCCGTCCGGATGATAGATTCTAGCTGCGATTAGCACTCTAACCATGAGAGTGCTAATCGGGTCAACGAGGCCCTTCTCTGGGGAGTCTGGAGGGCTTCGGAGGACGCCTATGCTGACGGAGCGTCGCTCCCAAATCCTGCGCCTCGTGGTTGAGGAGTACGTCGATTCGGCGGTGCCGGTGGGCTCGCAGACCATTGTGAGCAGGTTTCGCCTGCCGCTCTCATCGGCCACCATTCGCAACGAACTGGCGAAGCTGGAGGAGGAGGGGTACGTCACGCACCCCTACACCTCCTCGGGGCGCGTCCCTTCCGACAAGGGCTATCGATACTACATCGAGAGCCTGATGGAGGAGCAGGACCTGACGCCGGACGAGAAGGAGACCATTCGCCACCAGTTCCACCAGGCTGGCCGCGAGTTGGAGGAGTGGGTTCACTTGGCGGCGGCCGTCCTTGCCCAGGCGGCACGCAACATGGCCGTCGTTACCACGCCGCGATCGCCTAACTGCCGTCTCAGACACGTAGAGCTGGTGAGCCTGCACGACCTGGTGGTCCTTCTGGTCCTGGTTCTACGCGACGGGCGTTTGCTGCAGCAGGTGCTGACCCTGTCGGAGGCCCTGAGCCAGCCCGAGCTGACGACCTCGGCTCACAGACTGACCGACCTTTGCGAGGGGCTGACCGAAGGCCAGATTCGGAACATGGTGGTGGACATTCCGTCCCTGGACCTGCAGATCATGGACCACGTCCGGTCGCTGATGGCCGCCGAGGACGAAGGCCGGTACGACGAGGCCTGCCTGGAGGGGATGCCCCTGGTTCTCGGCCAGCCGGAGTTCTCCAGCGCCGAGAAGATGCTGGACCTGCTGGCCGTGCTCGACCAGTACAGCCTGACTCGATCGCTGCCCCTGAGGAGCCTGGCCAGCGAAGGCGTCACCGTGGTCATCGGCAGTGAGAATCAGCAGGACGCCCTCCACGACTGTAGCTTGCTTATCGCTCGCTACGGCGTCCCAGGGGCACTCAGCGGCGCTCTCGCGGTGCTGGGGCCTACACGCATGCGCTATCCGCGCACAATTTCGACCGTCCGCTATCTGGGGACCCTCATGAGCGAGCTGGTCGGCCACTACGTGTAACGAGGACCGAGGGTCCCATGCCGGGACTCTGGGATTGATGCCATGACCGAGAAGAAGAAGATGGACGAAGAAGGCCCCGTTGACAAGCGGGCCTCCTCACGTATGAGCGGCGACGACGCCCCCGGCGAGGCCGCCGTCGAAGAGGCGGCCGCCGAGGTGGAGGATGTCGAGACGCTGAAGGCGCGCCTCGAGGAAGAGAAGTCGAAGGCGGAGTCCTACATGGCGAGCTGGCAGCGGGCCGCCGCCGACTACCAGAACCTCAAGCGCCGGGCGGAGAAGGAGCGCGAGGAGCACGGTCGCCTGGCCACCGCCGCCCTCGTCATCAACGTCCTGCCGCTGCTGGACGACCTGGAGCGGGCGCTGCAAGGCGTCGACATCCGCCTGGCGGGCCTGACCTGGGTGGACGGCATCCGCCTCATCTACCGCAAGTTCCAGGCCGTCATGGAGGCGGCCGGCGTCAACGAGATCAAAGCCGAGGGCGAGACCTTTGACCCCAACCTCCACGAGGCCGTCATGTACGGCGAGGGGGAGGAGGGCAAGGTGGTGGCGGAGGTGCAGAAGGGCTACCGCCTCGGCGACCGCGTCATCCGGCCCGCCATGGTGGTCGTGGGGAAGAAGGGGGAACAGGAACCCGGAACCTCCGCCAGTGGCGGATTCGCCTCCGGCGAAGGGAGCCAGGAACCAGGCGAGGAGCCAGAGGTGGGGGGACAGGAGCAACCTGCGGGATGAATCCCGCAGCTTCTTAGAGCGCAAGCCGCCGGTTTCAACCGGCAGGGTGCCCAAATCACCCTAGCTAGAGGCTTTCACGTCTGCCTTCACCGCAGGGAAGTGAAATGAGTATTGAAGACGAGAGTCAGAGGCTGGAGGCCGAATACGGAAAGGCTTTGGAGCGATACCAGGAAAGCGTGGCTTTCTGGAACGCCAATCCAATCGCCTATTCCGTCGGACCTGGTCAGCGTGTGCCGACGACCACCTTCGAAGTGCTCTTGGAAGCTGACCGTCGGGGCATGCCTGATGAGACCTGCCGCGAGGCAATGGATGCACTGGATCGCTGGAGGGCCTTTCGAGCTGCCCATGGCATGCCCTGACGGAAGGGGAGGACTCGCCGCTGTGGGCGCAGCTGAAGCTACGCCCCTACGACCAGGTGGATGCGGGGGAGTCCAGAGGGGGCTGCGCCCCCTCTGGCGGGGTCGTGCAGGGGTGTCCCCTGCAACCCATTTCTGTTCTTTACGAAAAGAACTCTTATTCGCGGGGTAGCACCCGCGGGAGCGGGACACGGGCTTCGTGGCCGACAGGTGACGCGCCGGGCCAGGCCCCAACCCTAAGACAATCCCGGGAGGGAGACCATGGCAAAGGTAATAGGAATCGACTTAGGAACCACGAATAGCTGCATGGCTGTGATGGAGGCCGGCGAGCCCGTCGTCATCCCCAACAGCGAGGGCGGGCGCACCACCCCTTCCGTTGTCGCCGTCGCCAAGTCGGGCGAGCGCCTAACCGGGCAGGTGGCCAAGCGACAGGCCATCACCAACCCTGAGAACACTATCTTCAGCATCAAGCGGCTCATGGGCCGCCGCTTCTCGGACGAGGTGGTGCAGCGAGACGTCAAGATCTTGCCCTTCAAGATCGACGCCGCCGAGAACGGCGACGCCCGCGTCAACATGGGCGACCGGCCTTACTCGCCAGCCGAGATCTCGGCCATGATCCTCCAGAAGATGAAGACCGACGCCGAGGCCTACCTGGGGGAGCCGGTCACCGAGGCCGTTATCACCGTTCCGGCCTACTTCAACGATAGCCAGCGCTCGGCCACCAAGGACGCGGGGAAGATCGCCGGGCTCGAGGTGCTGCGCATCATCAACGAGCCCACGGCGGCCTCGCTGGCCTACGGGCTCGACAAGAAGGGCGAGGAGACGATCGCCGTCTTCGACCTGGGCGGCGGCACCTTCGACATCTCGATCCTGGAGATCGGCGAGGGGACCTTCCAGGTCAAGTCCACCAACGGCGACACCCACCTGGGCGGCGACGACTTCGACCAGCGGGTCATGG
>DAOULP010000070.1:0-5707 GCA_034420175.1 Dehalococcoidia bacterium | reverse complement strand
CGCCAGCATCTCCTGGAACTCCGGTCCGCGGTGGTTGATCATCTGGCGTCCGACGGCCGCCAGCACTTCCGGCGGGCAGGGGGTAGGACCGGGGATGCGCAGGTTCATTGGGACCTTCCTTTCAGGGCTATAGGGGTTCAAGGCTCATGATAGAGTGGGGTCTGCTCAGGGTCAAGACAATTGTGATGATCGGCACGAAGAAGAATGGCGAGGGCCCGCCCATCCGTTTCGAACCCGGTGACAGTCGTAAAGGCACTACCCGGCATCGCCCATGGCACCGGACCGCTAACGTGCTAGAATAGCCGACGAGGAGGCCACCTTGACGAGCGCCTATCGAAGTCTGCCCAGTGTCGACCGGCTTCTCGCGGACGACCGCGTGGCAGCCCTCACCGCCGAGTACGGCGCGCCCACCGTCACCGAACTTGCGCGTGAGCATCTGGACGATCTGAGGCAGACCATCGCCACCGGAGAACCCTGCCCACCATTCGAAGAGATCGTATCCTCACTAGTTGAGCGCGCGTCCTCCACTCTGACTCCGTCCCTACGACCGGTCATCAACGCTACCGGTGTCATCATCCACACCAACCTCGGCCGGGCCCCCCTCTCGGACGACACGCTGGCCGCCATGGCCGCCGTGGGCAAGGGCTACAGCAACCTGGAGTTCGAGCTCACGGAAGGCGAGAGGGGAACCCGATTCGCTCACTTGGAGACGCTTCTCTGCCGCCTCACGGGCGCCGACGCCGCCATCGCCGTAAACAACAACGCCTCCGCCGTGCTCCTTGCCCTGACCGCCCTGGCCCAGGGGCGGGAGGTGATCATCTCCCGGGGCCAACTCGTGGAGATCGGCGGCGGTTTTCGCATTCCCGACGTGATGCGCGAGAGCGGCGCCCGCCTCGTCGAGGTGGGTACGACGAACCGCACGTATCTTCGCGATTACGAGCAGGCCATAGGCGAGGAGACCGTCGCGCTCATGCGGGTCCATGCCAGCAACTTCCGGCTGGTCGGCTTTACCGATACGGTACCATTGCCAGAGCTGGCGGCCCTGGCTCACGAACGCTCGCTCCTGCTCCTCGACGACCTGGGGAGCGGCTGCCTCCTGGACACACGGCCGTTCGGGCTGGCCGCCGAGCCGACGCCCCAGGAGAGCCTGGCCGCTGGCGCCGACCTCGTCCTCTTCTCCGCCGACAAGCTTCTTGGCGGGCCCCAAGGCGGCATCGCCGTCGGCAGGCGCGACCTGGTGTCCGCCCTGCGGCGTCACCCAATGGCTCGCGCCCTGCGATTGGGCAAGACCAGTATCGCCGGGCTGGCCGCGACCCTGCGTCACTACCTGCGGGGAGAGGCCCTCACCAAGGTGCCGGTCTGGCGGATGATCGCTACGCCCGTGGACGACTTGGAGCGACGCTCCCGCCGCTGGGCTCAGGCCTGCCGCCGGGTCGGGGTGCAGGCCCGGGTCGTGGAGGGGCGCTCGATGGTGGGCGGCGGCAGCCTGCCGGAGGAGAGCCTGCCCAGCCGGCTGCTGGCTCTGGGCGGCGACGGCACGCTGGACGCAGAGGCTCTGGCCAAGCGCCTGCGCACCGGCAATCCGCCGGTCGTGGGCCGCATCGAGCGCGACACGCTGCTCCTCGACCCCCGCACGGTAGACCCGCGCCAGGACCGCCCGCTGGTGGAGGCACTGAAGGCGGCGCTCGGCGGCCAGTCCTGAGGCACCCCAGCTAGGCTCGCCACGGTTTCTGTCAAACCTGCGTCTCACGGCCGGGCCGAAGAGACCCCAGTCAAGCGACCACGATGCGCGGGGCGCCCTCCCGTGGCGGGGTGTTCACTCGACACGCCGCCGTTGGCGACCCTCCACGGGTCGATGCTATAATCGCGACGAGGAGCGTCGCCATGGCAGGCGGGCAACCGGGCATCGTCTATGCCTGTATTGCGCCTCACCCGCCCGTCATCGTCCCCGAGGTCGGGCGTGGCAGGGAAGCGGACACATCGCACACCGTCGAGGCGCTGCGCCAGGCTGCCGGGGCGATGGGCCAGCAGCAGCCTGAGACTGTGCTCCTCATTAGCCCCCACGGCCCCATTCAGCCCGACGCCATGGGCATATCGACGGCGCCGCAGGCCATCGGCAGCTTCGTCCAGTGGGGTGCCCCCACCGTGAGCTTCGTCTTCGATAGCGATCCCGAGGCCGTGGCCCTGCTCCAAGAGGAGGCCTTGGCTGAGGGCATGCCACTGGCTGCGCTCAGGGACTGGGGGCTCAACCTTGACTGGGGTTGCACCGTGCCCCTCTATTACCTGCGGTCGGGGATGCGTGGCACCCGCCTGGTCACGATGACCATCTCCTTCCTGTCGCCACAGGCTCACTACGCCCTGGGCAAGGCCGTGGGCCGCGCCCTGACCCGGCTGGGAAGGCCAACCGCCATCATTTGCAGCGCCGATCTGTCGCACGCCCTTATTCCAGGGGCTCCCAGCGGTTACGACCCCGCCGGTCCCCAGTTCGACGAGCGCTACCGGCTGGCCATTGAGGAGTGGGACGTTGACTGGATGGTCCGGGTTGACACCGGCTTCCGTCACAAGGCCGCCGAGGACGCCGTGCCTCAGACCAGCCTCCTCATGGGCGCCCTGAGTCATCTTCAAGTGCAGCCGCGCGTCCTTTCCTACGAAGGGCCCTTCGGCGTGGGCTATCTCGTAGCCGCGATCGATGTGCTGGGTCCGCGTCCAACCGTCGCAGCCGGGAGCGAGGCAGAGGGGACAGGAACGTCTCACCCCTACGTTCGCCTGGCTCGGGAGGCAGTCGAGAGTTACGTGCGGCGCCACGAAACCATCGAGCCCTCCGAGCGAACGCCGGCGATGCTCCGGCGGGACGCCGCCTTCGTCTCCATCAAGAAGCTCGGCGACCTGCGGGGCTGTATCGGCACTGTGGAGCCCGTTCAGCCCGACCTGGCGCACGAGATCATCGAGAACGCTATCTCCGCGGCTACCCGAGATCCGCGCTTCGAGCCGATAGAGGAGAACGAACTGGCCCACCTCACCTACAGCGTCGATGTCCTCAGCCCGGCGGAGCGCATCAGCGGGCCTGAGGAGCTGGACCCGCGCCGGTACGGGGTCGTCGTCCAAAGCGGCCGCCGGCGGGGGCTGCTCCTGCCCGACCTGCCGGGCATCGACTCCGTCGATGACCAGGTGGCGATCGCTCGCTCCAAGGGAGGCATCCTCGCCGACGAGCCGACCGAGCTGTATCGATTCCAGGTCGAGAGGTACGAGTAGCCGCCATGATTCGCCCCTGCGCCGAGGCCGACCATCCCCGAATCCTTCACATCGTCAACCAGGCCGCCACCGCCTATCGAGGCGTCATCCCCGACGACTGCTACAACGACCCCTACATGCCGCCGGAGGAGCTGCTGGCCGAGAGCCTGGAGATGAGCTTCTTCGGGTGGGATGAGTCAGGCGAGCTGGTCGGCGTGATGGGGTATCAGCCCCTGAACGGACCGCCCGCCGTCACGCTCGTCCGGCACGCCTACGTTCTGCCCGAGCACCAGGGCCGCGGCATAGGCAGCGCCCTCATCCAGCACCTCGTAGACCTCACGACGACACCTCGACTGCTGGTCGGCACGTGGGCCGCTGCGTCGTGGGCCATCGCCTTCTACGAGAGGCACGGCTTCAGCCTCCTGCCCGACGGCGACGGCCTCCTGCGGACCTACTGGCACATCCCCGACCGCCAGCGCGAGACCTCGGTAGTGCTGGGGCGAGACCTCTAGCCCGCTATCGCCCGGCAAGTCTGCTACAATTCGTGCAGATGCACGAGAAGACCCTAACAACGCTGGAGTTCGACAAGGTCCTGGCCCGGCTGGCCCGCCACACCGCCTTCTCGGCTGGCCGCTGCCCGCGCGCTTGGGCCCAACCGCTCATCCTGAGCATGTCGAAGGGCGAGCGGTGGGGTTGCACACGCTCACTATGAGCGGGCTGCCGCAACCCACAGTGAGCGGACAGCTTCGGCTCGTCCTAGGCCTGTCGAAGGGCGAGCGGTGGCGGCGAGACAACTAACCTGAATTGGCGAACATGCACGAGAAGACCCTGACGACGCTGGAGTTCGACAAGGTCCTGGCCCGGCTGGCCCGCCACACCTCCTTCTCGGCCGGCCGCGAGCTGGCGCTCGCCCTGCGTCCCTCCACCAGCCACACCGAAGTGGTACGCCGCCAGCGCCTGACTGCCGAGGCGAAGGGCCTGCTATCGATGAAGCCCAGTGTCGGGCTGGGCGGCGCCCACGACGTGCGGCCCCTGGCCCACAAGGCCGGTCTGGGCGGCATCCTGGAGCCTACGGAGCTTCTGGAGATAGCCTCCACCCTGCAGGCGGCACTGGAGATGCGTTCGACGCTGGCGCGGTTCTCCGACAGCCTGCCCCTGCTTTCGGAGCTGGCGGAGGACCTGCCGGAGGTCCCCGACCTGGCCGCCGACATCGGTCGCGCCATCAGTGCCCGCGCCGAGGTCACCGACGGCGCCAGCCCCGCCCTCGCCATCCTCCGCCGCGACGTGCGCACCGCCCACGACCGCCTCCACTCCAGGCTTCAGGAGATCCTGAACTCGGCTTTGGGCCGCCAGGTCGCGCAGGAGCCCATCGTCACTCTGCGCGATGGCCGCTACGTCATCCCCGTCAAAGCCGACTTCCGGGGCCAGATCCAGGGCATCGTTCACGACATGTCCTCCAGCGGCGCCACTGTCTTCATCGAACCGCTGGCGGTCGTCCACCTCGCGAACACCTGGCGCGAGCTGCAACTGGAGGAGCAGCACGAGGTCGAGCGCGTGCTCCGCCGTCTGAGCGCCGCCGTCGGCAGCGCCGCCGAGGGGATCACCGGCGACGTGGAAGGCCTGGCCGAGATCGACCTCGCGCTGGCCAAGGCGCGCCTGGCCACCGAGATGGGCGCCGACGAGCTACCGCACGAGGACGGGCCGCAGTCGTGGCTGGTGGCGGCGCCGGCCCCGTTGAGCCTGATCAACGCCCGCCATCCCCTGCTGAGCAGCGACGTGGTGCCCATCTCGCTTGCCGTAGGTGCCGGCTACTCGGCTCTGCTCATCACCGGACCAAACACCGGCGGCAAGACGGTCGCCCTGAAGACCACGGGGCTCCTGGCCCTGATGGCCCTGGCCGGCCTGCCCGTCCCCGCCGACGCCGGCAGCCGCGTGCCCGTCTTCTCGTCCATACACGCCGACATCGGCGACGAGCAGAGCATCGAGCAGTCGCTCTCGACGTTCAGCAGCCACATGACGAACATCATCGGCATCCTGGGGGACGCCGAGCCGCGCAGCCTCGTCCTGCTAGACGAGCTGGCCGCCGGCACTGACCCCGCCGAGGGTTCGGCCCTGGCCCGCGCCGTCATCCAGCACCTGCTGGCGATTGGCTGCCTGACCGTCGCCACCACGCACCATGGCGAGCTCAAGGTCTTCGCCCACGAGACGCCGGGCGTCATGAACGCCTCGGTCGAGTTCGACCCCGAGACGCTGGCTCCCACCTACCACCTGAGCATCGGCCTGCCCGGCCGCAGCAACGCCCTCGCCATCGCCGCCCGGCTGGGCCTGGCGCCCGAGATCATCGAGACCGCCCAGTCCTCCCTGGCGCCGGAGCAGGTCGAGGTCGAAAGCCTTCTGGCCGACATCCAGCGCCAGCGGCAGGAGGCAGCCCTCGAGCGACGGTCGGAGGAGATCGCGCGACGGGAGGCGGAGGAGA
>DAOULP010000069.1:0-2929 GCA_034420175.1 Dehalococcoidia bacterium | reverse complement strand
GGGCAGCGAAGACGGGGACGCAGTGCTATAATGCCATCAATCCTAGCGAGACGCTAAATGCGCGCATCCTAATGGAGGCCAACCTGATGGAAGAGAAGTACGACGTCATAGTGGTGGGCGCTGGCTTCGGCGGCTCCACGTGTGCTGCCCTGCTGGCCAAGGGAGGGCTGAAGACACTCCTTGTTGACAAGAACACCATCGTTGGCGGCAAGGCGCTGACCATGTCCAAGGAGGGCTTCCGCTACGAGTTCTGGCCCGTGGTCGGTGGCCCCAGCAACAACTCTCAGTTCCACGCCGTTCTCAAGGAGCTGGATATGGAGGGCGAGGTGGAACTGATTACACCGCCCGGTATCGGCGCCCTCATGTACAAGGGGCGAAGCGGTCGCTACGAGACGCCGGCGCCGCCGGGTGAGCAGCAGGCCGACGAGGGACCTCTGGCCCTCGTGCGGATGCTGCAACTCACCGAGGAAGAGCTCCCCAGCGCGGCGAAGGCTTTCATGGACATGACGACGATGCCGCCCGAGGAGATCGACAAGTTGGACGACGTGACGTTGAGCGAGTTCCTCTCCCGCTACGACGTGCCGGAGCCTGTCCGCACATACTTCGGCATGTGGTGCAACATCGTCTTCGTGTCTCCTATTGATCTCGTTGCCGCATCGGAGGCCATCAGGACCCACCAGGACTTTGCCAAGGGCGGAGCGATGCGCTACAGCACCGGCGGCTTCGGCCGGGTGGCCGAGGTGTTCGCCGAGGCGGTGGGGAAGTACGGCGGGCGAGTGCTGCTGAAGACGCACGTGGACCGGATCATGGTGGAGGATGGGGCGGTGGCTGGTGTGGTCACAGACCAGGGCACATTCCGCGCGCCCATCGTCGTCAGCAACGCCGGCATCCAGCCGACGATGATCAACCTCGTGGGTGAGGAGCACTTCGACAGGGGCTATGTGGCCTACGTCAAGGACCTCCTCCCGTCGTGGGGCATCATGGGCATCCGCTACTTCTTCAACAAGCCCGTCTTCGACCGAGGCGTGTACATCACCTTCTCGGACGACAGCTACATGGATACCGAGCGCTTCCGGAAGGCAAAGGAAGGCGAGATGCCTGAGGATGCGCTCCTCTTTGTGGTCGTGCCCTCTCTCTACGACTCCTCACTCGCTCCCGAAGGCAGGCAGTGCGCCCTTGTGGGAACCATCTGCTCGCCGGACGCCGACGCTCCCGACGCGGAGATGTGGTGGAACAAGCTGGAGGAGACGTTCTTCAGGATCTGGCCCGACGCAGAGCGAGCAATCGAGTCGAAGGAGCGCTACAGCACCTACCATGTCTCGGTCCTGACCAGGGACCACGTTCTACCGGGCCAAGGCGGCGAGTGCATCGGCCTCGGCCAGATAGTAGGGCAGTGCGGCCGGCACAAGCCCTCGGCCAAAGCGCCGATCCGAGGCCTGTACTACGTCGGCTGCGACGCCGGGGGATACGGCTGCGGCACGCACCAGGCGGTCGATTCGGGCGTGAACGTGGCGGCCATGGTGGCGCGGGATCACCGCATTAGAGCGTCCATGTCCTAGCGCAGAAGGGTCTCGATCGGACAGCAGGGAGGTGCCGACCAGTGAAGAAGTTCCTGTTCACGACGCTGCCCTCGAACGATCTTGGTCTGCTGGCCCGGACGCTGCCGGTCGCCCGGGAGCTGGCGGGGATGGGGCACAAGGTCGCCTACTGCAATCCAGCCCCGGCGCCGACCACGCTCATCGCTGAGGCAGGCCTCGATAACCTCACGCCCCCTCCGTGGCCCATGCCGAGTGGCTTCGCGCCGAGCACCATGGAGGTCTGGAACCTGGGCCACTTCTGGGCCCTCATCGGGTACCTGGACGAGAACTTCGCGCGCGGCAGCACCGAGGCCATGATGACGCTGATGACCGATTGCGAGGCCGACGTAGTCGTGGACTCGTGGAACATAAGCGCCTGTCTTGCCGCCAGGGCCCTCGGCAAACCGCTCGTTTCCATCCTCCAGGCCGACCTGCACCCCGCCAACAGGGGATTCATCTGGTGGAAGGAGCCACCCGCGGACGTCCCCTCCCCGGTTCCGGCCCTGAACAAGGTGCTTTCGGAGCACGGCCTCTCCCCGATTCGCAAGGCGGAGGACCTGCACGTTGGCGATCTGACGCTCATTGCCGGCACCACGGAGACCGACCCCTTTGTCGAGGAGGCCGACGTCATTCACGTTGGGCCGATCCTGTGGCAACGGACGGACGCGAAGCTCCCGGATTGGATCACCGCTCTCGGCAAGGATAGGCCCTTGGTCTGGGTGTACACAGGAAACCCAACTTACGGCCCCGTGGCGCCGTGGGCCGATTCCATGGTCTTGCTGCGCGGCTGCCTCGATGCGCTCGCCGACGTGGATGCTGAGGTCGTCCTCACGGCCGGATATCAACAGTTCCCTGACGACGTGCTGTCCTCACTGCCCGCCAACTTCCACTACGAGCCCTATGTGCCGGGCCTGGCCATGGCTGAAAGGAGCGACCTGCTGATCCACCACGGCGGTCACGGCTCCAGCATGACGGGCCTGTCTACCGGCACGCCCGCCGTCATCGTCCCCACTTACTCGGAGCGCGAGAGCAACGCTCGCCGGATCGCCCAACTGGGGGCGGGCGTCGTGGTGGTCCCGACTCAGGGCGCCTCGGGCGAGAAGGAGATTTCGGTGCAGGAGCTTCGGGCCAGCGTCAGACAGGTCCTCTCCGATTCGTCCTTCGCCAGCAGTGCCCGGCGAATCGCCGAGACGATCCGGCGCTATGGGGGCGCCTCGGAGGCGGGTCGCCTGGTCGATGGCTTCGCGGAGCGCGGGCGGCGGGGTCGCTGATTCACGCTTGCTGGACACGGGGCCGGTGCTGCTCGGCTAAGGTGTCTCGGGGCTGGCTGCGAAGAACAAACGGACCTCCTC
>DAOULP010000068.1:0-17071 GCA_034420175.1 Dehalococcoidia bacterium | reverse complement strand
ATGACCTGGCGTGCCTATCACGACGACCTGACAGGTCTCCCCAACCGGCGCTACTTCTACGAGCGCATCGAGGGGGACCTCGGCACAGACGACGCCCGGCCCTTCTCGGTCATCATCCTGGACGTCGACCTACTGAAGGCCATCAACGACCGCCACGGCCACGTGGCCGGCGACGTAGTTCTGCAACAGGTGACGAGCACCCTCGAGGGGCACATGAGGCCTCAGGACATCCTCCTCCGCATGGGAGGCGACGAGTTCATGGTGATTGCTCCGAACACCAACGCGGTGGCGGCCGGCCTGCTCGCCCACCGCCTCTGCGCCTACGTGGCCGCCGAGCCCCAGTACGCGGACCAGGCCAACGGGGAGCGGGTCCAAGTGACGCTCTCCAGCGGCGTTGCCACCCAGGACGGCCAGAGCGAGACGACGGCGGACGACCTCATCCGCCTGGCCGACTTTCGCATGTACGGTGCCAAGAAGACAGCCGGGGCCGAGAGGCAAGCAGCCGTCCAGCAGGGCGAAGACGCGGCGCCCCGCGGCCTGCTCGCCGCCAGCGCCTGGCCCCTGGTCAGCCAACTCGGCTCGCTGGTGGCCTCCGACGCCTCCTTAGAGCAGAAGCTGCAGCGCATAGCCGAGGAGACCTCCCTCGCCACCGGCTATGATGTCGTCTACGTCGACGTCTTCCCCTGGCGCAACGCGGGTCCGGGCGAGCGCAGCATCTTCGGGTGGAGAGTGGGCGGACTGGACGAATGGCAGGAGTGCCTGCCCAGTCCTGATGACAGCCTCTTCGTGCGGGAGGTGGCCGAAAGCCGCCGGCCAATCATCCTTCGCCAGCCAGCCAGCGACCGCCGCTTCAGCGAGACACAGCGGGAACTCCTGGCCCTCGCCGGCATCGAATCGGTCTCCGTCGTTCCGATGCTCTATGAAGAGGAGCTACTGGGAATGCTGGTGGCGGCCAGCAAACGCGCCAACGCCTTCTCAGCGAAGGACGTCAACGTCCTATTCGCCATCGCCTCTCAGCTTGCACCCGTCTTGAAGAATGCGATGCTCTTGGAGCAACTTCGGGCCGTCGCCTCCGACCTGGAGGGCGCCTACCACTACACCATGACCGTCCTGGCCAACGTGGCGGAGGCGCGTGACCCCTACACGGGCAACCATCTCCACAGGATCCGGGCCTGCAGCGAGGCCCTGGCTGTGGAACTCGGCCTCAGCCCAGAGGAGAGCCACGAAATCGGCCTCGCATCCCTCCTCCATGACCTTGGCAAGGTTCACATGCCGGACCGTATCCTCGCCAAGAGAGGAGCCCTGAGTGCGGACGAATGGAGGTCCGTCGAGAGACACCCCCTCGTCGGGGAGGAGATCCTTGGGCCAAGCCCACTGTTCAAGACGGCCCGCGAGATCGCCCGCTGGCACCACGAACGATGGGACGGCAGCGGCTACCCCGACGGCCTGCGCGGCAACGACATCCCGGTTGCCGCCAGGATCGTGGCCGTGGCCGACAGCTTCGACGCTCTGATCAGCGAGCGCCCCTACAAGGACGCCTGGCCACTCGAGCAGGCCGCCGCTGAGATCATCACGCATCGCAGCACCCGGTATTGCCCGTCCGTAGTGGACGCCTTTCACCGCCTCTATCGCTCCGGCAAGCTGCAAGAACTCGCGGGAGCCGGGGACGAAGAGCCCCGCCCCGACTCCCAGAAGGCCGCCTAGACCCTTCCCAAGCTGGCACGCTCGAACCCCGATCTCGCTCCCTCGCGGCACGCCCACCCCCGAAGGCAGCCTCCGGCCATGTGGTACATCTGACCGGCGACCCGTCGGCAGTCTCCCCATCCCGCGGCTTCGTTGGCGCGTCGCGCTTTGGGTATAATCTCCCCAGCCAAGCCACCGCCCGATGAAGGAGACCACGTGAACAGAGACGGCTTCGTCGAGGTGCGGGCTCCGATGGTCGGCACCATCGTAGACATACTCGTCCGGCCAGGAGCCGAAGTGGCGGACGGCCAGGAACTGCTGATCCTGGAGTCGATGAAGATGCACATCCCCGTCCGGACACCGCGGGCCGGGACCGTGCGCGAGATACGGGTCAGTGCCGGCGACACGGTGCAGGAAGATGATCTGTTGATGGTGCTCAGCTAGCGGGCCAGGACCGTGACGAACACACGGAACCAGAGGGAAGAGTGATGGCGGACAACGACGCACCCACAGATTGGCGACCTGAAATCGAGGAGATCGAGCGACGGCGCCGCCTCGCCGCCGAGATGGGTGGCGAGGAGGCGGTGGCCAGGCACCATGCTGCCGGCAAGCTGACGGTCCGGGAGCGCATCGAGCGGCTCGTTGATCCCGGCTCGTTCCACGAACTGGGCTCGCTGGCCGGCCGGGCCGAGTACGAGGACGGCAAGCTGGCATCCCTGCGCCCGGCCAACTTCGTCATGGGCATCGGCGCCATCGACGGCCGCAGGGTGGTCGTGGGTGGGGAGGACTTCACGGTACGGGGCGGCGCCGCCGATGCCGCCGTCGGCGGCAAGTGGACCTTCGCCGAGAGGATGGCCGGCGAGTGGCGGCTGCCCATCGTTCGCCTCATCGACGGCACCGGCGGTAGCGTCCGCACGCTGGCGATGATGGGCCGCACCTACATCCCGGACAACCCCGGTGTCGTCACCATGGTGAAGCTCCTGGGCGAGATCCCGGCAGTCAGTGCGGTCATGGGATCCGTGGCCGGGCTGCCGGCCGCCAAAGCCGTGCTGGCCCACTGGACGATCATGGTCAAGGACACCAGCCAGGTCTTCGTCGCCGGGCCGCCGGTGGTGCGCCGCGGCCTGGGCGAGGAGGTCACCAAGGAGGAACTGGGCGGCTATCAGGTCCAGGCCTTCAAGAGCGGCGCCGTCGACAACGTGGCCGAGGACGAGGAGGACTGCTTCCGCCAGATCCACCGCTTCCTCTCCTATCTCCCCAGCAACGTCTGGCAGTTGCCGCCGCGCTCCGAGCCCACGGACGACCCCGACCGGCGCGAAGAGGCCCTGCTCTCGATCATCCCCCGCGACCGGCGTCGGCCATACGACGTCCGCAGGCTGCTTAGGCTCATCGCCGACGGCGACTCGCTGTTCGAGCTGAGCCCGCACTACGGCCGCTCACTCGTCACGACCCTTGCCCGCCTCAACGGCTACCCCGTGGGCGTCATGGCCAACGATCCCATGCACGTGGGCGGTGCCATGGACGCCGCCGCCTCCGAGAAGCTGACGCGCTTCGTCGACTTCTGCGACACCTTCCACCTGCCGGTGGTCAATCTCGTGGACCAGCCCGGCTTCATGGTCGGCACCGCCGCCGAGCGGCAGGGGACCATCCGCAAGGGCGCTCGGGCGCTGTGCGCCATAGAGCAATCGACGGTGCCCTGGGTCGCGGTGCTCATCCGCAAGTGCTACGGTGTCGCCGGGGGCGCCCACGGCCGCTTCGGCGGGCTCAACCTGCGCTATGCCTGGCCCTCCGCCGAGTGGGGCTCCCTCCCGGTCGAGGGAGGCGTCGAAGCGGCCTACCGCCGCGAGATCGAGGCGGCGCCGGACCCGGACCAGAAGCGCCGCGAGCTGGAAGAATCCCTGAACCTCCTCCGCTCCCCGTTCCGGACGGCGGAGGCGTTCGGCGTCGAGGAGATGATCGACCCCAGGGACACCCGCCCGCTCCTCTGTCAGTTCGTCGAGATCGCGCAGGAGGTGATTCGCACCCAGGTCGGGCCGAAGTGGCGCGTCGGCATGCGACCGTAGCGCCGGCAGGTCCCACCGGCGCGGGCACGCCGCACACAACCCTGGAAAGGAGCCAAGCACGATGCGTAGCGACGTGGTGAAGGGCCGAAGGTCGCTCTTCCTGGCCATGGGCAGGACGCGGGAGGAGCTCGAAAGGCCGTTGGTGGGCGTTGTGAACGCCCAGAACCAGCTCGTCCCTGGCCACGTTCACTTGGACGAGATCGCCGGCGCGGTCAGGGATGGGATCATCGCCGCCGGAGGAACCCCCTTCGAGTTCCCGGCCATCGCCATCTGCGACGGCCTCGCCATGGGCCATGCCGGCATGTGCTACCCCCTGGCGAGCCGCGAACTCGTCGCCGATTCCATCGAGGCCATGATGCTTGCCCACGCCCTGGACGCCATGGTGCTGGTCAGCAACTGCGACAAGATAACGCCCGGCATGATGATGGCCATGGCCCGACTCGACGTGCCGTCGCTTCTCATCAGCGGCGGGCCCATGCTGGCCGGCTGCTTCCAGGACCGCGCCATCGACATCAGCAGCCTCGCCGAGCTGGCCGGCATGGTGCAGCGAGGAGAGGTTTCGGCGGAGGACCGAACGGACTTCATCGAGGAGGCGGCGCCCACCTGCGGCGCCTGCGCCGGCCTCTTCACCGCCAACAGCATGAACTGCACGGCCGAGGCCCTTGGGCTCGCCCTGCCCGGCAACGGCACCATCCCCGCCGTCTACGGCAAGCGAAGGGAGCTGGCCCGGTACACCGGCACGAGGGTGATGGAGCTGCTCAGGGAGGAAAGGACGCCCAGAAGCGTGCTGACCCGCGAGGCCTTCGAGAACGCCGTCATCATAGACATGGCCATCGGCAGCTCCTCGAACACGATCCTCCACCTCATGGCGATCGCCGCCGAGGCCGGCGTAGACCTGGACCTCGATGCCTTCGACCGCCTCGGTAGGCGCACGCCCCGTCTCTGCGACCTCAGCCCGGGAGGCCGCCACCACGTGGAGGACCTGTACCGGGCCGGGGGCATTCAGGCCGTCATGAAGGAGCTCGCGAGCAAGGATCTACTGCACACGAGCGCCATGACCCTCAGCGGTCAGACCGTGGGCCAGATCGCCGAGACGGCCCGCATCACCAGACCCGACGTCATCAGAGAGATCGACAATCCCTACGACACTGAGGGCGGCCTGGCCATCCTCCACGGCAACCTGGCGCCGGACGGAGCCGTGGTCAAGCAGTCGGCGGTCCGCCGCGAGATGCTGAGGCACCGGGGGCCCGCCCGCGTCTTCGACATAGAGGAGGAGGCCGTCCCGGCCATCATGGGCGGCGCCATCAAGGCCGGCGACGTGGTCGTCATCCGCTACGAGGGGCCCAGGGGCGGGCCCGGCATGCGCGAGATGCTGGCAGCGACCTCAGCCATCGTGGCGATGCGGCTCGACGCCGAGGTGGCACTGATCACGGACGGCCGCTTCTCCGGCGCGACCAAGGGCGCGGCGGTCGGCCACATCTCGCCCGAGGCGATGGAAGGCGGGCCGCTGGCCACCGTGTCTGAGGGGGACATGATTGAGATCGACATCCCGGCGAGGTCGCTGAATGTGGACCTGCCGCAGGAGGAGATAGACAAACGACTGGCTGCTTGGTCTGCTCCTCCCTTGAAGCGGGAGGTTCTGCCCTACCTCAAGCGCTACTCGGCCCTCGTGACCTCCGCCAGCACCGGAGCCGTGCTCAGGGTGCCTCGGTAGGAGCCAGGGACAGCCAGTCGCCACCGGCCGGCCGGGCGCGCGGTGCGGCTACCAGCCGCCCCGGTGCACGACTTCGTCCAGCGGCAGGCGCGGCAGGCCCCGCGGCTTGATGCCGGACTCCGGCGGGTAGGCGAACGGTAGGACGATAGCGACGCGGTACTCCCCCGGAATGCCCAGCACTCGGCAGGCTCCGTCCATGTCGTGCATGGACGTGGGGCAGGACGTGATCCCCTCCGCCCAGCCGGCCAGCATCATGTTCTGGGCGGCGCGCCCGGCATCGAAATCCCCTCCGTCCCTGGGCATCGCCAACGCCACGACAAGCGGCGCGTAGGGCAGGTGCTCGGTGTACTGGCCGCAGGCGGCAAGCTCCCGAATCTTCGCCGCGTCATCGATGACCACGAAGCGGCAGGGCTGCGAGTTCTTCGAGCTGCCGGCCATCCGCCCAGCCTGGAGGATGCGATGCAGGGTCGGCTCTGGAATGGGCGTGTCCATGTAGAACCTGGTGTCGCGCTTGCTCCGAATGCACGTGTACGTGTCCATGCTCACCCTCCCCCTGTGCTGACGATGTGGCGGCTCGGTGACTGAGAAGCCTAGCGCCCTCAGGCGGATCGCCGACGCTGCTCTACAGCCGACACAGGTCGCGCGTCTCGCAGTAGTCGCAGGACGAACCCTGGTCCGGAGTCAAAACGTCGGGACCCAGGGCCACGGCGTAGGAGATCGACTTGAAGGGCCTTAGCAGCCCTGACTCCAGCACCTCCACACCTATCTCCGAGGCCGGAATCAGCTCCACGAGAACGCGGTTGCCGGAGAGCGGCCAGTGAGTTGTGCCGGGATTCAGGGGGATGCTCGCCCGGACCTGTTTGGAGGCCGCTAGCTCCTCGAGAGCGGCGAAGGCAAACTTGCCGACCTCGTTGACGGCGATCGACCCGATCAGGTCCAGGGCGATGCCCGCCGGAAAGTCGCCCGCGGCGTGATACCTCTCCACCCGCTCCTCCAGCAGCGGACCGATCGTGAATATGACCAGCGCCACCTCCGGCGCGCGGCCGAAGAGCCGGGCCACGACCGCGCTCTCGAGCGCCTGTCCGTCGCCCACCAGCAGGCGCCCATCCTCGGCCCCGGCGACGGGGTGGACAGCATAGGCAACGGCTGGCCGGATGAGATCGCGAGCCTCCTCGACGGCCGGTTCGTACATCTGCCGCCAAGCCGGCCGCTCGACGAGCTGCGCCAGCCGGCCGCCGCGCCTCTTGGCGGCCTCCTCGGCATCAAGACTGAATGCGAAATCCCTAAGGACCGGCACGGGGCCCTCCATTCGGGCTGGATGGACCGACATCGACGATACACCGACCCCCTGAGTGGATCAAACCCGCCGCTCTACGCTCCGATCCCACCCTAGGGGCCAACTGGACGCTGAAACAGTGCCCATATGCACTTCCCGCCGCTCTCCATCCAGCAGTAAGGTATCCGACAGATCGGACCCGTGCCCACGCGCCGAGAAGCAGGGCTCTGGGCACAGAAAGGGGCAGATGATGCGAAGACTGGCCGGAATCCTCTCACTGGCAGTCGTCTCGGTGCTGTTGTTGCTCCTCGTCGGCTGCGATAGCGGTGATGAGGAGGCAGCAACACCCACCGCTGCCACGGAAACCGCGGCGACCGCTACCGCAGCGCCTGCCGCCCAGGCGACACAGCCCTCCGCAGCAGCTCAACCACCACTCTCACAGGAAGAAGCGAGAGACAGGCTGAGCCGCGCCGCTGTTCTGATCGACGACCTGCCGTCCGGCTATGCGGTCCAGAACGACGACTACGCCGACAACACTCAGGCGTCGGCCAGCTATTCAGACCCGGCTGGCACGCAGACCTTCCTCGACAGCACCGGCCGCGTCCTGGGTCGCACGGTCGTCTACCTCGCCGAGGACACTACCCAAGCCGCTCTCGCCGGCCTGCCGGTGAGTTACTTCTCCAGCGTCAACGCCTTCCAGGACACCGCAGGAGCCGGCCAGTACTACGCAGTGGCCGTCCCGCTGATCAGCCAGGGCAGCGGCGCGGGACAGCAGTTCGCCGAAGTGTTCGCCGACCCGGATGCTGTGGAGGTCACCTCGGTGACTGCCGCCACCGTCGGAGACGAATCCCAGGCCTTCGACCTGACGGGGAAGGTCGAAGCGGCGGGCCAGCAGTATCCGGCGACAATCCTGCTGGTCATCACGCACCGAGGCCGGGCTGTGGCATTTCTGGGGTCAGTCCAGATAGGGATCCCTCCCGATGTCCAAGAGGTAGAGAATCTGGGAACCCTGCTGATCAATCGTATCGACCAGGAGTTCTGACCCCCGGATCGGCGCAATCCCCCTCCGAGTCCACGGCGGCAGGCGAGACCCGCCGAGGTGCCAGCCGATCCCCGCTGGCGATGGGCGAACAAGACGAACGCAGGGCGCATCCCAGGAGGGCCGGCGCCGTGGCTCAAGGTGGTGCCGACAGGTGAGCAAGAGACTGCTGCTGGTGAATCCCATCAGCCCCCGTCGATTCGGGGTCGCCTCAAACCCGATCAGCCGCTTCGCGCCGCTGGGGCTGGGGCTCGTGGCCGCCCTGACCCCGGACAGTTGGCAGGTACAGATCCTCGATGAGACCTACGAGCCCTTCGAGCACAGGGACGCCGACCTCGTGGGCCTATCCGCCTTCACGGCGTCGGCGACCAGGGCCTACGAGATAGCCCGCCACTATCGTGAGCGGGGCATACCCACGGTGCTGGGTGGAATCCACGGCTCGATGCTGCCCGATGAAGCTCTCCAGCATGTCGATACCCTCGTCATCGGTGAGGCCGAGGGGGCCTGGCCCAAGGTCATCGCCGATTTCGAAGCGGGCAGGCTGCAGAGAGTCTACCAGGGCGGACGGCCGCACCTGAAAGGGATCCCCAAGCCGCGCCGTGATCTGTTCCATCCCAGCTTCAGCATCGGGGCGATTCAGACCTCACGTGGCTGCCCCATGGATTGTGAGTTCTGCTCGGTCGCCGCTTTCAACGGTCGTCGATACCGCCAGCGGCCGGTCGAAGAAGTCCTGGATGAACTGGAATCCATCCCTCAGAAGAGGATCTTCTTCGTGGACGACAACATCCTCGGCTACGGCAAGCATGCCTCGGAACGCGCCATAACTCTCTTCAAGGGGATCATCGAACGCGGTATCAAGAAGGACTGGCTCTGCCAGGCATCGATGAACTTCGCCGAGAACGAGGAGGTCCTCGAATACGCCGCCAGGGCCGGCTGCCGGGTGGTGTTCATTGGAGTGGAGGCGGAGTCCGTCGAAGCCCTGCAAGAGGTGAACAAGCGGCCAAACCTCAGGATAGGCGTCGAGGCTTACGAAGAAGCCTTTCGACGCATCCACCGACACGGAATCGCCGTGCTGGGCGCGTTCATCTACGGGACGGATAGTGACACGCCGGAGGCTCTGCGCCGCCGCAACGAGTTCATCCTCGGCAGCAGCGTCGACGCGATTCAGTTGACCTACGTGACGCCACTGCCTGGAACGCGGCTGTTCGATAGGCTGCGGGATGAGGGGCGGCTGCTCTTCACCGACTTCCCTGCCGACTGGGAGCACTACTACATGACGGAAGTGACGCATCGGCCGCTCCGAGTGGAGCCGCAGGCGCTCAGGGACGCGATCTATCAGATCAATGTTCCGCTCTACGGCCACCGATCCCTCTTGCGTCGCTTCGCCAGGACGTGGCGCGACACCCGAAACTTCACGAGTGCCATGTGGGCCTATCGCCTCAACCTGGGCTTTCGCAACGTGGCCATTGGCACCGACAACCTCTAGGCGGCTGTCGAATCCCTGCGACTCGCATCGCTTGAGCTCTCGCGACCGGCTTGATAGTCTTGGGCATCGTGATCGGGCATCGCAACCTTCTGGCGACGACGGCTCTGGCCGTGGTCCTGGGGCTTCTCACGGCTTGCAGCACGGGAACCGCCGGCAACTCCGCTGTCGGCGATGCTGCGGACTACGTGTTCGACGAGACGGTCATCCGCACCTACGAGCTCGTCATCGGCGACGCCGACTGGCAGTGGCTCAACGACAACCCCACGCTTGAGGAATACGTGCCTGCCACCCTCATCTTCGAAGGCGAGGAGTACCCTCAGGTAGCCGTGCGCTACAAGGGCTTCTTCGGCGCTCTCCGGCTCTGCTTCGATGCGCAAGGCAACCGCACCTGCAAGAAGCTCTCCATGAAGCTCAAGTTCAGCGAGTACGACGACAGTGAGCGCTTCTACGGCCTGAAACGGCTCAACTTCCAGTCCATGGAGTCGGATCTCACAAACATGCATGACGTCCTTGGCCACGCCCTCTTCAGGGAGGCGGGCGTGCCGGCGCCGCGGGCCACCTACGCCAAGCTGGTGGTCAACGGCGAGCCTCTCGGTCTCTTTGCCCTGGTGGAGCAGATCGACGGCATGTTCACGCGCAGCCGCTTCCACGACGAAGACGGGGGCAGGGGCAACCTCTACAAGGAGGTCTGGCCGATCCACTTCAGTCCGGAACCATACCTCGAAGCCCTCAGGACCAACCGCGAGGAAGACCCGAGTGTCGACAAGATGATCCGCTTTGCCCGGGCGCTCGATCAGGCGACTGACGAGACGTTCCTCTCTGTGCTTGAGTCATGGACCGACGTGGACGTGCTGATGAGGTACCTGGCGGTGGACCGCCTGATCGACAACTGGGACGGCATCGTTGCCTGGTACTGCATCTTCGGCTCCTGCTGGAACCACAACTACTACTGGTACGAGGACACCGCTCGGGACCGGATGTGGTTGATCCCCTGGGACTTTGACGGGGCGTTTCAGGCACCTAGCCCGATTCGGACGTTCTTCCAGATGCCAGACTGGGACGAAACCCCTGAGAGCTGCGAGCCGATACCAGTCTTCCTGGGTATCCCGGGAATGCCCCCCGCCTGCGACGACTTCACCCGGCGTCTCTCCACCGTCACCTGGGACTTGTATGCCAAGGCGACTAGAGAGCTGCTGGACGGCCCCTTCCGGGTCGACGCCCTGCACGAGCGTATCGACAAGCTGGCCGACCTCATCGCCGAGGCGGTGGCAGACGACCCCAATGGCCCAGCGTTCGAGGAATGGGAGGAGGCGGTGGAGCGGCTCAAGGACAACGTCGTCACCATCCGCTCCTACATCGAGGCCAAGGTCGGTCCCTGAGCGGCAACTGCTTCGCCGAGCACGTCCGCCGACCTGTCAGCCGCAAACAGCACTGCCCCCGCCCGATGACTTCGTCCGTGGTGGGACGGGGCACCCACCGCCAACCACGCGCTCCACACGCCCCGCAGAGTGGCAATCCCGTGTGCCGAGCGCGTCCCTGCGCCAAGAAACGGCTGAAGTGGCGCCACCTATCAGGCTCGCATTGCACGACCGATGCCCCCGCCTTGCCGGCGAACGGACTGCTGGCGCGAGTTCGCGCCGGGCAAGAGCCGGACTCGAATCACTTGAGCTTCCGCGACCGGCCTGATAGTCTTGGGCATCGTGATCGGCCATCGCAACCTGCTAGCGACCACGGCTCTGGCCATGGCCCTGGGGTTCCTGACGGCATGTGACGGTGGAGCCCAAGCCGACTCCGTCGTCGGGGATGCCGCGGGCTACGTGTTCGACGAGACTGCGATCCGCACCTACGAGCTCGTCGTCGACGAATCCGATTGGCAGTGGCTTAACGACAACCCTCTCGAGGAGGAGTACGTGCCCGCCACCCTCCTCTTCGAAGGCGAGGAGTACCCTCAGGTGGCGGTGCGGTACAAAGGCTTCTTCGACGGCCTCATCTCCTGCTTCCTGCAGGGGACCCGTTCCTGCAAGAAGCTATCCATCAAGCTCAAGTTCAGCGAGTACAACGACGGCGCCCGCTTCTACGGCCTGAAACGGCTCAACTTCCAGTCCATGGAGCGCGACCCGAGCAACATCCGTGACATCCTTGGGTACGTCCTGTTTCGCGAAGCCGGCGTCCCAGCGCCGCGGGCCACCTACGCCAAGCTGGTGGTCAACGGCGAGCCCCTCGGCCTATTCGCCCTCGTGGAGCAGATCGACGGCATATTCGCACGCAGCCGCTTCAACGACGAGGACGGGGGCAGGGGCAACCTCTACAAGGAGGTGTGGCCGATCCACCTCACCCCTGAACCATACCTCGCAGCCCTCAGGACCAACCGCGAACAGGAGCCGAGTGTCGACAAGATGATCCGCTTTGCCCAGGCGCTCGACGGGGCCACTGATGAGACGTTCCTCTCTGTGCTCGAGTCCTGGACTGACATAGATATGCTGATGAGGTACCTGGCGGTGGATCGCCTAATCGACAACTGGGACGGCTTCACACGCTGGCTGTGCGTTCGCGAGCTCTGCGCGAACCACAACTACTACTGGTACGAGGACGCTGTGCGAGACCGAGTGTGGCTCATCCCATGGGACCTGAACCACACTCTCGAGGCCCCCAATCCCATTCGCTCGCCCTCCGGCATGCCTGACTGGGACGTGACCCCCGGCAGTTGCGAACCGATCGCAATCATGCTCGGTATCCCGGACCGCCCGCCCGCTTGCGACGAGTTCACTCGGCGTCTGTCCACCGTCACCTGGGACCTGTACGCCGAGGCGACCCGGGATCTGCTCGATGGTCCGTTCCAAGTCGACGCCCTGCACGAACGAATCGATGGGCTCGCGGACCACATCGCGGAGGCGGTGGCGGACGATCCCAATGGTCCCACCGTGGAGCAATGGGAAGCAGCGGTGCAGAAGCTGAAGGACGATGTCGTCACGATACGCTCCTACGTCGAGGCTAAGGTTGGCCCCTGAGCAGCGGTCGAACCGCCGAGCACGCCTGGCGGACGGGCCTGGCACGGACGACACCGGTACAGTCACATGACTCTTTTTGCCGCAGAGGCAGCACCGGCCGAGAGCCAGTCACTCCAATCCCCCCACACCGAGACCTTCAGGCGGATGGAGAGGAAGTTCTTCGTCGACCCCTACCGCTTGGGGCTCGTGCGGGCTTGGCTCTCGCACACCTGCCGACCCGCACCCGAGTACCCCGAGGGCCAGGTGACGAGCTGCTACTACGACACGCCGGACATGGACGAGTACTTCGCGTCCTTCGACGGCGATCTCGACAAGAACAAGGTCCGGCTGCGCTGGTACGACTCCCTGCCCACCAGTGGCGAAGTGACGGCTTTCATCGAGCTCAAGTCCAAGAACGGAGTCGAGACGACGAAGCAACGGGCCGCTCTGACGATTCCGGCGTCCGTCCTAGCTTCCCAGGACTTCGCCGCTGCCCTGCCACGTGAGGCGCTGACCCGGTACCTGCTCGGGTTCGGCTACCGCCCGCCGCTCGATCTGCGCCCGACAGTGGTGATCACATACCACCGATACCGCTTCCTGGAGCAGGACTCACACGCGACGCTGTCGCTGGACTCCGGCATTCGCGCCTGGCTGGCCAGCGACCAGCGCTGCTGGCCGCCGGTTGCCCTGCATGCCGCGGTGTTGGAGCTCAAGGGACGCGACCTTGCGCTGCCCCGGCGGCTTCGGGCTCTCAGGCGGTTCGGCCCCACCTGGACGGCCTACTCGAAGTACGCGTCTGCCATCGAGGCGCTGGCGGACGCGCCCGGATCATTTCGGCCGTGAGTCCAAGGGACTCAGGCCCTCGCAGCTAGAACCACGACGAGAGGAGGTTAGATTCCGTGCCTGTGCCACAGATCGACTTCGGACCCACGTCTGACCTGGCGTTCAACGACTTCGTGGGCCCCCTGCTGTTCTCCCTTGCGGCCTCAGCCGCGACGTATCTCATCTACGCCTACTTCTACGGGAGCACCCACATCGGAGCGGGAGTGAATCGGACGTTCCTGCTGGGAGGCCCAGCGATCACCACTCTCTTCGTCGCCATCCAGTATTCGCTTCCGCTCTCACTTGGACTGCTGGGGGCGCTGTCGTTCGTCCGCTTTCGAACGCCGGTGAAGGACCCCGCCGAGATCGGGTTCCTGCTCCTGCTCATCGCCTCGTCGATCGGAGCGGCCACCTACAACTACGAACTGGTCCTGCTGCTGTTCGGCATTGCGGCGGTGGCTCTGGTGGCCCAGCATGTCACGTCCGGCCGTTGGCCCGGTCGTGGGGCTCGCGACATCGTGATCACGCTCCACACGGAAGACTACGGCGCCGTGGAAGGGCAAGTCTTGACCTTCCTGGAAGGCCGCCTGCGTGGGCTGCGACAGGAGAGCCTCTCGTCGATGAGAGACCATGTGAGCCTGCAGTGCCGGTTCCGGCGCTCGACGCTCGGCGAGAGGTGGGGCGAGTTCAGCCACGACCTCAACGAGGCTGTCGCGCCGGTCAGGGCGGAAGTCTTCGTCGGCTAGCTCAGCGGCTCGCCCGCTGGCAGCCAACGTGGCCAAGGCGCGTCGGTCAGGCAGGAGCCCGGCTGCCGACGGCCATCGCTACTGGTTCTCTGACCTTCCAGCCCGGCCGTGGAACTCCATGAGCTTCCGGGGCCGAAGGCGGATGCTGACGGAGTCGCCGACGCCAACCCTCGCCATGTAGGCCCGCGCCAGCTCCTCGCCCAGGTAGCGCACCGCGATCTCTCGCCGCACCTCCTCCGACAGCGGATCCCCGATCTCGGCCGTGCCCTGAACCATCACGGCGTAGTAGGGCAGCGTCCGCTTGTCGACGACGAGCGTCACCTCAGGATGCGCCTCAATGTTGCGGTGCTTCTGCGAGCCGCGGCCGGTGCTCATCAGCACGGCCCCATCCTTGTACACATACCAGATCGGCGCGGCGTGAGCCCGGCCGCCGCGCCCCACGGTCGCCAGGACGGCGACGTTCGCCTGCCTCAGGAACTCCTCCGGATCCTCCCGTTCGCTCACGTCAGACCTCCTATCACGACGAAATCGACCCGTCGTGCATTATAGCCGGTCAGTCGGCCCGAAGACGGCGGAGCTCGTGACTCGGAGCGTAGCGCCCTTCGCCGAGGACAGGTCACCCCTATCCGCTCGCGTGTTGGCGGCGGTATCATCCCCAGTGTCTTCGCCATGAACCAACAGCCGGACCCGAAAGCCCTCGCCCAACGACGCTTCGCGAAGCCCGACCACTGCGTCGGCCTCATCGAGCTGGCAGAGCGCTATAGCACCGACCCGCCCGACGTCGTGCGGACGCTGCTGAACGGAGCCAGGCCGCGAGGAGTGGAGGCCGGGCGAATCTGCGAGCTGGGCTTCGGCTCCGGGTGGCTGCTGGAGGAGATGGCCCGCCAGTTCCCCGAAGCGAAGCTCTGCGGCCTGGACATGTCGATGGGGATGGCGACTCGGGCCCAGAGCCTCTGGGGCGACCGGGTGGCGGTGCTCGTCGGCGATATGGAGCGCCTGCCGTTAGGCGAGGCGTCGCTGGACGCCGTCGTCACCTGCTGGACCCTGTACTTCATGCGCGACATCGACGAGGCGCTGGAGGAGATCAAACGCTGCCTCAGGCCCGGCGGCCGCCTGGTGGCCGCAGCCAACGCCCCGGATCACATGGTGGAGTACGACCAACTGGCGGCGGCCGCCCTCCGCTCGGCCCTGGGGCGACCGCCCGAACCCGACATAGGCGCACGGTTCGACCTGGACAGCGGGCCTCCGTACATGCGCCGCCACTTCCAGGACGTCGAGGTGCAACGCTGGCGGGGGTGGATGACCCTCCCGGACGTGGCGTCCCTGCTTCGATTCTGGGACGCCTGGCGCCACGAATCGCTGGCCGGGCCGGACGGCGACCTGGTGCGCGCCGAGTTCGAGCGCCTGGCTGTAGAGTGGTTACAGCGGGACGGCCGGATCCGCATTTCAAGGCATGGGGGCGCGTTGGTTGGGACAAAGGCTGCTCCCGCCTAGCGCTTCACCAAGATCAGAGGAGGATAGATCATGCCCACCGTGGACTTCCCAAAGGGCTTCGTCTGGGGCTGCGCCACCGCCTCATACCAGATCGAAGGCGCCTGGAACGAAGACGGCAAGGGCGAGTCCATCTGGGACCGCTTCTGCCACACGCCCGACCACATCAGGGACAGCCATACCGGCGACGTAGCCTGCGACCACTACCATCTGTACCGGGGGGACGTAGCTCTCATGAAGGAGCTGGGCCTCACGGGCTACCGCTTCAGTATCTCCTGGCCGCGCATCTTCCCCCGAGGCGAAGGCGACGTCAATCCGAAGGGCCTGGACTTCTACAGCCGGCTGGTCGATGAACTGCTGGCGGCGGGCATCACTCCCTTCCCCACGCTGTACCACTGGGATCTGCCTCAGGCCCTGCAGGACCGGGGAGGCTGGGGCAACCGCGACATCGCCCAGCACTTCGCCGACTACTGTGCGACCGTCGTGGACCACCTGGGGGACAGAGTCAAGAGCTGGATGATCTTCAACGAGCCCTTCGTCTTCACCGTGATCGGCTACATGATCGGTCGTCTCGCCCCCGGCATCCGGGACCCTGAGACGGCGCTCCGGGCGACGCACGTCGCCAACCTGGCGCAGGGCCTGGCTGCTCGCGCCATCCGGGCCACGGGCAAGGCGGAGGCTGTGGGCACCGCCTTCAGCATGACCGGCGTCTATCCCACCAGCGACAGCGCCGAGGACCGCGCGGCCACCGAGCGCCAGCACGGGTTCACCAACGTCTGGTTCCTAGAGACTGTCCAGAACGGCCGCTACCCCGATGCCTACGTGGGCGGAATGGACCCAGAGCGGCTGGGCATACGGCCCGGTGACATGGAGACGGTGAAGGCGCCGCTGGACTTCATAGGCATCAATCTGTACACGCGCATGGTGGTGGCCAATGACCCCCAGAACCCGAACCTCGGCACCCGACTGGTTGCGGTGCCGGAGGTCGAACGGACCGACAACGGCTGGGAAGTGTACCCGGAGGCCATCCACCAGGCCATCATGCGCACCTGGAACGACTACCGCCTGCCGATATTCATTACGGAGAATGGGTGCTCCTACAGCGACGAACCCGATGAGAGCGGCGCCGTGAACGACGAGCGGCGCATCAGCTTCCTCCGGGGCTATATCGCAGAGGTTGGGCGGGCCATCCAGGAAGGTGCCGACGTCCGCGGCTACTACCTTTGGACCCTCATGGACAATTTCGAGTGGGCCGAGGGCTTCAACCAGCGGTTTGGGATTGTGTACACGGACTACCCCACCCAGCGCCGGATCATCAAGAAGAGCGGCCATTGGTATCGGGACCTGATCGCCGCCAACCGCCTGGAGCAGTAGCGGCGCTCGGGTGGCGCGCGAGGTGCTGCACCATGAGGCAGGCGAAGACAGAGCTGCATGCGATCTTTCTACCTCCTAGTCTGTTGACAAGTCCTCGCCCGCCTCGTACAGTCCTGGTTAGCTTCATCGAGGAGTAGTGAGTAGCACGCTTTTCCTTCGCATACGGGGTTCGCCCGGTACCTGAGAACCCCGCCGAGCCCTCCGCGGCTCGAAAGGAGGCCCACGTGATCAGAGAAGAGCACTTCGACATCGTCATCGTCGGCGGCGGCCACAACGGCATCACCGCCGCCGCCTACCTCTCTAAATGCGGCCTCAGCGTCTGCGTCCTCGAAGAAAGACCTGAGGTCGGCGGCGGCCAGGAAAACACCGAACCCAGAGCCGGCGTCCGCA
>DAOULP010000067.1:0-2307 GCA_034420175.1 Dehalococcoidia bacterium | reverse complement strand
GCGTCCCGGTCAGCGTCTCCGCCCCGACCGAGAAGGACCTGTCGGACATGAGGGCGGGCGTCGAGATGGGGGTGGACTACGTGGCCCTCAGTTTCGTCCGGCGAGCGGACGACGTTCGGCGGGCTCGACGCCACCTGCGTTCGCTGGGGGTCCGGACGCCTCTCATTGCCAAGATCGAGAAGCCTGAGGCCCTGGATTCGCTGAAAGCGGTGCTTCGTGCCAGTGACGGTGTCCTGGTGGCGCGCGGTGACCTGGGCGTCGAGGTCTCCCTCGAGAAGGTGCCGCTCCTCCAGAAGGAGATCATCCGCGCCGCGAACCAGCGTGGTGTGCTGGCTATCACGGCCACCCAGATGCTGGACAGCATGGTGCACCAGCCGTTGCCCACGCGCGCTGAAGCCAGCGACGTCGCCAACGCGGTCATCGACGGCAGTGATGCCCTCATGCTCTCAGGTGAGACGGCTATTGGCGCCTACCCTGTGGAAGCGGTGGCGATGCTTGACCGCATCATCGGAGAGACAGAGAGCGGGTGGTCGCCGAGCGAGATCGCGGAGGTAAGCCCGATCTCCGACGCCCATGCCCTGAGTCGAGCCGCTCGCAGCCTTGCCCATGACCTCGATGTCAGGGCGATCGTGGCCTGGACCCGGAGCGGTCGCACAGCGCGCTACCTCTCGTCCGATCGTCCGCGCGTGCCGGTCTTTGCCTTCACTCCCGACGCTCGCGTGCGACAGGAGTTGGTGCTTTGGTGGGGCGTGCATCCGTGGCTCGCCAGCCACCGGCCGAGCACTGATGCCCTGGTTCGGTACGCCGAGCAGGAGTTGCTGCAGGCTGGCCGTGTCCGACCCGGTGAGCGCGTCATCATAGTCGGCTCAACACCTCTGGCCAGAGGCGTCCACACCAACTTCCTGAAGCTCCACGTCCTTCGCGGCCCTGGCGGCCCCTGACTC
This sequence comes from Dehalococcoidia bacterium, assembly GCA_034420175.1. Lineage (GTDB taxonomy): Bacteria > Chloroflexota > Dehalococcoidia > DSTF01 > JALHUB01 > DAOULP01. The sequence goes on along the minus strand of DAOULP010000067.1, from coordinate 1,363 downwards.
CCAAGCCCGTCGTCCCTCTTGGACCATCCGGCATCACAGTGGGCGCCTCTGTTTGCTGGGCAGGCGGCGGCTCGTGTGTGGGGGGGCTCCGGTCGGCGATGGGGAAAAGGGAAAGCCCACCGCATGCGTCCTTGCGTCGGCGGTGGGCCGGTCGCCCGGCGAGCAGGGGCGTGGTCCTGCTGCTGCCAACCGGAGCGTATCCCCTGGGAGGAAGCGATCGCTCTCACGGAGGCGGGGGCCGAGAGGCAGGCGATGCGCTTCCGTACCAGGAGAGTAACGGCCTGCGAGCCGGATAATGGGTAGCGGCAGGGTGAACGCCGAGTGAGGAGTCGGTGAAGGGATCAGGCGCTGCGCCGCTGAGACGCTCTGGTGCTCCTGCGGGCGGCTGTGGCCGGTGCCTTGGCGGCGGCGCGCCGCTCCAGCATGTAGCCGAAGCCTCGCACGTTGCGCATGACGCATGGGTCGGCGCCCTGCTGGCCCAGCTTCCGTCGCAGCCGGTACACGTGGACCTTCAGGAGATCCATGGCTTCTCGTCCTGGGAGGTGAAGGCCGAGCGCTTCCTCGGCGAGGTCGTGGGCGGACACAACCAGCCCCGGCGAACGGGCTACGGACGCCAGGATGCGGAACTCGGTGGGCGTGAGTGCGATGCACTGTCCTTCGATGCTGGCCTCGCAGCGGCCGGGGTCGATCTTGAGGCCATGCACGACGATTGGCCCGTCGGTCGGGCTGGTGGTCCCCTGGGCCTTCGACAGGCGCAGGAGGCTGGCAATCTGAGCGGCTAGCCAGGGCGGGTCCACCGGGTGCGTGAGGCCCACCGCGGCGCCGGCGTGAAGGGCCGCCGTCGCCCCCGAGTGGTCGGCCGCGATGGCGAGCAGAAGCGGCGGCCGGGCGAGGCGGGTGAGCTGCCGGCACAGGACTTCGCCACCGCCGGGGAGGGCCGCCACGTCGATGACCACAACCGAAGGCTGCAGCCGTTCGACACTGGCCAGCGTTGTCGGCTTGTACTCAGCTACGGTGGTAGGCAGTCCCAGACGGCGGGCGGCCTGGGTCACGCCCTCGGCGTCGCCTTCTTGGGCCGCCACGATGTAGAGTGACGACGCTGCCATGCCTTCTCCACGCAGAAACCGGGTTCCCCCGGTATTATCGGCATAGGTGAGGATCGCGTGGAATCTGGGCGTGGCTGCGGGGCGTATTCAGATACGAGAACCGGTTGGGAAAGGAGACTGGAGGGATGCTGTCCCGCCCCTCTTTTCCGAAAGGTCGCGGGATGCTAACATAAGAGTGAGCCCGTCGCAGGGAAGCGGGGCGTCCCTCCTCGGCCACCAGCAACGTCCTCTTCCCTGCGGCGACTCCCCTGCTCAGT
>DAOULP010000066.1:0-5233 GCA_034420175.1 Dehalococcoidia bacterium | reverse complement strand
CGGCCACGACGTAGGCGTCCGTGCCCGGCTGCTGCGTGATGGCGAACGTGCAGGACTCGCCGGCCACCGGAGCCCCTGTCGGGTCAACGATCTGAACGCCTAGGGTCACGCTCTCGCTGACCGCGGGCGTCGCGTCCGAGACTGACAGGGTGACGCTGCCGGTAGGTGGCGGGTACTGCGCCTGGACACCCCCGGGAAGGCCCATGCAGACCACCAGGGCGCCCAGCGCCAGCACGACACCGCTCCATGCCCACCTCCGTATGCCTCTCATGGCTACCTCCTTTCCCTACGGCTTAGATTCTCTCCGCCCGCACCACGAGCCGGTGGCTGTAGCTCCGGGTTCCACTGTCGAAGGTGCCGTCACAGGTGATCAGCGTGACAACCTCCTTGCTGGTGGGACCCAGTACTTCCAGCACCGGCGCCGCGCGAGCGTCGTAGGACACTTTCAGCGATACCCGATAGCGCAGGATTGAACCGTCGTCCAACCTCACCTCGACGACGTCCCCCTCCTGCAGATCCTTCAGCCGCCAGAAGACGGCTGTCCCGTAGTTGTGATAGTCCAAGTGACCTGAGAGGACTGCGTTGCCGCGCGCCCCCGGCCGGGCGGTGAAGCTGTACCAAGCGACGTCCTCCGGCCCATCCGGCACGTCCATCACGGCGTCTGGGAGCAGGCCCTTTACGGTGATGGGCGCGTCGACGTCGATGGCTGCGATCACGAGCCGCACCGGAGTCGCGGTCGCGACCGGCGGGGCCGGTGTGACGCTGGGCACCGTTGTCGCAGTGGGCCTCGGAGTAGCCCGCGCCGCCGACGGTGCCGCCGTGGGCACCGCGACAAGTGCTGGCTCCAATGCCCGGTCGCCATCCAGATTGCCCGCCAGCACCCAGCCGACGGCACCTGCCAGCGACACCAGGACCGCCGTGGCCACCGCCCACCTCCAGCGAGTCCAACCGAGCATCCATGTCACTGCTGACCTACCCCCTCGACGAAAAACACGGCCCTGCCGGAGGCTGCTACCGCATTGTCGGCAGGACCGTTGGGGCTCTGCGTGCGGCAGTATCCCGATTTCCTCGGGTTGCCTCGATGCTTGTCAGAGCGCTCGGACCTGGCCGGGGGCAGCCTCTCACCCGCTGCCGAACTCCTCCTAGGCAACTCTCTCTTCCGCTCTGACCGGCGCTCGCGCCTGGCGTCGCGCCTGTCCCTGCACGGGCTTCTTCTTCTGACCCGAGTCCTCCGGGCGATAGTGATAGTAGTGGTAGTTGGTGAGAGGTCCGCGGCGGCCCGCCTTGTTGAGCACTGCACCCAACAGGTTGTCCGTCGCCCTGCTCAGCCCGTCCACCGCCTGGCGTAGACCGGCGGAGCGAGTGCGACCAGCATGCGCCACCAGGATGGTGCTATCCGCCAGGGCGGCCAGGAGCGTAGCGTCTGTGAGTATGAGGGCGGGCGGGCTGTCCATGATCACCACGTCCGCTTCCTTGCGCAGTGCATCCAACAGGTCCCGCATGCGCGCAGAAGAGAGCAGTTCCGAAGGGTTGGGTGGCAGCGGGCCGCTCGTCAGCAGCGAGAGGTTGTCAAACCCTGCCGGCTGGATGCACGAGCGCGTTCCGTTCCCGGAGAGCAGGGCGCTGGTGAGACCGACCCTGTTCTCAACGTTAAAGGTCTGGTGTATGGTGGGCTTGCGCAGGTCGGCATCGACCAGAACCACCCTCTTGCCGGCCGAAGCCATGGTCACGGCCAGGTTGGCGGCCGTGGTCGACTTGCCATCACCAGCGTTGGGGCTGGTTACCAGCAGGACCTGCCCCGGCCGCTCCATCGTCGCGAACTGCACGCTTGTCCGGATGCTGCGGTAGGCCTCGGCGACGGGGCTCCGCGAGCCGTATCCGCTCACCGGCTGGCGGGAGGTCCGGCGACCGAAACGCATGACCACACCCAGAGTGGCCAGTCCCGCCACCCGCTCCATGTCCTGCTCCGACTTCACCGTGTCGTCCAGGTACTCCATCAGCAAGGCCAGGCCCGCAGCAACCATCAGGCCGGCAAGAAGCCCCAGCACGACGTTCACCGTGACCCGAGGCTTCACAGGACTGGCGGGAACCGCCGCCGGCTCCACCACGCTCACGCTGCCCGCCCGGCTCAGGTCCGCCTCGTCGTTCTGCTCGATGAATGCCTCCGCCGTGGCGTTCGCCAGTATCGTGGCCTCGATGGGATCGTCGCTCTCCACGGACAAGCGCAGAAGCTGCGTATCACGAACCACGCTCACGCTGACCATGTCGCGCAGGGTGTTGGTGTCCAGGGGTTCTCCCACGCGCTCCACGACCTCCTCCAGGACCGGCCTCTTGGTGACGAGCTCGCGATAGGTCTTGGTGAGGCGCTCGCTGGTCAGGACGTCGTTGTATGCAAGCACGCCCGGCTCTTGAGTCTGATTGACCAGCAGTGTCGTCGATGCCCGGTAGATGGGCGTCATGGCCTCGCTGACTGCAAAGCTGGCGCCGCCACCCATGGCGATGCCCAGCAGTAGCAGCCACCACCAGCGTCGCAACATCGAGAGAAGTCTGGCCGCCTCCACGCTGTCTACCCTCCAGGCGCCAGCGTCAACGGCGAACGGGGTAGTGGTCGAAGTCGCCGAATCCCTGGCGCGAATCCCATCTCTGTGGTGGGGATCATCCTGCCCTGCGTCGCGGGCACCCCTCCCTGGTCGACAGCAAGGAGACGTGCCCAAGGTCTGTCGTCAAACGTAGCCGGTTGTTCTGCGCTTGAAGTGCCCACATGTCCTGGGGTTCGCCGACTTGGTGCCGGAGAGCTCGAGGTCCCTCCGACGCTGTGCAATCATCGCTCAGTGGGCCCCGATTGACCCATTGGGATAGCCCCTACTTCGGTCAGCAGTGGCCCCTACAACCATCTGGCGCTGGCGGAGCAGTCTGCGTTGAGGAGATGCTACGGTCTGATTCGGCGGCTGTTGCCCTAACAGCGGCGAATGTGTAGTAAACTAGCCGGGGACGGCCGGCCGGTGTGGAATCCCTCGCAAGGCCGCCCCAGGGGTGTAGGGCCGACCGTGAACACCCGTGACAGGCTCAAGAACCTATCCCGTCAGTCAGCAGATGCCAGTCTACCGATCTTCACCAGGAGGATGGTGAAGCGTCGGCCCGTAGCCCACTCACTGGACCCATGAGCCTCGTAGCCTTCGATAACGTCACCAAGCTCTTCGGCGAAGTCGTAGCCCTCAAGGACTTCTCTTTGGAGATCGAGGACCGGGAGTTCTTGGTCCTCCTGGGTCCTTCGGGCTGCGGCAAGTCCACCGCCCTGCGCATCGTGGCCGGCCTGGAGGACCCCACCGAGGGCAACATCCTCATCAAGGACCAGGTCGTGAACGACGTAGAGCCCAAGCGCCGCGATGTCGCGATGGTGTTTCAGAACTACGCCCTCTACCCCCACATGAGCGTCTACGACAACATCGCCTTTGGTCTACGGATGCGCGGCCTGGCTCGCCATGAGCTCGACAAGTTGGTGAAGGACGCCGCCCAGAGCCTTGGCCTTGCGGACCTCCTCCGTCGCAAACCGGGAGAGCTCTCCGGCGGCCAGCGGCAGCGGGTAGCCCTGGGCAGGGCTATCGTCCGGCGGCCCGTGGTGTACCTGATGGACGAGCCCCTCTCCAACCTCGACGCCAAGCTGAGGGTGCAGACGAGAGGGGAACTGATCAGGATGCACCGCCAGCTCCAGACCACCTTCATCTACGTCACCCACGACCAGATCGAAGCGATGACCATGGGCGACCGCATCGCCATCTTGGAGCAGGGGCTCCTCCAGCAGGTCGGGCCGGCTCAGGAGGTCTACGACCGGCCGGCCAACGCCTTCGTCGCCGGTTTCATAGGCAGCCCAGCAATGAATCTCTTCCCGGCCCGCCTCCGGAGCCGCGACGGCGAGATCATCGCGGAGGGCGCAGCGGGGAGCTTCCGCCTGAACGCCCAGCAGGCCCACGAGGCGGCCGACCTTCTGGAGGGCGAGGCCATCGTCGGCGTGCGCCCCGAGCATCTGCGAGTGGGTGGCGAGGGCGAAAGTGCGGCGGCCACGCTAAGCGTTACGGTGGACCTAGTGGAGTACCTGGGCAACGAGGCTCACGTCACCTTCTCACTTGGCGACACCACTCTGGTGGCCCGCCTCGACGCGAAGGTGGACCTGAAGCCTGGGGAGACCGTCTCCTTGACCACCCGCGTTGGGGACATTCATCTCTTCGAGCGAGCCAGCGGGCGGAGGCTCGGGTGATGAAGGACGGCGACAGCGGAGTGGCCACTCTGCCTGTCTCGGTTCCCCTAACCCGCAGGTATCGCTGGCTCGGGGAGTTGAGCCGTCTTGGGGGCGCCACGTTCTTCCTTTGGCCTTCCGTGCTCATCTTTGGGGCGTTCATCTTCTATCCCCTCATCAAGTCGGTCTATCTAGGCTTCTTCGTCAGCGACCCGTTCGGGCGGGGCCAGGAGTTCGTGGGCTTCGACCAGTACCGTGAGGTGCTGACATCGGAGGACTTCCGCAAGAGCCTGCTCGTGACCGTCCTCTTCACCCTCTACACCGTGCCGGCGGGGGTCATTCTGGGCCTGGTGTTCGCCCTGCTCGCCAACCAACGCCTGCGAGGGGCTCTCTTCTTCCGCACCGTGTTCTCTTCCACCATCGCCGCCTCCGTGGCGGTGGCGGCTGTCATGTGGCTGATGCTCCTGAACCCCAGCGCCGGCTTCGTCAACTGGGTGTTGGGTCAGTTCGACCTGCCCCGCGTCAACTGGCTGACGGACCCGCAATGGAGGGCGTCCTGGGACAGCGGCCCGGCCCTTATGGCAGTGTCCCTGACCACCATCTGGCTGAACATCGGTTTCACCACCCTGATCCTCCTGGCGGCCCTCCAGAACATCCCCGACGAGTTGTATGAGAGCGCCCGTGTCGATGGGGCCAGCCCACGGGCCATCCTGCGTCACGTCACCCTGCCGATGCTCTCCCCTGCCCTGCTGTTCGTGGTAGTGGTCGGCACCATCATCGCCTTCCAGTCCTTCGGCCAGATCCACATCCTTACCCGCGGTGGTCCGTTGGACGCCACCAACGTCATCGTCTACTCCATCTACTCTGACGCTTTCATCAACTTCGAGCAGGGTGCGGCGGCGGTGAAGGCGGTGACCCTCTTCCTACTTGTGCTTGTCTTCACGCTGATCCAGCTCCGCTTCCTGGAGCGGAGGGTCTTCTACCGATGACGCCTCGACT
>DAOULP010000065.1:0-37105 GCA_034420175.1 Dehalococcoidia bacterium | reverse complement strand
TCCGCAGTAATGTACGACCACCCCGGCAGGACGCTGCGGCTTCAGTCCAACGCGGGGCTCCAGCAAGGACCGGCCCAGCCGGAGACGCCGGAGCAGCCAGCGAGGAAGGTGCGACACGAGACGTGGCAGGCGACAGGTTGACGGACCTCGACCGGCTGGGAACCCGCGGCCGCTGGTTCCGGCGCGGGGTCTTGTTGCTGATCCTCGGCGGAGCGCTGGCCGGCGCGCTCTTTGTCTGGCGGGTCTGGCTTGGCGGCGGAGGGGAAGAGACCCCCGACCTGCAGACCGTCACGGTCGGCCGGGCGACAATCCGCGCGACGATTGCCGCCTCGGGAACCGCCGAGGCGGTTGATGAGACCCAGCTCAGTTTTGCCTCCGCAGGCCGCGTCAGCGAGGTCCTGGTCACCCTCGGCCAAGAGGTGAAGGCCGATCAGCCACTCGCCACCCTGAAAACGGACGAACTCGAGAACCGCCTCGCCACCGCTGAGACCAACCTGACCCTGGCGCGCATCCGTCTCCGCCAGCTTCTGAAGGGTGCCGACGAAGCTGAGTTTATGGCCGCGGACGAGGCTGTCGCCAGCGCCTTCGCCGCTCTGAGCAAGGCCGAACGCGACTACAACGCCCTGCTTGAGGGACCATCTGACGCGGAGCTAGCCGCCGCCGAACAGAACCTCGCCTCGGCTGAGTCCAGCCTTGCCTCGGCCGAGGCCAAGCTGGACGCGCTCGTGCAGAGCCCCTCCCCTTCCGAGCTGGCCTCGGCCCAGGCCGGGGTGGACAGCGCCGAGCAGGGAGTGGCCTCCGCTCAGTCGAACCTCCAGTCGGCCAGGGCCAAGCTCGCCCAGATCCAGGACTCCCCATCGGACGCTGACCTGGCGGCGGCCGAGGCGGCCGTCACCTCGGCCGAGGCCAAGGTCACCACCGCCGAGAACCAGGTGGAAAGCGCCGAGAGCACTCTGGAATCTGAGGAGGCAGACCTCAGGGCGGCCGGCGATGCCTACTGCGACGCCATCGACGAGGTGGGCCGCAGCGACCCTCTCTGCCCCTTCTCCCAGGTGCCGCTCAGCCAGGCATCCGTCGACCGGCTGCTGGACGAGCTGAGCGACCCCAGTAAAGACGAGGACCTGGACTGCGGAGAGGATGTCCCTGATTTCCTCTGCCCCTCCCTCCACGACATGATGCAGGCGCTGGTCAACGCCAACAGTGCCTACGTCTCGGCCGAGAACGCGGTGGAAGATGCCGAGCTCAACCTGGAAGTGGCGGAGGCCAACCTCGCCTCCGCACAGGCCAGCCTCGACGAGCTGGACGACGTCCCGACCTCGGAAGATGTCGCCGCCGCCGAGGCCGCCGTCACCGCCGCCGAAGAGGGCGTGCAGGCGGCCGAGGACAGCCTGCGCTCAGCCGAGGCCCGCGTGGACGACCTGGCTCCTTCCTGGGAGGACCTCGATGCGGCCCGCGCGGCCGTGGACTCAGCGGAGGAGAGCGTTGAGGCGGCGGAGGCCGCCCTGCAAGAGCTTCAGGAAGAGCCGGACTCGCACGACGTTCAGGTCGCGGAGGATACGGTGTGGAGCGCCGAGGCCAACGTCAACACCGCTATCGCCAGGCGCAATGAGCTCCTGCGCGGTGCCGACCCGGACGATGTCGACATGCAGCAACAGCAGGTTCGTCTGGCCGAGATCGGCGTCGATGAAGCCCAGAAGGCTCTGGACGATGCCACCCTGCGGGCAACCTACGACGGCACCATCGGCGCCATCGACATCGAGGTCGGCGACTTGGTGGGTTCCCAGACCCCCGCCGTCGCCCTGCTGACGCCGGGGGCCCTCATGGTGCGCCTGACCGTAGGCGAGACGGACCTGCCCAGCATCCGCGCTGGCATGGTGGGGCTCATGCTCTTCGATGCCCTCCAGGCCCGGACCTTCCCGGTGGTGATAACAGCCATCGGGCTGGAACCGCAGGAGCAGCAGGGGATCGTGACCTACGCAGTTGAGGGCGCCCTGGCCGGCATTGGTGAAGACGTGGCCGACCGGCCGGTACCGGGGATGAACGGCTCGGCCGTCCTCGTCACCGAGGAGCGCAAGGACGTGCTCGTGGTGCCGAGCCGCGCCATCCGCCGTCGCGGCGACGACGTCGTGGTGGAGATGATGATCGACGGCAAGCCCGAGATCCGAGCCGTCGAGACGGGACTCGCCGATACCGACAACACGGAGATCCTCTCAGGACTGGAGGAGGGCGACCTGGTCGTCGTGCCAGGCACCGCTCGGACGGAGGAGGAAGGGGACTCGGAGCCGCTCCCCGAAGGGATCCGCTAGCAATGGCGATGATCCGCCTGCAAGGGGTCACCAAGGTCTACCAGATGGGCTCCATGACCGTGGCGGCGCTACGGCCGCTGGACCTGGAGGTGGAGCGCGGCGACCTCGTCGCCATTATGGGCCCGTCAGGGTCGGGCAAGTCCACGCTGATGAACATCCTGGGCTGCCTGGACAAGCCCACCGACGGCCTCTACGAACTGGACGGCCTACCGGTCAGCTCCTTCGGTGAGGACCGCCTGGCCGAGGTGCGGAACCGTCGCATCGGCTTCGTCTTCCAGAGCTTCAACCTGCTTTCGCGCCTGCCTGCTATCCAGCAGGTGGAACTCCCCCTCATCTACCGAGGCGTTCCCCGCCGTCGCGATCTCGCCGCCCAGGCCCTGGCAGAGATGGGGCTGGCCGACCGTCTCCATCACCGCCCGACGGAGCTATCGGGTGGCCAGCAACAGCGGGTGGCCATCGCCCGTGCCCTGGTCAGCAATCCGAGCCTGATCCTGGCCGACGAGCCCACCGGCGCTCTGGACACGACCACCAGCCACGAGATCATGGAGGTCCTGAGCCGCCTCAACAGGGAACGGGGCATGACGATCCTGCTGGTCACCCACGAGAGCGAGATCGCGGCCTACGCCCAGCGGACCATCCGGCTCCGTGACGGGGCCGTCGAGGGCGACGAACGCAACGGATCGCGGCCAGCTACCGACGCGGGGGCCTTGGCGTGAACATCCTCGACACGATGGGCACGGCGCTCCAAGCGCTCATCGCCAACAAGCTGCGCTCTGCCCTCACCATGCTCGGCATCGTCATCGGGGTAGGTGCGGTCATCGCCCTCATGGCGGTTGGACAGGGCGCGCAGCAGGATGTGACCGGCCGCATCAAAGGGCTCGGCACCAACCTCCTCTTCATCCGGCCCGCAGCGGTCGAGTCGGGCGGTGGCCTGCAGGGCGAAGCCTTGACGCTGGTCGACACCGACGCTGACGCCATCGACGATCCGGGCCGGTTCCCGTATATCGACGGGGTGTCTTCCCAGACGATCACCTTCACCGGCACCCTCGTCTATGCGGGGAACAGCGTTCGCCCCCCGATGACCGGCGTCAGCCCCAACTACCAGTACACGCGGGAGTTCTACGTCCAGAGGGGCAGGTTCATCAACGATGACGACGTGTCCCGCAAGGGACTGGTAGCTGTGCTGGGGAGCCGCACCGCCGACGATCTTTTCGGCGACAAGGACCCCGTGGGCGAGGTGGTACGGCTCTGGGTAGGCGGTGGACGGATCTCCCTCAATTTCAGCTTTCGAGTCATCGGTGTGATGGAGCCCAAGGGGGCCACTAGTACCGGCGACGAGGACGAGATGGTCTTCCTCCCTCTGCCGACGATGCAGGCCCGTATCCCCTTCCTGCGCCACCCCCAGGGCCTCAGCAACATCAACCAGATAACGGTGCGCCTTACCGACAAGAAGTACCTCGGCCAGGCCAAGGAGGAGATCGAGCAGCTACTGCTGGACCGCCACGGCCAGGAGGACTTCATCATCCGCACGCAGGAGGACCTCATCTCCACGGTCACCGAGGTCTCCCAGACTCTGACAATCCTCCTCGGGAGCATCGCCGGCATCTCCCTGGTGGTTGGCGGCATCGGCATCATGAACATCATGCTGGTGTCGGTCACGGAGCGCACCCGGGAGATCGGCATCCGCAAGGCGGTCGGCGCCCGGCGGCGGGACATCATGATGCAGTTCCTCGTGGAGGCACTGACCGTGACCCTGCTCGGGGGAACCGTGGGGATAATCCTGGGGATGGCAGCGGCCAACGTGGCCGACGGCCGCACCATCGGCGACCGCGAGCTCAGCACTCTAGTTACGCCCGTCTCGGTGATGCTGGCCTTCGGCGTATCGGCGGTCGTCGGCGTCTTCTTCGGGATCTACCCGGCCTTCAGCGCCTCGAGACTCAACCCCATCGAAGCCCTGCGCCACGAGTAGGGGCGAGGGCGCAACCACCGGCTTGCCCGACCGGCCGGCCGCCACCCGGCGCCGCACCCTACCTCCTGCCCAGCGCCTGCGTGACGATACGGCCTATGGCGTTGTGCTGACCGTGGTAGCGGAAGAGGGCGCCCACACCCATGATCTCGAGGTCGGTGTTGAGGACCTCTTTGTTCTGGAGCAGCCCGTGGTGCGGTATCTCGGCGATCTCGTCCGCAATCTGGTCCACCGTCTCCTCCAGCTTGTCGGCGGGCACGGCCAGGCTCACCAGGCCCATGCGGTCGGCCTCCGCGCCGCTGATGCTTCGACCCGTCATGAGAAGGTAGCGGGCCTTCTTCGGGCCCAGTATCACCTGCCACAGGGGCATGCTGCTCACGCCGCCCCAACGCTGCGCGGGGTGTCCGAGCTGAGCGTCCTCAGCGGCGACGGTGATGTCGCACACCAGTTGCAGGTAGCAGCCACCGGCAAGGCAGTGGCCGTGCACCTGGGCGATCGTCGCCTTGGGGAAGTTCCAGATGCGCTGGTAGCGGGCCTCGATGCCGCGTAGGGTCATTAGGCTGTTCTTCATGTCCCACTGGTCGTGACCCTTGGGGACGCTGATGTAGTAGCTTCCCGAGAGATCGTAGCCGGAGCAGAAGGAGGGACCGTTGCCCTTCAGCACCACCACGCTCACGGAGTCGTCGGCCTCCGCCGCGTCGAAGGCGCGGTCGATGTCGTCCAGCAACTGGTAGTCCAGCGCGTTCCGCTTCTGGGGGCGATTGAGAATGACGTAGCCCACCTTGCCCCTGGTCTCATACTCGGCCGTCTCGAAATGCATGACTCCTCCTTTGCTCTCGTGGGCGCCCACCGCCTGCCCGTGGCCCAGCGCTGGGCCGTCGCATCTGTGCCTGTAGCACCGGCCGCGCCTCCGGCCCGCCCTCATCGACGTAAGCCATTCTGCGTCCGTTAACCGTGAGCTCGCGCTGCTCCCAGGGGAAGCGCGAGGGGAGCCAGTCGGGCTTGGGCTTCATGTCACTACACCTTCGAATGCGATATTGGCTCATACTCGGGGGAGCTGTCGGTCCGGTCTGCGGGGCACGTGCCGCACCTCATCATGCGGAATCCGTCAAGTTGTGGGTTCATGGTCACCGACCACTTGGGTTCGCCTCTGAGGGTGGAAACCCTCAGCTTCCAGGAAGCTGCGGATTTCAGTCCGCAGGAGTGGCTTGTTTGGCTCATCGCCATCAACCCGCAGTGGCCTATCCCCACCTTTGCAGGCCGGCTCCCGTGCCGAAGCGACGAGGGGCCAGGACTACTCGCCGACCAACTCGCCTCGACTCCCCGCGCAAAGAAACACCTCTCCCGCATGAGGGATGGCGACACCAGGGAGGCCCGATTCCGCCTTGACCTGGACCAGAGCGACCTCCCACTCCTCTCGGCTTGTCGGTGAGTGACGGTCATCAAAGAAGTAGACATTGACCAGCCAGGCCGGGACCCTCGCAACCTCACGAAAGAAGTAGAGGTGAGCCAGTCGGTTGGCCGACTGGTACAGAGGCCCTGTCCAGTCCGCATCCTCCCGGACACGCAGCCAGCGTTTCGTCTCACCGAGGGCTGCCTCGATCTTCTTGCGGGACCTGGGCGAGGCCTTGCACCCACCGCCGTAGACCTCGGGTGGGTGGCTCTTGGCCTCGACGAGTATGACACCCTTCACTCCAGGGTACTTTTTGAACTCGACAGCGGCCAGTGCATCCCACACCGGGCCACCGCTGGGCCAGAACGCGCTCAATCGGCTCGCCAGATGCTCCAATCCCACCGCACGGAGGAAGGCCCGGTCCTGGTACTCGACGAACCTCTCGCTCTCTAGAGGTGACACCCAACGGATGTTGGCACCCAACGAAGCCAGTGACGGGAGCGCCGCAAGCACATGTCGAGAGAGCTCAGCCGGCCGCCTGTTCACGTAGATTTGAATCTGCAGCTGGCTGCCGGCATGGGCCCGCCCTAGGTCATCCACTCGGTCTCGGCGCTCAGTCACTTCTGGCCGCCAACCATCACACGCTCAGCACACGCGGGTGGTGCTATGATATGCGCTACGGAGCCGCGCATCCAGTGCGCCAAGACCGCCGACGGGACAAGCGTGGAATCCCGGGGAAGTACCTGGCGAAGCGATGGAGGGGGTTGAATTGGAGAAGATCAGCGACAATGTCTATGCCGAAACCGGCTTCCGGGGGTGCAATCCCGGCTTCGTGGTCACCAGCGATGGGGTGGTGATGATCGATACGCCGCAGATGCCGGCCGATGCCATGGGCTGGCGGGACGTCATCGCCAAACACGGGACGGTACGCTACCTGATCAATACGGAGCCACATGGCGACCACTTCACCGGCAATTGGCTCTTCGAGGGTACGGTGATCGCCCACGAGGGCACCAGAGAGGCGATCTCGGCCGCCAGCGCCAACGTCGAACAGGTCAAGGACCGGCTGGCAGAGGCGTCTCCGGAGCTGTCCTCCCAGCTCCAGGGATTCAGCTACCGCCTGCCGACGATCACCCTGTCGGAGAGAATGACACTCTATGTCGGCGATCACACCTTCCAGCTAGTCAACATGCCGGGGCACACCCCGTACCAGGTGGCCGTCTTCATCCCCGAAGAGCGGGTGGTCTTCACTTCCGACAACATCTTCTGCCGGGTTCAGTCGTTCCTGCAACAAGCCTTGCCCTACGAATGGCTGGAGTCGCTGACACGCCTTGAGGAGCTTGAAGCCGACGTGCTCGTTCCCGGGCACGGCAACGTCTGTGACCGGAGCTACATCCCGGAGATGAGGTCCGTTGTCCAGTCCTGGATAGACGCGGTGACACAGGCCATCAAACAGGGCCTGACAGTGGAAGAGGCCCAGGACAAGTTGACCGACGTCGATCCCTACCCAGTTGAGGGGGGAATCGAAGCGATGTCACGGCAGTTGCCCCGCATCAACGTCGCCCACCTGTACGAGGTGCTGAAGGCGTAGTCCACGAGCGTGCGAGTATTAGCTCTCTCAATTGTCAACTCGCCTCTGCTGGCGTTCGGCATCGTTGCAGGGGCATGTGGCGGAGACGGCGACGCCGGCCCTGGCCAGGACGCGACGACCGAGGACCCGGTGCGGCTGTACGACGTGAGCTGACGGGACTGATGGAGCCGCGCAGCAGACACGCCAGACCGCCGATGGGCTGGGGTGAGGAGGGGCCTCGATTCCACAGTTCCCGGAGGGAGCGAGACCTCCCCGCAGACCGTGGCCAGGTTCAACTCCGAGGATATCATCCCCAAGAGGCTTCGGATGCAGGAACGATGGGATCAGCCACCCAAGGAAAGGAGGCGCGAGATGGAAATCAGCGAGGACACTTGGCAGTTCTTCCAGCAGCACCTGGGCTACGACGACGAGCAGATGGCCCTGTTCCGCGCCAATCCTCGCAATGCTGATGTGCTGACCAAGGGTCCAGCGCTAATTGCCAAGACCATCGTCGCCGAGGTGGTGGAGGCGCACGGCTGCAACAGCCGGCACAAGGTGGGCGACCGCTTCCTGTTCGACGGCGCCGGAAACCTCCTGACGCCCCGATGCCCCGAGCGCATCTGCATGGGCGCGCTGTATCCTCTTGGCCCCCTCGTCTACGCGGTGAGCGAGCTGCACTACGCCGGCGCCGATCCCAATGCCCTGCGCTTCAACAGGACGGGGTGCTTCGACGTGGGCGTCAACTGCGGGGGCTGGGGTCGGGTGGTGATGGAGGTGCGGGTGGAGTAGTCCGGCCTGCAGTCGCCGACGGAGTAATCCTAGCTGCGAACGTGGTCAGGGAGTTGGCGGCGGGCAGGGAGCCCCTGTTCGCTGATCACGGCGCCGTGGAGCTGCGGGGGTTCGAGGGCGCGGTGCGGCTGTACGAGGTGCGCTGGCAGGCCTGATGGAGCCGCGCATCCAGCACGGCAAGACCAGGGAGGGCGCAAGCCACGGCTGCCCTGTCGTCAACCCACCGGTGGCCTCAACCGCGCTAGGGTGGCCGGGTCCTGCACCGCGGATTCTAGGGCAAAGGAGAACGGCAATGATTGTCCGCATTTGGCATGGCTGGACCCTTCCCGCCAACGCCGACGCCTACCAAGAACTCCTTGACACGACCATCGTGCCCGGCATCATCCGGCGGGGCATCCGAGGACTGCAGAGCATCGACATCCTTCGTCGCCGCGACCAAGAGGGCACCGAGGTCGAGTTCGTCACAGTAATGACGTTTGACGACTGGGCTGCAGTCGAGGCCTTTGCGGGCCCAGACAGGACAGCATCCGTCGTTCCCCAGGCTGCGCAGGAGCTCCTGGACCGTTATGACCAGCACTCCCAGCACTACGAGAACCTGGCCCGCCACTCGGCTTCGATGTGACAGCACCCAAGCATCGAGGACAGCAGAGAATGCGTCGTCACCTATCAGAGTGCGAAGGGTCTCGAGGACCCGGTCAGCCTGCGCGGGGTGGGCTGGCACTGAAGCCCGAGGCCTCCGTCCGCCCTGACCGCAGAGTTCGCAGCAGCTCCAGGCTGTCGGCGATGATACCGGTGATGCCCCAGGCGGCCAACTCTGTCGCCGCTTCCATGTTCTCAACGCCCCAGACGTAAAGCGCGAGCCCCCGAGACCGCAGGGCGCGGGCCGCTTCCTCGTCCAGCAGATCTTGACGGATGGCCACTCCTCCCTGGAGAAGATCGTCTGACGGGAGGGCGAGGAGGGCGGCGAGGCGGTTTCGGCTGCCCACCGACCGTACGATGTCCAGCTCAGGTTGGGCGCGCCGCAGGTCGGCCAGGAGGTGCCAGTGCTGCGACGAGACGTGGACCTGCTTTACGGCGCTGTGGCGACCCAGCGTCGCCAGCAGCGCATTGGCGAAGGGCCTGCCCAGCGCTTTGAGGTCGAGGTAGGGCAGGGCCCGCCCGCTGACCCGCTCCAGCAGCTCATCAAGGGCCATCGGGCGGGCGCGGTCAAGGCGCAGATACCAGCGGTCCCAGACGACGGGCAAGAGCGGAAGTCGGCGGGCGTGTCGGGCCACGATGCGCCCGGCGTCCCAGCGGAGGTCCGCCTCCACGGCATCGACACCGGCGGCCAGGGCTCGCTCCAGGGCGGCTCGGTCGTTGCCCGCCCGGTGGGCGATGGTGATCGGGAGAGAAGAAGCGGAAGAGGGGCCATCGGGCCCCTCGTTACGGTCACTCTTACTCGCTGGGCTGGGCTCAGGATTCGGTGACACCGAGCACGTTCACCAGCACGCGTCGTCGCTTGGGCCGGTCCAACTCGACCAGGAAGACGCGCTGCCACTGCCCGAATGCCAGCCTGCCGTCGATGATGGGGATGGTCTCGCTGGTGGACAGGAACAGGTGCTGGCAATGGGCGTGGCCGTTGGGACATTCGTCCTCATTCATGTTGACCGTGCGGCGCGTGAAGTCGTTGTGGTCGTAGTCGGCGCGCCAGGGGGAGGCCCGGTCCAGGGCTCGGGCCATGTCCTCCAGAAGAAGGGGCTCGTTCTCGTTGATCTTGATGGCGGCCGTGGTGTGGGTCGAGTAGACGGTCGCCTGGCCGAAACGAACCCTAGAGGCGGCAACGACCGCTACGACGTGCTCAGTGATGTCAATGAATTCGGGCGCGGCGCTGGTCTCCACCTCGATAGGCTCGCTGCAGAAGGCGGTGGCCCGCTCCTGCGTCCGGACGAGGACTTGTCTTTCGGCGGGGGTCCCCGCGGCCACAGGTCTCATCGGTTCAGGTTCCCTCCTTGGCTGGATGGACCAGCTGGGATGCACAGCGGTCTAAGTTTAGCACGTTTCGCCCCTAAGGGAAGCGCCTCCGGGGTTCCACCGTCGGAAGCCGAGGGTATTCCTCATCTCCGGACATAGCCCAGCCCTTCAGAGAGACGCTTGGGTGCGAAACCAAACTGACGGGGCACCGCATCTATGTCGGTGATGTTGTCCTTGGACAGCATCGCCAGTTGGTGGCGGGTCACCGGCGGTTGGGGAAGAAGTGCCTCCATCCCACTGGCTATCAGCCGCACCACCGGCAGGGGCACGTGCACCTTCAGTCTCCGGGCTCCCAGCTCGCGGCGCACGGCCTCCAGTAGCTCCTCGTACGTGATGTGTTCCGGGCCTCCCACCTCGACGATCTCGCCGTCGTGGCTGCCCTCCTCGAGACAGGCGACTATGCAGGTGACCAGGTCTTCCACCCAGATGGGCTGGAAGCGGGTCTTGCCGTCCCCGGCGATTGGCACAACCGGGTTCCAGCGCACCAGCCCGGCCAGGCGGGTGAAGAAGTCGTCCTCCGGGCCGAAGACGAGAGAGGGCCGCAGGATGGTGTAGGTCAGGCCGCTTTCGATGACGGCCTGCTCGGCCCCCCATTTGGCTGCCCAATAGGGGAAGCCGGGGTCAGGATCGGCGCCGATGGCACTGACGTACACGAACTTGCCGACGCCGGCGGCACGGGCTGCCTGCACCAGCCGCTCTGTGCCGCCGCGAACGACGGCGTCGAAGGTCTGTGACCCGCGCTCGACGATGATCGCCACGAGGTGCGCTACTCGATCCACGCCCTGGAGCGCACTCTCGAGCCCGTCGCCTGTGACGAGATCGGCTGAGACCGTCTCGACGCCGGCGGGCAGGTGCGAAGAGCGCACGCCCCGCGCGGCGACGCGCACCGACTGCCCCTCCGCCGCCAGACGTGCGACGAGCCGGCTGCCAATGAACCCGCTGCCGCCAGTGATCAGGATCGTGACGGGCCTCCCTTCCCTTCGGCTGCCACGTTCGGGGATGGCCGATCTCTTCCGAGGGCCGATCATACCAGCCCACGGAGCAGGCTAGCAATGCAAGCCGGAGGGCCTACTGCCAGAGGATCCTGACCGCCGGCTCACGGTGCCTGCCACGGGGAGTCACTCCGAGGAAGCGACGGCCGGCATGTAGAGCGTGGCCGCCTCGGCGGCACAGACGAACACGGCATCCAGGAATCGGAGGCCGGTGAGGTCGCTGGCTTGGGGCGCGGCCGCGACGTAGGCCTGGAAGGAGCCCTGGGCGGCGTTGTAGCGCCAGACGGACTCGAAGGCGCTCGGCGGCGTGATGGCATTGCCGATCCCAGAGGGCGGAGTGTCGTCGAGAAAAGTGAGGCCGACGGCATTGCAGCCTGAGGCGAGGTTGACGGAGATGGGCGCGGCCGTGGGGTCCACAGAGACAGTTGGCATGGAGATGGAGGAGGCGGCGTCGACGCAGATGAAGAGGGGGTCGAGGAGGTTGAGGGAGGAGAGGTCGCTGGCCTGAGGCGCCTGAGGCGTGAAGGCCTGGAAGGAGCCGGTGGCGTTGTCGAGGCGCCAGGCGGTCTGTAGGGCTGAGGGAGGGGAGATCGCAGTGGTGAGGGTGGCGGCGTCTGTGCCCTCGGGGAAGGTGAGGGTGGTCATGTTGCAGCCGGGGCTCAGACCGTCGGCCGGTAGGTTCTCCGGGTTGAACTCAAGGGCCTGCCTCATGCGAATGCGGCCTGCGCCAGCCCATTTGCGGAGGCTCTCGTCTGTCAGAGGCTGGGCGGTGGCCTTGATGATCGCCCGTACGTCCTCGTTGCCCAACCCAGGGTTTCGTGACAGGAGAAGCCCCGCCAGACCGGAAACGAGCGGAGCTGCGAACGAAGTGCCGCTGGCCTTCGAGTAGGGCAGGCTGCTGATGCACCTCCAGTTTCGCCCGCAGAGGCTTGAGGGGACGGTGCTGGTGATGTCCACGCCTGGGGCAACAACGTCCACTTCGGGACCCCAGCTACTGAATGATGCCCGTTCGTCAGGTTTGTCGTGGCCGGTGGCGCCGACGGCGATCACCTCGTCCAGGGTGGCCGGAAAGGAGACCTGCTGCATGCCGTTGTTCCCTGTGGCTGCGACCAGGACCATTCCGTAGTCGTCGTGGGCCGTCCTGATGGCGTCGCGAACCAGGTCCGATTCGAGGTGGCCGCCGAAGCTCATGTTGATGACCTGGGCTCCGTTTTCAGCCGCGTAGAGGATGCCAGCCGCCACGTCGGCAGGCCTGCCGCCTCCGGTGCACGAGAGTACCTTGACGGGCATCAGGATGATGCCGTCGGCCGTCCCGGCTACGCCTTCCGCGTTGTTGGTGGAGGCGGCGATGATGCCCGCCACGAAGGTGCCGTGACCGTCGTGGTCCGTGACGTCACTGCTGGGACCGGGCGGCCGTCCGATGCAGGCGAGGTCGGCCGTGCCCGGTTCCACGAAGTTGCAGCCGTGGACATCGTCGACGCAGCCGTCTCCGTCGTCGTCCACTGCGTTTCCCGGCGTCTCCGCCTGGTTGGTCCATATCTTGCCGGCGAGGTCCGGGTGATCGATATCCACACCAGTATCGAGCACGGCCACGAGCGCCGGCTGGGGACCGGGTCCAAGGTCCCACGCTTCAGGCGCCTCGATCAGTTCGTAGTACCAGCGCTGGTAGGCGCCGTACATGGGGTCATTGGGCATCGTCCGTGCGGAAAGCGCGTGGGCAGGCTGGACACGTGGTGCCGGGGGGAGGCTCTCACCGAACAGGGCCGCGAGACCCACGGCTGGAACAGCGAGGATCAACGCGGCCACGCAGCCCCGGACCGTTCTGGTCACTTCGCTGCCGATTCTGTCGTGCTCCAGTGCTACGGCACCGATGCCAGGAACTGGGGCATTGCGTCTTGGATGCCGGCGTCCATCTTCTTGGCCAGGTTCTCCGTGACGAACTCTGGCCCCGGTGGTCCCGGCGCCCAGTCAGCAGTCACCTGCGCCACCACCCTGTCCCGGCGGATGGTGTACAGGTCCTCGGAGATTGGCAAGAACATGTTGTTAGTGGCGACACCCCGGATCTGCATTCGGACACGAACAAAATCCGCCTCGTCGCCGACTCCCTGAAGGGGCTCGACATCCTCAACGGTTAGCGATCCGATTTCTATCCCATAGGAGCCGGCATAACGTGGCTCTAGCAGTGCTTTCCGTTCGTCGGCCGACATCCCTGTCTGTTCCTTCATGAAATCGCTGGCGTGTGCCGGCGTGTCGAAGAGCGCCACCTGCAATGCCGTGAAGACCATAGTCGACGGTGTAGGGACAAGGATCCCAAGGGGGTCCGCGTATGCAATCGTGTAAAGGTACAAGCCTCCCGGCGGCATACTCGGAGAACCATCCAAGCTGATGAAGGACTCGTTTACCGCTACGAAGCCCTGAGGCAGGTCCACGACCTGTGGCACGGCCCCCTCCATGGCGTACCTGACGGCTTCCTCACCCGTGCCGCCTGGTGTTGGTGGCGGCTGGATGTCTCCCCCCGCCGGCTCGGTCACGGCCGGCATCTCGAGTATGGCCGCCTGAGCGGTGCAGACGAAGACGGCGTCCAAGAACTGGAGACTTGTGAGGTCGCTGGCCTGGGGTGCGGCGGCGACGTAGGCCTGGAAAGAGCCCTGGGCGGCATCGTGGCGCCACATCGACTCGAACGCGGTTGGCGGCGTGACGGCGTCGCCGACCTGCGAGGGGGTCGTGCCGTCGGCGAAGCTGAGGCCGACAGCGTTGCAGCCTAAGGCGAGGCTGACGGAGATGGGCGCGGCTGCGGTGTCTGGCGATACTGAGGGCATGGAGATGGAGGCGGCGGCGTCGACGCAGATGAAGAGGGGGTCGAGGAGGTTGAGGGAGGAGAGGTCGCTGGCCTGAGGCGCCTGAGGCGTGAAAGCCTGGAAGGAGCCGGTGGAGTTATCGAGGCGCCAGGCGGTCTGGAGGGCTGAGGGAGGGGAGACGGCGGTGGTGAGGGTGGAGGCGTCTGTGCCGTCGGGGAAGGTGAGGGTAATCATGTTGCAGCCGGGGCTGAGGTTGACGGCGCGCTGCGCGGGTTGAGCGCCGGAGTTCGTGGCTGGGGTTGCCAGAGCCAGGGCGGCAAGCGCCGCCAGTGCCACGATGATCGCCGGGTGCTTCATCATGGGACGTCACCTCTCGAGTTGCGTGCGGGCTGTCGAATGGGGCTGCTGATCTGCCGGTGCAGGACTGGGGCTTGGTCACCTGATTGCGGCGCCTGCCAGTTGGGCGCGGCAGGCTTGACGCGGCGCACACAGGCTAGTGCAGGCAGCCTGCGTTGTCAAGGCATGCCCAAGGCGACTCTGAGAGATGCTTTCCCGGCTTCGCTGTCTGGCGGTTCGGCCTAGAACTCGGTGGCGCCCGCGAAGTTCCAGCGCAGAATGTGGAGGGCAGGCACGCGGCTGGAGCCCCCTATCCTGGTCAGCAGGCGCGCTTCAGGATGCTTGGAGCATCTAGGAATCGATCTCGAGCTTGTCTAATACTTCTTCCTCGAATGATGCTGTAAACTCCACCGAGCGCTCCCTTATCCTGGCGAAAGCTTCCTCCGCTTCGCATTCTCTCAGGATTTCACCGAGATGCTCCCTGCTCTCGTACTCCGCAATGCCGGTGACGGTGTTCTTCGCTTCGTTGGCGTAGAATCCGAGGACTCGTCCGCCATGCTTGTGAAGAAGATCCCTCCAGTCACGAGCGACCGCCCTGTAGTCATCGAGCGTACCAGGCTTTAGCCTGACGATGCGAATTCTGGCAATCACAATGTTCCTCCCCCTGGTGCTGGATTGTGTGATGCGCAGGAAGCAGAAGTCTGGGACCTAGAACTCGGTGGCGCCCGTGAAGTTCCAGCGGCGGATGTGGAGAGCAGGCACCCGACTGTAGCCGGCGATGGCGGGCCCGAGCCGCGTCTCCCGTCCGATGGCCTCCACCTCGTTCAGGGCGTCCACGTAGCTCTGTGTGAAGCGGAGGTTCTTGATAGGGGCCGTGATGCGTCCCTTCTCGATGAGGAAGGTGCCGTCGCGGGTCATGCCCGTGATAACGACCTTAAGAGGATGGACGGGCCGCGTGTACCAGAAGCGGCTCACCCAGACGCGGCGCTCGATGGAGGCCAGCATGTCCTCCTTGGAGGCGTCGCCAGCGGCGAGGTACATGTTCCCCGGTATGGGCCCGAACGTGTAGCCGGCCGGCAGGGCATGGCCCGTCGACTGGCGGCCCTCCTCCTTGCCCGCCGAGTAGGTGTCGTAGACAATGCTCTTGGCCACCCCCTCGGTCACGAAGTCGACCCGTTGCTTGGGCACGCCCTCGAAGTCGAAGGGGTTCGGCACAGTGTCCGTCGCCAGGCCATCATCCCAGATCGAGATGTTCTCCCCCATTACCCTCTCGCCCAGCCGGCCCGACATGAAGCTGCGCTTCTCCTGATAGGCCTGGGCGCCGAAGGACAGGTAGGCGAAGAAGTCAACCAGGTCGGCGACGGCGTACTCCTCGAGGATGACCGGGTACTCGCCTGGCTCGAGAACCACCGGGTTGGCGCCACGCACAGCCTTGTCGACTGCTTCGCGGGCCACGTCGTCGCCGTCGATGTCCGCGACGTCGAGCGACAGGCGCTGGGCGTGGCCGCTGCTGGTCTCGCCCATGACCACCGTGTTGATGTCCGCCGTGGCGTCGCGGTGGTGGCAAAAGACGCCCAGGGAGTTGGCCACGGTCACCTCGCCGACGGCGATGCGGAAGGCGCCTGCCGCTGTGAGGCCGGCGCTGGACGCTGCGTCGCAGATGCGGGCCACGACGGCAGCCCGCTCCTCGGGGCCGCAACGGGCCGTGCGCTCGATGAAGGAGTCGACGGAGCGGATGGGTTGAGGGCCGGGCAAAGAGCGGAAGTCCGCGTTCGCCTTCTGGCGACGGGCCATCTCCGTGGCCCGTTCCACCAGCGCCCGCAGCGACTCATCGGAGAGGACGTTGGTGGAAGCGATGCCGATCTTGGCGCCACCTGAGGACTGCTCCAGCACCACCCGCAGGCGGATGTCGACGTCCTCCTGCTCCACGTTCTGGTGGATGTAGTTGTTGGCAAAGCGCGTGAGAGCAGAAGAGCCGGAGAAGACGAGGACCTCCGTCTGGTCCGCTTCGCTCATTCCCAGGACGCGGTCCGCCAGGTTCTTGAGCTGGGGTTCTCCGAGCATGTCCTATTCCTCCGCTCCCTCGTGGTCCGCCGCCGCGGCCCGCCCCCAACGCCAGTCGTCGCGGGCGGGCCGATGCTGTCTTCGTCTGTTGCAGCCGACCGGCTCTCGGCGTGGCCTACTTGGCTATCGTGGCGGCGGCGCTGCTCAGCGTCACGTCGCCCCGCTGCGTTTTGCACTGAACGATGATCTGGGTGTCGCTCTCTTTCCACATCTCGGTGACGATCGTGTCGCCTGGGAAGACGACTCCTGAGAAGCGCACCTCGAAGTCCTTGAGACGGGCCGGGTCGTTGTCGCAGAAGGTCTGCAGGACGGCGCGGCCGGCGTACCCGAAGGTACACAGTCCGTGCAGGATGGGCTTGTCGAACCCGCCCATCTTGGCGAAGTCCGGGTCGGCGTGCAGTGGGTTGCGGTCGCCCGAGAGGCGGTAGAGGAGCGCCTGGTCGGGACGGGTTGGCATCTCCACCGTGGCGTCGGGGGCGCGCTCCGGGGGCACGTTCTTCTTGCCGCCGGGACCGCGGTCTCCGCCGAAGCCGCCTTCGCCGCGGATGAAGGCGCCGAAAGTGTTGGAGAAGAGCGCCTTTCCGCCTTCGTCCTTGGTATCGGCGTCCACGATGACCAGTGCGCCGGACCCCTTGTCGTAAATGGCCCGGATCATGCCCACGGTGGTCAGCTTGCCACTGGTGGGGATAGGGGCCTTGAGCTCGATCCGTTGCTCGCCGTGCAGCAGCATGGCCCAGTTGAAGGTCAACACCTGGCCCAGGCTGGCCAGAGCTGCGAAGGCGGGGATGACGGCAAAGGTGGGGTATACTTTCAGGTTCTTCTCGAAGGTGAAGTCCAGCTCGTCGGTGCCCGCGCCTATACCGAGGGCGTAGAGCATGACTTCTCGGTCTGTGTACTCGAAGGTCGTGGGCTTGAAGGGCTTTCCGACTGCGCTTAGGTCCAGGGCCATAGCATTACCTCCTTCGTGGTCAGGCGCCTCAGCGCTTGCGATTACTTGCCTTCCTCCATCTCGGCCAGCGCGGGGTCGCCCCAGCCGAAGTGATGGGCGATCTCGTGGAGGACGGTACGGCGCACCCGCTCTCGCACGTCGTCATCGCTGCGGCAGACCCTCTCGATGGGCCGCTGGTAGATGAGGACGCGGTCGGGCAAGGCCATACTGTACCAGTGACCGCGACGGGTTTGGGGTGTTCCCCGGTAGAGGCCCAGGAGCAGCCGGCCGGGCGGGACGCCGGCGGCGCGCAACTCCTCGGGCGTGGGCCAATCGCGCACCTCTACGTCGATGTTGGAGAGGCTCTCGGCGAAGCGCGGCGGCAGCGACTCCACTGCCTCCGACACTAGCTCCTCGAAATGCTGTCGGTCCATTGGGGCTCCAGCAACAACCTGCCTTGCGCTATTCGCGCCTGCGCCGGGCGAAGGGGTTGGCGACCAGGCGCGACCTCAACCGGGCAGCCGGTGAGAACGCAGTCCTTCCACGGCGTCGAACTCGGGGTCCTTGTGCACGAGCTCCGCGTCGTGGAGCATGGCGAAAGAGGCAATCCAGGCGTCGGCTACTGACAGGCCTCCACGGCTCCTGACCTCGGCGGCCCGCCGCCCCCAGTCGGGGTTAGACTCCACTATGGCTGCCGGCCACTCCCGCATTGCCGCCATTATGTGCTCCACTTGCAGCCGTGGGAGGGTTCTTCGCAAGACATAGTCAACTTCCATGATCGTAATGAAGGGGAGAAGCACGGGCTCCTCCCCTTCAATGATGCGCTGCACGTCCTCCGCCCCCGGCCCGTCGAGAAAGAAACGCATCAGGGCGGAGGTGTCAAGGACGTACGTGACTCCGACTCCTCGCGCCTTCGGTCCGCCTCGCGCTCGAGTTCGCGGTCGCGGAGGAATCGACCGAAGGTGTAGCCGGTGCCCTTCAGGATCCCCCGTAGGGCTTGAACGGGATTCGCCGGCACGGGGATCACCTCGATCACCCCTTCGTGCACTCGCCACTGCAGGTGAGCTCCATGGTCTATGGCCAGGGCCTCCCGGATCCGCTTGGGGATCACTGTCTGGCCCCGCTCGTAAACCTTCGACACCTCCGGCGGTGGCTCTTCCGCCACGGGCTCGTACCTCCGCTCTCCCCTCAGGCATGGAGAGCATAGCAGTTGTCTGATTCATCGTCAAGTGTCTGACTTCCCCCAGTTCGTCTTACTTCATCACACCGGTCTGCACGTTGCGGAAGCGGGCCGGGGCGGCGCCGTGCCCGGTGTGGGCCACCTGCTCCGGCTGCCCTTTGCCGCAGTTGGGCGTTCCCCAGATCACCCAGTGGTCGCGATTGCAGACGGCGTCACAGCTTCCCCAGAACTGGGGAGTCATTCCCGTGTACGTCGCGTTCTTGACCAGATCGCCCAGCTTCCCGTTCTTGATCTCGCGGCCGATCTCGGTGCCGAACTGGAAGTTGAGGCGCCGGTCATCGATGCTCCAGCTCCGGTTGGTCTCCATGTAGAGGCCCTCGTCTGTGTCGGCGATGAGGTCCTCCAGCGTCCAGGTGCCCGGGTCCAGGTTCACGTTGGTCATGCGGATAAGGGGAATGCGGCTCCAGCCGGAGGCGCGTGCGGCGCCGTTGCTGCGCTGCCCCAGGGTGGTCGCGGTCTCCCGCGACGTGAGGTAGCCCATGAACTGCCCCTTGCGCACGACCGGCGTGGCCTGGCCGGGCACTCCCTCGTCGTCATAGCCGAAGGTGCCCAGCCCTCCTGGTATCGTGGCGTCGGCGGTGATGTTGACGACATCCGAGCCGTATCGGAAGTTGTTCAGCTTCTCAGTCGTCAAGAAGCTGGTGCCGGCGTAGGCAGCCTCGGTTCCCAGCACGCGGTCCAGCTCGATGGCGTGGCCGCAGCTCTCGTGGACTTGGAGCGCAACCTGGCTTCCGTCAAGGATGATCGTGGTGACGGCGGGCGGGCAGGGCCTGGCGCGGAGGAGGGCGACCGCCTCCTCGGCCACCCGGCCGGCGTTTGCGGGTAGGTCATAGCGCTCCACGAACTCCCAGCCCTCTGTGCCCTGGTGCCGGCCCACGCTGTTGGGGTAGGAGCGCCGCTGCACCTCGCCCTCGTCCACGGCCGTCGCCTCGAGGCCGCAGCCCGTCTCGACGAGCACCTGCTCGATGAAGCTGCCCTCGCTGCTCCCGAAGGTCTTCTCCTCCCGCTGGCAGTAAACGTTGGCCTCGGCCATCACCACGCCTTGCACCTTCATCATGGCCTCGTTGGCGGCGAGGAGGAGGGCGATCTTGTCGTCCAGGGGGACGGCAAAGGGGTCTTTCTGGATCGCCGTCTGATAGGTGTCGCGGTGGACCTCCGGTGGGCCGATGTCCGCCTTGGGGCCGCGCACCCGCGACGAGGCGCGGGCGATGCGCACCGCTTGGGCAGCCACGCGGTCGGCCTCCTCCATCGTCATCTTGTAGCTTCCCGCGAATCCCCAGTAGCCATCGACGATGACGCGAACACCGAATCCCAGGGTCTCGTCGGCCGAGAGGCCCTCCACGTTCTGGTTGCGGACGGTGACGGACTCGTTGACCCGGCGCAGGATCCGCGCGTCGGCGTAGGCGGCGCCCTGCTGACGGGCGGTGTCCAGGGCCCGCATCACGAGGTCACGCATGGCTTCTCCTCCCTAGCGCTGCGAGACCACGCCGCTGTGTAGGCGGACGAGATCGAGCACGACGCTGTTGCTCTCCTCTTCGAACTCGACGTTGAAGGCGTGGCGGCCGCCAGGAAAGGTGACGAGCTGGGCGCCAGGGATGTGCTCCGCCAGAAACCGCGAGTTCTCCGGTAGGATAAGTGGGTCCTCGTCGCCCGTCATCACCAGCGTGGGGGTGCCTATCTGCGCCACCCGCTCGCGGGCGTCGAACCTGGTGGCGGCGTCGTACTGGCGGCGCCAGGCGTCTATCGGTGGTTGGAGGCCGGCCTCCACCTGGGCCCGCAACCAGAGGTCGTCCTTGTGGCCGCTGAGGTAGGAGTCGCTGTACCCCATCCAGGCGCCCCGGTCGAACGCCTCCCGGGCAGGGAGTTCCGCCGCCGCTGTCATGTCGAGCACCGCCTTTTCCGAAGGCGGGATGGCCATCGGGCAGGGGCTGGTGCAGCCGAGGATCAAGGCGCGCACGCGCTGCGGGTGGCGGAGCGCCACCTCCTGGGCGATCATGCCCCCCATGGACACGCCGTAGACGTGGGCCGAATCAATGCCAAGGTGATCGAGGAGGCCCGCGGCGTCGTCAGCCATGTCCCTGATCGAGTACTCGCCGTTCGCCTTGTCGCTGCGGCCGGCATCGCGGTTGTCGTAGGCGATGACGCGCAGGTGTTGGGAGAGCGTCGGGATCTGGCTGTGCCACCCGAGGGCGCTACCTCCCAAGCCCATGATGAGCAGGATCGGCTCTCCCTGGCCGTACACTTCGTGGTAGATCCGGATGCCGTTGACGATGGCCTTGGGCATGAGCGTTCTCCTATCAGCTACCTTCTCTCAAGTTACCACGCGTGACCTGCGTCCCAACAGCCGCCTCTGGTGTCTCTACCCATCGCGACCGTGCTGTTCCACTCGCCAGACGAAGAGAAGATCGCGGCTCTCGCCCGGTGCCAGGTGGAGGTCGAAGAGGAAGGCCAGGCAGGCGCCCTGGTTCACCCGCTCCAGACCTCCTTCCGAGTTGGAGACGCTTTCCACCGGGAAGTGCCAGAGTGTACACGGCTGGCCCAGCTCGGCGACGAGGCCCACGCCGGCGCTGCCGAACACGGCAGCCCGCCGGACGTTCTCGGCCTCGCCCGCCTCAGCCAGGGGGCGCTCCTCGCCCTCCAGCCGGAGATGCTGGATGCGGTCGTCGCCGTCCGGGGCCTGGACGGCGTTGAGGTTCCACTCGCTGGCCAGGACAAAGCGAACCTCCGGCCCTTCGTTCTCTACATGGTAGCGGACTGCCACCTGTTCGCCCTGACGCGGCACCGTCAGCGCCTTCTCTAGGCGGAGGGGGAACGACTGGTCGTCTAGGGTGAGGCGGCCGTGACGGTCCAGACGCACGGTGACTTTGTCGTTGGTCTGGTGGACCGCCGCTTGCCAGGGACCGAGGAGGAAGTCGTCGTGCGGCGCGTATCGGCTGGCCGCGTAGTCGGACAGGGTCGCCTCCGGCGGCAGAAGCTGCTCCTGCAGGCCGCCGCGGCGATGTGGATCGAAGGCGAGGAAGGCCGCCAAGCCCTCCTCCTTGGTCTGCTGCTCGTCGTGTATGGAGCGCACCGCCCCGGTGTCGTCGCCGGTCGGCTGGCGGAGGCCGGCGGCAGCGCCTTCCCCCTCCAGCAGGGGCTCGTGGTAGGCCTCGCGACGGCGACTCAGGACGTTGAGGAGGTTCCAGTCGTAGCGGCGAAGGTCCCACTCCGACAGCATGCCTCCCAGGTGGGGGTGCAGACAGAGGGAGAGGTCGGCGCTTTGGATCAGTACTTCCGGCTGGCCGTCGAAGTCCAGATCCTCGCGGCGGACCTCGAGCCAGGCATCGCTGTTGTGGAGAAGGCTGTCCGCCTCTCGTTCGGCGACGATGAGCCGACGGTGTGTCGCCCAGCGGATGTGGCGCAGGTAGAGCCCCCCGAAGACGCCGTGCCAGTAGGGGCAGTTGCACTGGCCGCTCCAGAGGGCGTCACGGGCCGCGGAGGCATCGCCGTGGGCGGCGGCCTCCTCGACCTTGCGGTGGACGCGGAGCATGCGCTTGTGCATGGCGTTGGCCTCCGGGTACTTGACCAAGAAGTAGCGCCAGAAGCCTGACTGGAGGTGACGCAGCAGGTCCTCGCGGTCCGAGTCCTTGGCCTCGCGGGCCAGCCGGGCGAACTCAACGCGGGCCGGCGTCGGCAGCGACCACTCCAACATCTCGGAATAGGAAGCCGTGGGCAGGTAGACGGTGCCCAGGGCGGGGTAGCGTTCCGAGTGCTCACCCAAGGGGATCGTCTCGAGCCAGTCGGCGTTTCGCTCCAGGGCCGCGAAGAAGTCCTCCATCCAGCCCTTCTCCCAGCAGTGGGTGTAGGTGGTGGGCCAGCTCCCGAACTTCTCGCCGTCGTCGCCCAGGACGAGGATGCGCCCCGGTTCCTCGGAGGCCTGGCCGCGCAGGTAGTCGACGACGTCCTCGACGGTCTTCCAAGGGATGATGTACCGGAGGAGCTGGCTGCCTGGGTAGACCTTCAGGGCCAGGCCGTTCTCCTCCGTGATGAAGTAGCCTGCCAGGTCAGACTCAGACATGCCCAGCCGGCGGAAGTGGCTGTCATCGACGACTGTCCAGCGCGCGCCGGCCTGGGCCAGGATCGCCGGCAGGTGGGGCTCCCAGACGCGCTCGGCCAGCCACAGGCCCGTCGGCTCCTGACCGAACAGCTCCCTTACCGTCCGCGACAGCTTGTCTATCTGCCCGAGCTTGTCGCTGTCCGGGATCATGGGCAGGATGGGCTCGTAGTAGCCGCCGGTCATCACCTCGACCTGGCTCCGGCCCACCAAAGTAGCGACGCGGCCTACGAAGTCGGGCCGGTTGTCGCGGATCCAGTCCAGGAGGCTCCCACTGTAGTGCAACGACACCTTGACTGAGGGGTGGCGCTCGAGCGCCTCCAGCAGCGGGAGGTAGGCGTCGTGGTAGACCTGCTCGAACACAAACGGGTAGTTGCCGACCGGCTGGTGGTTGTGAATGGCGAGGCCGAGGTAGATGTGTCCCATGAGGGCGTGCGCTCTACGAGAACTTTAGCTGCTTGGCATCGACCTGGGGGTGTTCTGAGACGTACTCCTCGCGCAGGCGTCGGGCGTGGCCGCTCTCCTGCCACTCCCGGGCGGTGGTGATGATGCGATTGTACAGGGTCTCGGCGCGCTGCAACGTCTCAAGTGGAAGGGGGCCGCTTCGGGCGGCCTTGAGGAACAGGGAGGCCCCCCGTTCGATCATGCCCGTGTCCCACCACGGTCGGGCGCTCGCCCACCAGTACTGGCAGGAGTGAAGGCCCTCGTCCAGGGCGGTGCGGGCGGGCCCCGCGATGCCATCCCCTGACGAGGCGCCGAATGCCTTCACCACCAGGTTCGTGAGCTCCCACTGCAGCTCGTGTAGCTCGTTGCCGGGGTAGAGCCAATGGGAGTAGGGAGCCCCGGACGCCATCTCGTCCCGTGCGGTGCTCCACGATGACGGGAGGGGCGACACTGTCTCCACCTCGGGGAACAGGTGCAGGAGCTCGGAGATGGTGCAGGTGGGCAGGGTTTTGCCGCCGTAGATCTCCTCCAGAAGCTGTTCCTGGCCCGGCCGGTGGTGGCCGTAGATCTCGCCGTCGGTGGCGGTGAGGAGATACTCATGCCGGTCGCGGCGGTCACCAAGGGAGTCAAGAAGATCCGCCGAGGCCGGAAACCGACCGTAAGTGAGACGCGCGCTCACGGCTCGCTCCCTGAAGAAGAAATGGAAGCCTGACAGGCCCTCCACCTGGTAGATACGGTCCGGCCGGTAATGGCGAAGCCTGCCGTCATAGGCGATCTCGTCGCCTATGACCCACTCGAAGCCCATCTCTGCCAGCACCTGCGCCACCTCGAAGCTGTAGCACATCTCCGGCGGGAAGAAGCCGCGAGGTTCGTACGCTTCGCCGAAGTATTGACGGTTGACCTGGGTGTTCAGCTCGATCTGGCGGCGCATCTCGGCGGCCGGGATGAGGGGAAGGATGGGATGGTACATCGCTGATCCCGTGAGTTCGACCTGACCCCGCTCGGCCAGGGTCCGGAGGCCGTCGATGACGTCGTGCAGACCGTACCTATCGAGCTGTTGCGTCAAGCAGGCGCTGATGTTCAGGGTGACTCGCGCGGTCGGATGGCGGAGGAGGATGGCCACCAGCTTCCGGTAGCACTCGTCCGCCACCCGGCGGGTGATCTCCTCCGTCTGTGTGGGGGGCTGGTAGATATGGACGAGATTCGCCCAGTACACGGTGGACCTCAGATCCTGTCCCAGTAAAGCTGGTCCCG
Source organism: Dehalococcoidia bacterium (assembly GCA_034420175.1). Taxonomy (GTDB): domain Bacteria; phylum Chloroflexota; class Dehalococcoidia; order DSTF01; family JALHUB01; genus DAOULP01. The sequence goes on along the minus strand of DAOULP010000065.1, from coordinate 12,922 downwards.
GATCTTGTGGCGGATGTCGCGCGAGGCCACCACGCGGTAGTAGCACTCTCGCTTCACCGCCTCCTCCGCACCGCTGAGGTTGATGGCCCGGAAGGCGTTGAGGATGACCTGTTCCTGCTGGCCCACGCCGCGATTGATCATGTTCACGTCCCAGTGGGGGCGCTGGCTGGCCCACCAGTACTGACAACTGTGGAGAGCCTGGTCCATGAGGCCGCGGGCGATCTGGGCGTGTCGCTGGCTGGACTCATTGTCGGCCACATCGTGTGCCTTCTGGACCAGCCCCAGGGCGATCTCGGTGTGCTCCCATTGCAGGCGGTGGAGGTTGTTGCCGGGGTCCTTCCACAGCGGGTAGTAGTTCCCGGCCTTCAGGTCATCGGCGGTCGTGCTCCAAGAGGACAGGTGCGGCTCGACCCGCTGACCGGCAGGGAATAGGTCCAGGAGTTCGCTGATAGTAACGATGCGTATGTCGCCTAAGGATGGCTCCTGTGGCATCGTGACAAGCCGACGGTGGCCGGCGGCCATGGGTTGGGCTTCTTGGACGGCCTGGTAGGCGCCGCTGTCCGGCTGGATGGACTCATAGACCTCGGCCAGGAACAGGCGGTCCCAGTTCTCGATGTGGTGCCCGAACGTTTCGGCGTCCATCGCCGTCACCACGTAGCGGTCCTTGCCGGCGGGGCCCTTGAGCTTCCGCAGGTGTTCGACGAATCCCGGCCCATCGATGCCCTGGAAGCTGATCTTGTTGCTCAGCACGTCGTCCCGGAAGAAGACAGACAGGGAGTCACCGTCCAGCGTAACCTGCTGGACGACGTTCACGGGCCAGCCCGCCGGGCAGGCCACGCCGCTCAGGATGATCCAGCGGTGGCCGCCGTCCAGCACTGGTTCCAGTATTTGAGGGCTGTAGCACATCTCGGGTGGGAAGAAGCCCTGGGGGTTGTACAGATCGTCGAAGAAGTAGCGGTTGGTGAGGTGGTTGCGCCGGATCTGCCGTCGCATCTCGTACTGGGGGATGAGGGGCAGGATGGCATGGTATTTGGCCGAGCCCGTGAACTCCACCTGACCGCGCTCGGCCAGGGCTTTCAGCCGGTCGATGACATCCCCAAAGCCGTGCTCCCAGAGGAGCTCGGTGAGAATGGCGTTGATGTTGACGGTGAGCTTGGCGTGAGGGTGCTCCTCCAGCGCCTCCAAGAGGGGGCGGTAGGACTCATTCACTACCTTCGCCAGCACCTCGTAGAGCTGGAGCGGCGGCTGGTAGAAGTGCAAGAGGGGGGCCCAGTAGATTGCTGCCATGGTTCTCCGCGTTCTGGCTCCGTGTCGGAGCCGTTCCCTTTCTAGGTTGGGGTGGCGCGCAGGTCAACGCGCTCTCGGCCGGCGAAATCATGGTAGTCCAGGTCGGGGAAGACGCGGTCCAGCTCGAAGTACTGGTCCACGAGCCCCTCGTCCACCTCGTTCCGCTCCGCCATGTCTGCCAGGCGATGGAAGCGCTCCAGGTGATCCTGAAGGCGGTTCGTGGCGTAGTCGCGCGCCTGCCAGGTGGTGATCAGAAATGGCCAGTCGCTGGACTCCAGGAGCAGGAGCTCGCGGCCGGCCTGGCTGAGGGCCTGGACCAGCGGCCCTGAGGCCTGGGGGTATCGGGCCACCAGCGCTTCCATTCGAAGCGTCGCCTCCCCGATGAGGGGCCAGATCCACTCTGTGTCGGCGTTGGACCAAGTGAAGTGGTTGCCGGCCTGGCCCCAGGAGCTCTCAGGGAGGGCCATGACGTCTTCCGGCGGGTGCTCGCGCACGTGCCGCGAAGCCGTGGTCATTTCCACGTCCTCGCTCCGAGCGAGGGTGCGGAGTACCTCCCGCAGCCAGTCGATCCCTTCGAACCACCAGTGCCCGAAGAGCTCCGTGTCGTAGGCGGCGGACGCAATGCCGAACCGGCCGCTCCTTGCATGGAAGTCGCGTACCAGGTCCTCGACGAGAGCCGCGAAGTGCTGGCTATGGTCCTGCATGCGCTCCTGCGCCCGCTCCGGATTGTAGAGGTCCTTGTCGGCAAGGTCGACACGGGCTCCCGTGACCTTCCAGTAGTGGAGGCCGGAGGCGCCGTCCTTCTTGTGGAACTCCCGGTAGTGGAAGTCACCGGGGTAGCCGTGCTCAGCGGACCAGACCTGAAGGCCGGTGCGGTTGTTGCGTCCGATGGCGGCAACCCGGGGGTCAGAGACCCAGTAGGGCAGGTAGGTGCTCTTGAGGGTGGGCTCTGGATACTGGCCCATGGGCACCAAGTACCGGCGGGGGATGTCGCCGTAGGGGCCCATGGCGTCGCCCATGGCCTTGCCTACGGGCAGGCCGCCTTCGATCGCGTGGGTCTCGGCGAAGAAGCAAAGGACACCCTGCTGAGCGAGGAAATCGTGGAGACCTGGCTTGACATAACCTCGGCCCCGATCGGTGGCGTAGGCGGGCCGATAGGCGCACTCCGGCAGCCAAAAGGAGCTAGGGCTCTGGCCGAAATGGCGGAGGTAGGTCTGGGTACCGACGGCGACCTGGGCGTGAATGCCAGAGTCCCACTCCAGCAAGGGTAGGTAGCCGTGGGTGGCGGCGCCAGCGGCCAGTTCGACCAGACCGAGATCCTGAAGACGGCGGAACGGCGGCATCACCACGCGGCCGAAGCGGTTGACGAACGCGTCCAAGAGACGAGCGAAGTGGTCGGCGTAGAAGCGGGCCAGATCGGCGCGGGCCAGGTCCCCCTCCTGATCCAGATGTCCCGCGTGCCAGCGTGCTCGTTGCATGCGCTCTTGGAGGTAGGTCTCCAGGTTCTCCAGGACGTGAGCGTCGGCTAGCTGCTCGCAGAGGACGGGCGTGATCCCGATGGTGAGCTGGTAGCGGCAGCCCTCCTCGGCCAGGTCGTGGAGGGCGATCAAGAGAGGTAGGTAGGTGTCGGCAGCCCCCTCGTGGAGCCACTCCTCGCCGTGGGGCCAACGGCCGGCACGACGGCAGTAGGGAAGATGGCTGTGGAGGACGAAGGTGAACGCCCCCTTGTGCATCGTCACCTCTTCAGGCCTCACGCGCTCGGTCCCGCCACCGGGGCGCAGCTAGATCCTGAACGCAGCCTCGCGGCGGGGAGCCCGCAGGGTCGTGCCGCTGGGCACGTAGTTGTCCTCGGCCGCGGCTATGACGACCCCCGGCCCGATGACGCAGTTGCGTCCCAGGCGCAAGGAGGGTGCGAGCTGGACCCTCTTTCCGATGACGCTGATGCCGCAGTTCACGATGTCAGGCCTCTCATCGTTGGGACGGAAGTCATCCCCGTAGCCCACGTGGCAATTCTTGCCTATCTGGACTTCCTTGTCCACAATGCAGCGCTCGACCACGGCCCCGGCCTGAACGAACGCGCTGTCAAACACGATGGAGTCGCGCACGACGGCTCCCTCCTCCACGTAGACGCCCGGGGAGAGAACGGAGTGCTCCACCTGGCCGTTGATGATGCAGCCGACGCTGACCAGGGAGCGGCTGATGTGGGCGTGGCGTCCCACCTTGGCGGGCGGTAGACCGGTGGCGGTCGTGCGGACGGGGGTCTCCCGCTCGTAGAGGTCGAGCTCGGGCAGGTCCTTCAGGAGGTCCATGTTGGCTTCGTAGTAGGCCTCGATGGTGCCGACGTCTCGCCAGTAGCCATGGAACCGGTAGCCGAAGACCCGCATGTCGCCCGCCAAGCGCGGCACGATATCGCGGCCGAAGTCATGCGTGGTGGCGAGGCGTTCGGCATCAGCGAGGAGCTGTTCGATGATAGTATCCTTGTTGAAGACGTAGACGCCCATGGAGCCCAGGGTTGACACTGGCTCCTCTGGCTTCTCGTAGAAACCCGCGACCCGGTCGTCGGCGTCGAGAACGATGTTTCCGAAGCGGCTGGCCTCCTCAGGGGTCATCTCGAAGACGCCGACGGTGATGTCAGCATCCTTCTCCCTGTGGAAGGCGACGAGCTCGTCGTAGTTCATCTTGTAAACGTGGTCGCCAGCCAGGACAAGTACCTGGTCAACGCGCGACTCCTCGATGAAGTAGAGGTTCTGGTAGACAGCGTCGGCAGTGCCCCGATACCAGTCCGAGCTTTCGCGGCCCAGGTAGGGCTGAAGCAGGGTCACGCCGCCGCCCTGCCGGTCGAGATCCCAGGGGCGACCGATGCCGATGTGGGCGTTGAGGGACCGGGGCCGGTACTGGGTGAGAATCCCCACCCGGGTGATCCCGGAGTTGACGCAGTTGCTGAGGGTGAAGTCGATGATGCGGTAGCGACCACCGAAGACGACGGCCGGCTTGGCTCTCTCCTGGGAGAGGACGCTGAGCCGGTCTCCCTGGCCCCCGGCCAGGATGAGAGCCACGACTCTTCTCATTCGTAGGGCCTCTTAGTCCGCCACCTGCGCTGGCATCGCAGCGCCTTCCCACCCCGGCGGTTCGATCCCTTTCATCTCTCGGAAGATGCGCAGGTAGTCTCGGAGGTAGCGGGTGATCAAGAAATTGTCGCGCACGAACTCGCGGCCAGCGCGCCCCATCTTCCGTGCCTTCCTGGGCTTCTTGAGCAAGGATAGCACCCGCTGGCCGCACTCCTCGACGGTGTTTACGAGGTAGCCGGTCTTGCCGTTCACTATCTGAAGGGGTATCCCTCCCACGTTGCCTGCCACCACGGGACATCCCTTCCAGAGCGCCTCGGAAACCACGAGCCCAAAGCCCTCCCGCACTGACTTCTGGATAACGACGTCCGCCGCCCGCTGGATGGCATTGACCTCCACGTTGCCTACGCCGTTGAGGTTGGAGAGGATGTGGATGTCGTAGTCGTCGCCCGCCCGGCGCACCGTGCGTTCGTACCAGGCCCAGCCCTCGGGGTCATCGTGGGCCATGGAGGCTATCAGCACAAGGTGAAGGTCGGGCAGATCCCGCTTGACGATGCGGTAGACCTCGATGACGCCGAGTGGGTCCTTCCAGGGATCGAAGCGCGAGACCTGAGCGATCAGGGGTTTGGCGGGGTCAATGCCGTATCGGGCTACGATGTCCTGCTGCACGTCCTCCGGGAGGTCGGCGTTCTTGGCGCTCAGGGGATCGATGGCTGGCGGTACCACGAAGGTCTGTGGACCACCCAAGTCCTCCTTCACGTAGTCGGCGAGGGTGAAGATGACGCCATCGTAGCCCTCCAGCGGCGGCCGGAGCGTGTCCCACACTTGTACGTGGGCCTGTGTAAGGTCGATGTGGCAGCGCCACAGCCAGTGGCCGGCGGGGTGACGGTGTCGCAGCTCGGTGATGAAGCCCAGTATGGCCGCCGGCTGAGGGTCGTGGACGACGACGAAGTCGTAGTCCTCGTCGAAGAGCTGGGCGTTCGCGCGGTTGTTGTCGAGCCAGACCTCCCGCATCGCTGGCGTCCAGTCGATGAGCATGCCCTGGAGGGCGTTGTGCATGGCCTTGGTGACCTGGAAGAAGCCGTCGCTGCCATGCATCACCTGCCAATCGGCCTGGAGGCCGATGTCGTTCATGAGGGGCACCAGTGATCCTAGTATCTCGGCCACACCACCTCCGAAGGCGGTGGCGTTGATGTGGAGGACGCGGGCACCCGCGAGAGGCGCTGCCAGACTCCGGATCTCTTCCAGGCGTTCCTCGCCGACCACGGACTCGTAGTCCTGGAGGGATTTCGGCGTCGTGGGTGCTGAGGCCAGCATTCTCTCTATCTTAGACCGGCGGTGGCCTGGTTCTGCGAGGGTTGGCCTGTGAGGCGGCCCAGCAGCCGCAGGAAATCAGCGATGTATCGTGTCATCAGGAAGTGCTGCCGCACCTGGCGGCGGCCGGCGGCCCCCAGTCTGGTTGCCAGGTTCTGGTCCCGAACAAGCTCAATCACCCGGCGGCCGAAATCCTCGGTGCTCTCAGCCAGGAATCCCGTCTGTCCGTCGATCACCAAATCCAGCAGACCGGTTCGCGGGGCGGCTACCGCCGGCCTTTCCTTCCACAGACCGTCGGCGACCCAGCGACCGAAGCCCCGGCGCAGGTCCCTCTGAAGAACGACGTCCGCCGCCCGCTGGAAGGCGTTCATCTCGATGTATCCCACATCGTTGAGGCTGGAAAGGACGAAGACGCCCGCGTGCTCCATTGCCTTGCCGGCCACCTCGTCGAAGGTGGCTCGGGCCGGAGGTTCTTCCGGTACCAGCGTGGCGACAAGCAGGAGCTGGAGGTCCGGGATTGTCTCCCGCGCTAGCTCGTAGACCTCAATTGCCCCCATAGGGTCGCAGTTCTCGTCCAGGGGGGATAGCTGGCACACGAGTGGTCGGGCGGGATCCATACCGTAGTGCTCTGTGATGGTGGCCACGGCCTCGGAAGACAATGACATGTTGCGCGGCCCCACGGGGTCGATGGCGGGACGGATGATCTCGGTCCCACCCGCCCGGATGCCGCTCGGTGCGAAGGCGTCCGCCTCAAGGATGACGGCGTCGTAGGGCTCGATGTGCTGACGGAGGAGCAGCCAGACGTCCTTTCGAGCACTGGATATGTCCATGTGGCAGTGCATGACCCAACGAGCCGTCGCCCGTCGGCGCTCTGTGACAAACGATCGGATACCAGCGGGCTGCGGGTCGTGGACGACCACGACGTCGTAGTCGGTGGTGAGGAGGTCGGCATTCATGGCGCTGTAGCGCTGCCAGATGTCAGCCATCTCGGGGGACCAGGTGACGTGCTGGCCGTTCAGCGCCATATACATGGCCCGGCTGACGGTAGCGAACTCCTCGCCGGTGCGCACCACCTGCCAGTGGCAGTCCAGCCCGAGATCCCTCATGAGGGGGACGGACGTGCTCAGCAGTTCGGCTACACCGGTGGCAAAGGCGGTGATGCTCAGGTTGAGAACGCGGAGACCGCGCAGGGGTCTGGCCAGACGGGCAAGCTCAGCGAGATCCTCCTCGTCGACGACTGGAGCGAAGTCTCGGATCGACCTTGGGGTAAGGACGGTCGTGCCATACATAGCCGCTCCTCCCTGAGGCAGGCCTGCCCGCCAGCCGGTCAGCCCAGCCCTGTGGCGAGAAGCCCAAGGCCCTGCCCTGGGCTGTCGTCGCGTGGGGCGTCCCTCCAGGGGTGCCCCCGGTTGGGTACCTGGTTCGGGTTGGGCTCTGCCCCGTGCCCGCCCGGGGCGGCGAAGGCGCCACCCCGACTGCTCCCTCCGCCTCCCGCGTGCCGCGGCCGCCGACTCGGGAGGGAGCAGGATATCCGGCTGATCTGCGGTGATGCCACCCGCGATCGTAGGTGATGCCCCAAGGGCTGTCAACGATGGCGGAGGCCACCGGGCCTTGGCGGTGGAGGGGCGTCGTCGCGGCGGCCAGCGGGTCTACTTGGGGAGGCTTCTCCGGGTGCCAGGGCGAGCCTGCACGCGTGTACCACGCTTCTTGAGGAGGCGGGTGCTGAAGACGACATCGTGTGGCAGAGCGCCGATGCCCAGCTCGTCGGCGATGCGCTCGACGGTGGCCAGGACTTCTTCCCTTGTGTAGCCGTGCACCATGGCGAACAGGTTGTAGGGCCAGTCCGGTGGGTGGCGGGGCCGGCGGTAGCAGTGGCTTACCTCCGGCATCTGGCCCAGTCGCCTCCCCACCTCCGACACGCGGTCGTCGGGAACGTCCCAGGCAGACATGCCGTTGGCGCGGATGCCGAGGGAGTAGTGGTTGGGGACGGCGCCCAAACGCTTGATCTTGCCCGCCGCCAGCATGGAACGTATGAGATCCATCACGCGCTCCTCGCTCAGGCCCAGTCGTTCCCCCACTTCCCGATAGGGCTGGGGTGCCAGCGGCAGGCCGTTCTGGATGGCGAGCAGGATTCTGCGTTCCTCTTCAGTCAGCATTTTCAGTCGACCGGGAGCTGGAAGTTGATCTCCACGAAGTACTCTTCCAGCGCCGGCAGGTTCAGGGGGTGCAGACCCGTCTCCCGTTCGATGGCCTGAAGGGTCTCCTCCACCTCCGCCTCATCGTCGGACGAGACGACGAACCACATGTTGTAATCGTGGTCGCGCTCGTAGTTGTGGGAGATGGTGGGCAGGCTGCTGACGAAGGCGGCCACTTCCTCGAAGCGCTCCGGCGGCACGCGGAGGGCGGCCAGCGTGCGTTCGCCGCCCATCTCGCGGGCGTTCAGGACGGGGCCAAAGCGGTTGAGAGCGCCGGTCTTGACCAGGCGTCGCAGCCGGAATAGCACCTCCTCTTCGCTCATCCCCAGCGGCTCGCCGACGGCGGCGTAGGGCCGAGCGACCACAGGGAATCCGCCCTGCGCGTGGTTGAGGAGCAGGCGGTCACGGCGGTCAAGCTGGACGGGGGCGTCCGCCGAAGCGCGATGCCGGCGTCGCCGGGGTCCCGGGGAGCGAGTGTCAGCCATGCCCTAGTTGCCGCCAGCGAGGGGAATGTGCGCGCCGCGCGGAGATGAAACGGAAGCTGACTCCTTCCAGGCGGGCGGTGAGTACACACAGTAGGGGTCGGTCTCCATGTAGTCGCCGGTGACGGCGAAGGCGCGGGCTCGCGATCCCCCGCACACGTCGCGGAAGTCGCAGACCCCGCAGCGGCCCTTCAGCTTCGTGTAGTCGCGAAGCTCCCGGAACAGGGGGGAATCGCGGTAGATGTCGACGAAGCTCTTGCGGCGGACGCTGCCGGCCGGAATCTCGAGGAAGCCGCTGGGACAAACCTCGCCGATGTGGCTGATGAAGGCGAAGCCGTTGCCGTCGTTCACGCCCTTCATCGTGGACTGACCCAGCCCTCCGGCGAAGCTGTAGCCGGCCCCCGTCAGGTGCATGCCGCTGGCGGGCCCGGCCGCCATGTTCTCGCCACGGGGGGCCGCCTCCTGGCGCCGGCGCTGGATGACTACCCGGCGGTAGTGCTGGGCGGCGGTGCTGCGCACGTCGAAGGGGGCAGTCTTCGCCAGATCATACATCCAGTTGAAGACGCGTTCGTGCTCCTCAGGGGAGATCATGTCCTCGGCGGCGCCGCGACCGGTGGGTACCAGGAAGAAGACGTTGAGCATCACAGCGCCGTAGCGGGCGGCGATGTCCGCGATGGCGTCCAGCTCGTGAACGTTGTGGCGACTGACGGTTGTCCCTATCTGCAGCGACATGCCTAGTCCGCGGAGGCTGTCCATGATGTCGAGGGTGCGCTGGAAGGAGCCGGAGGTCTGGCGGAAGCTGTCGTGGCTTTCCTTCGTGGCGCCGTCCAGGCTGATGTGAGTGCGGGTGACGCCGGCCTCTGCCGACTTGCGTAGTCGTTCGCGGGTGACCAGGGCTGTCGCGCTGGGCGAAAGGGCCACCCGAAGGCCACGGTCCTTGCTGGCGTGGCTGATGAAATCGAAGATGTCGCGCCGCATCAATGGGTCACCGCCGGTCAGGACCAGGATGGGCCCCCCGACCTCGGCGATCTGGTCGATCAGGCGGAAGCCCTCCTCTGTGGTCAGCTCACGGGGGTCGCGTTTGGGCTGGGCTTCGGCGCGGCAATGAACGCACTTGAGGGCGCAGGCGCGGGTGATCTCCCAGGCGACCGTGAAGGGCGTGAGGTTGAAGTCGACGCTGGCCATTGGGGACTTGCGCGCGGTGCCGCGGTCGGCCGCCTCCGAGTGGCGCATCGTGGATTGTGGGCTAGATGGGGCGTGCTCGGTCATGGCGTGTCTCCATTGTAGCACTCCCCAGCCATCCTCTTCTGCCCGCCACAAGCGCCCACGGTGCGCGTCCCCAATCCTACGCCAGGGACTCGCCACCTTCGGCCTCCATGGTGACACGGACGATCCCGGCGTCGTGGTTCCCACGATCAGAGGGACTGACGTGATGAGCGCCAGGGGGCTTGCTGGTCAATGCGGTTTTCCGCGGGCGGGGTCCACGCGCGCCGTGCGGAAAGTCGCCTGAGCTGACGGCGTTTCGTGCGCCTGAGTCAGCAGGAACTGGGAGCTGTGGTCTGATGTGCGTTCGAGGAAGCCCGATGTGGGGATTCGGACACACGACGTCGGCATCTGCGCTCAGGCTGTCAGGGGCCAGGCACATGGAGAGGCCGCGCCCCGAGCTGGTGGCACTCAGTGCACGGCCCCAAAGCGTCCATGCCAGTGGCCCGCAGGACCCCGCCTCTTCTGGTGAGCGGGCCGACCCTCTTGGCCTGCGGCCATTATACTCCTGCCCGACGCGCGCGCAAGAGCTCGATCGCTAGGGAGCAAAGAAGGGTCGCCGGGACCGCTTGAGGCGGGGGAGGACCCGGCGACCCGGTGAACCCAGGAAGGGCTTCCTTGCCTCTCCCCACTCCCGGGGGTCCACTACAAGGATGGCGCACCTTGGGCTGGCCGGTCAGTAACGACAATCACACAGAGAGGGGCTGCTTGGGCGGCCGCTTCGCGACGGAGGGGACAAGGGCATCATGCGTCGGGTGGCATGTCGCAAGGCCAAGCGTGGGCCTGCGAGACCCGCCTGAACCACAGATTGTCGGTGGCTCCGGCGCGGTGGCACCTGTTCCCTTGGTGTTCCTCCAGGTTTGGTGCCCAGAGGCCGACTGATAAAGGTAGAGATGTGAGGTTGATTCCTTTCCAGGAATGCGGGGAGGTGTAGGCAATGAAGATGACCGCGAGTCTGAAGGCGGGCGGCGGCCTGGCGGTGGGTGTACTCGCGCTGGGCGTGTTCGCGTTCCGAACGCTGTACCCGTGGCGGGAGCGCGAGAGCGTCACCCGAGAACCGCCATCGACCGGACCGGACCTGATGCCCAGGCCCGGAGCGGCGGAGGAACGACTCAGAAGCACAGCGGCTAAGCCCACCGCAGCGCCGACTACCAGGGCGAAGCCGCTGGCGGCCGAAGCGACACCGCCGAGCAAGCCGAGGAGGAGGGCCGCCAAGGCGAGGACGGCCAGCACGAGGTCTTCGGCGTCTCACAACGCGACATCATCTGCGAAGCGGAAGTCGGCTGGTGCCAGCGCGGCGAAAGGGAGGGCGTCGTCGAGACGTCGCCGGGCGACCACAGCGTAGTCTCTGCCAGCACGCCCAGGACACAGAGCCGCGTTCACACCGACGCGGCTCTGTCGTGCCCGCCTTGTTGGGCATTGTGGCCGGTTGCGCCGTAGGGGCGGGCGATTAGAATAGGGGGGAGCCCTCGGAAGGGCGCATGTCCGAGCAAGGATGCTCCGTCCGAGGTTCTCTGGCCGTCAGGTCCTTCCCCGGCCACCAGCGGGCCTGGCGGCCTTTCTCATTGCCTCAGAGGAGGGTGCGCACGCCTGGAGCGCGGGCCGGGTGAACGCAGCAGCCGCAGGTCCTGAGCCCCCGACGCAGATGAACACCGCGTCCAGTCGGTCCGCATCTGTTAAGTCGCTCGCCTCAGGGAACTGGGGCGAGTAGCCTCTCCACGTGCCGTCCTCGAACCGCCAAAGGGAGTCCACAACGCTCGCCGGACTGATCGCCTCGGCGATGGCGGCGATGACGGTCCCGTCGGGGTAGGTGTTGGCGACGGGGTTGCAGATGCCGCCCTGGAGCGGTATGTCCTCCGTCACCCAGGACGGTGTAGGCGCGGGAGTGGCAACGAAGGGCTCGGGGGAATCCGCGATCACTGTCACCACGCCGTCCAAGAAGCCCGCAACGTAGATGCGACCAGTCGTAGGGTTGACCGCCACATCAGTCGGAAAGGCCCAGACGGCCACGAGGCCGACTTCGGCGTTCGTGTCGCCATTGATGACTGAGACGCTGTCGCGGTGCTTGCTGGCCACGTAGACACGGTTGGTGCCGGGGTTGACGTCAATTGCGCTGGGCCCGTACGCGATGTCTATGGTGGCTCCTATCGCGTTCTTCTCCCCATCGATGACTGAGACGGAGTCGCCCTCGTCGCTGGTGACGTAGATGCGGTTGGTGACCGAATTCACGGCCATGCCGCTGGGACTGTCCGGCATGTAGATCACGTCGACGACGGTGTTCTCCTCGGCATCGATGACCGAGACGGTGCTACTGACTACGTTGGCTACGTAGACGCGGTTGGTGATGGGGTTGACCGCCACAGCATGGGGCAGGTTGCCCACGGCGAGGGTGGCCACTACCCTGTCCGTCTCCCCATCAAGGACAGACACGTTGTTGCTCCAGTGATTCGCTACATATATGCGATTGGCGGCGGCGTCGACGGCAGCCCGGTAGGGCCCGTCGCCCACGGCTATCGCGTCCACCACCGCGCTAGTCGTGCCATCGATGACGGAGATGGTGTCGCTGAGGGGGTTGGCGACATAGACGCGGTTGGTGACCGGGTTGACGGCCAGTCCCTCAGGTTGGTCGTCCAGGGCTATGGCGGCAACCACCGCGTTGGAGCCCCCGTCGATGACCGAGACGCTGTTGCCGGAGGTGTTCGTCACGTACACGAGATTGGTCGTGGGGTTCGCGGCGATGTAGTGGGCCCCCTGCTCCAGGCGAATTCCGGTCACCACCGTGGGCTGTGCGGAGGCCTCGCCAAGCAGGAGTGGCACCACCACGGGCAACGCCACCATGAGGAGCAGTCTCCATCTCATCGTCCGCTCCCTTCCCACATGAAGTTGGCACACCGGTCGGAAGTCACGCGTCACCATGATAGCAGTCGTGTCAAGGATGCCGTAGCGAGTTGTGGCGGCCCGCTGGCCTGCACCCGTCGGAGGGGCCTCACCGGGGCCAGCGGCCTCGATAGGGGTCTGGTGCCGGGGGTGGGGCTCGAACCCACATGCCCGCTGGGCGGGCGGCGGATTTTAAGTCCGCTGCGTATACCAGTTCCGCCACCCCGGCACTCAGGCGTCTACCCTTGGGCGCTGTCGCGGCAGGGAAGAGAAGGCCCAGAACCGAAAGCGGTTCTGGGCCGCCGTGATCAGTTGGAGGCGACGGCCGGATTCGAACCGGCGATAGGGGTTTTGCAGACCCCCGCCTTAACCACTTGGCCACGTCGCCCTGGAGCGGAAGACGAGGTTCGAACTCGCGACCCCCTCCTTGGCAAGGAGG
>DAOULP010000064.1:0-6281 GCA_034420175.1 Dehalococcoidia bacterium | reverse complement strand
CGGCCCGCCAGAGGCAGTTCCAGAGGAATAGGTAGTACTTGGCTGCCGGGTCGCTCTCGTGAGCGCGTTCCGCCCATTGGCTTCCCGTGTCGACGTAGTCGCGGAACATCTCCCGGTCGAAACGGAGAGGATGGCGCTCCTGGAAGACGACTAGACCGTGGAAGCCGTCGAACTTGGCTATGTTGCTGGCCGTGACGCAGTGGCGTCCCTCAACACGCCCGAATGTGTCCGCCGGTGTCCCTTCGAAGGGGGCGGCTAGTGGGTCGTTGCCGTTGCGGCCCAGCTCCGACTCCAGGTCCAGATCGGGGGCCGTCCAGTGGGGTCGGCGGGAACGGAGCCAGTTGAAGAGAACTCCCTGCAGGGTGACCAGGTTGGTGACCTTGACGATCTTCTGGACCAGGGTCGCCTCCAGCCGGCCGAACTGCTGTTGAATCCAGGGCAGCATGGATTCCGGCGGCACGAGCCGACCGTAGCTGACAGCGAGGTGGAAGAGGCGCTCGAACAGAGCTCGCTCGGCGCGGGGCAAACCAGCCACGAGTTCGTCCAGGTCAACGATTTCGACTTCGGATGCGATTGCCATGTCTTCGTTCAGCCTTCCCGTCGGCCTGCCCCCGCCGTCCTCCCTGCCGGCCGGTCGGCCTGCCCATCTGAGGGTCCAGTCTAGTGCCTGAAGTGCCTCATGCCCGTGAAAACCATGGCGAGGCCATGATCGTCTGCGGCCTTGGTCACCTCCTCGTCCCGGATGGATCCGCCGGGCTGGATGATGGCGGTGACGCCGCCCTGGGCCGCCAGCTCGGCGCCGTCCGGGAAGGGGAAGAAGGCATCTGAGGCGAGCACACTGCCCTTCGACCGCTCTCCGGCTGCGCGAAGGGCCAAGTGCACGCTCGTGACGCGGTTCGGCTGGCCGGCGCCCATGCCCACTAGGGCCTGCTCCTTCGCCAGCACGATGGCGTTCGACTTGACGTGCTTGACGGCGCGCCAGGCAAAGCGCAGGTCGCGCAACTCCTCGGGCGTGGGCTCCCGCTTCGTCACGGTTGTCAAGGTTGGGCCTTCGTCGGGACCCCGGTCCTCGCCTTGCAGCAGCATGCCGCCTGAGACCTGTCGGTACTGCATAGCGGCCGTGCGCGTCCCTTCGGTGACCTCGAGCACCCGCAGGTTTCGCTTCTTCCTCAGGATGGCCAGGGCCTCGTCGTCGTAGCTGGGGGCGACGACCACCTCGTAGAACGTGCTGCCCATGTCGCGGGCCGTATCGGCCGAAAGAGGCCGGTTGACGCCCACAATGCCTCCGTAGGCTGAGACGGGGTCGCCGGCCAGGGCCCGCCGGTAGGCCTCCGCCTGGTCCGGGTGGCTGGCCAAGCCGCACGGGTTGGTGTGCTTCACGACTGCCACCGCGCACTCCTCGAAGTCAGAGACGGCCTGCCAGGCGGCGTCGGCGTCCATGATGTTGTTGTAGGAGATCTCCTTGCCGTGAAGCTGCTTCGCGGCTGCCACGCCGCCCTGCCTGCCGGGCAGCGACTGGTCCAGGTATAGGGCCGCCTGCTGGTGAGGATTCTCTCCATACCTGAGATCCAAACGCTTTCGCAGGCCGATTGTTATGCCCTCCGGCAAATTTCGGTCCTCTTGCCCTGCTTCTTGGCCCTCAGCCAAAGCGCGCAGGTACGTGGCGATGGCGGTGTCGTACAGTGCCACGTGCTGAAAGGCCTTCTGGGCTAGGCGCTGCCGCTCCTCAAGGCTGACGGCGCCTGATCGCAGCGAAGCGAGGACTGCCCCGTAGTCGTCCGGGTCCACGACCACCAGCACGTGCGGGAAGTTCTTGGCCGCGGCGCGCACCATTGTGGGGCCGCCTATGTCGATGTTCTCGAGGGCCTCCTCGAGACTCACGCCGGGCCTGGAGACTGTCTCCACAAACGGGTAGAGGTTGGAGACTACCAGGTCAATCGTCTGGATGCTGTGCAAGGCCAACTGTTCCAGATGCTCTGGACGGTCGCGGCGCGCCAGGATGCCGCCGTGCACTCCGGGGTGCAGAGTCTTGACCCGTCCATCCAGGATCTCGGGGAAGCCGGTGAGGTCGGAGAGGCTGTGGACCGGGACCCCGGCTTCAGAGAGGGCGGCGTGCGTGCCGCCGGTGCTGTAGAGCTCTACATCCAGCTCGACCAAACCACGAGCGAACTCGACCAGGCCGGTCTTGTCGGAGACGCTGAGAATAGCCTTCATACCCTAATCCTTAACTAATAGGACCTATGCGTCCAGATGCCAGATGTACTATCCGCAGCGGTACGAAGAGACGGGGGGGACATGTCAAATGGTGGGTGGTGGATGCCTTCGTAATTAGGGTGGGCGCGGATCACGCTGACTGTTCTGCAGTGTGAGCGCGCGCGGTGTTCGTTGGTTCGCCTGAGAGTTGCCCCGCGGGATGGCCTGAGATGCGGGCGCCTGTGTGTCCCCTTCTACGCCAGAACCACACGCTCGCGCCCCTCCGCTTGCACCACCCTCCCCACAACCATCGCCTCGTCCAGGGCGCCCTGAACGACCGGGGCGCCTTCTTCTGAGCACGCCAGCACCATGCCCAGGCCCATGTTGAACACCCGGTACATCTCCCCGTGGCTGATCTCACCGGTCTTCCGGATCACGTCGAAGACAGGGGGCACAGGCCAGGAGGCTGTGTCGAACCGGGCTGCCAGGCCGTCGGGGAGTATGCGGGCGACGTTGCCCGGGATGCCACCGCCCGTGATATGGGCAATGCCCTTGACGTGGCCCAGGAGCGACCTCAGATCCTGGTAGTAGCAGCGGTGGGGGACTAGCAGCGCCTCCCCCAGGCTGACGTCCAGGCCCGCGTGGCGGCGCTCCAGCACAGCCCGCTCGGTCGCGAGGTCGCCGCCTTTGCCGACGCCGAAGACCTGCCGCACCAGTGAGTAACCGTTGGTGTGCAGGCCGGTCGAGGGCAGCCCCAGGAGCACGTCCCCTTCCTCTATGCCGGTGCCATCGATGATGCGGTCGTGCTCTGCGACCCCGACCACGAAGCCCACCAGGTCCAGGTCGCCCGAGGCGTAGAGGTCGGGCATGTCGGCTGTCTCGCCGCCGATAAGGGCGCAGCCGATGGCTCGGCAGGCGGAGACAAGACCCTGCACGACGGCCACCTTCTCATCTTCGCCCAGGTCGCTGCTGGCCAGATAGTCGAGGAAGAAGAGGGGCTCGGCGCCGGCCGTGAGGATATCGTTGACGCAGTGGTTGACGATGTCAGCGCCGATGGTGTCGTAGCGGCCCAGGAGGGCGGCCAGCTTGACCTTGGTGCCGACGCTGTCGGTGCTGGCTACGAGCACGGGCTCGTGGTAGCGGCCGAGGCGGAAGAGGCCGGCGAAGGGCCCGACCCCAGCCAGCACCTCGGGACGGTCGGCCGTTCGCACCAGTTCCTTGACGCGCCCCACCAGGCGCTCGCGGGCGTCGAGGTCCACCCCGGCCGCCGCGTAGGTGGCCTCTTCAGGTCTTCTTCTGCTCAAGGGATCGCCGCTCCTGGGGAACTGAAGCGTCAGGCCAGTCGGGAGTGCGAGCTAACCCCTAGCCAGCGTCTCTCTCTAGAACGGGGACGCTCACCGGTTGCGGCCACTCGAAGTCGTGCCGGTCGCGGGCGCCGGGGGGCGGCTCCAGGGCCAGCTTGTCCATCTGGATGGGCACCGACATCGGGTACTCGCCGTTGAAGCAGGCCATGCAGAAGCTGTCTCGGGGCAGGCCCACAGCTTTCACCAGACCCTCTTGGCTCAAGTAGCCCAGACTGTCCGCGCCGATGTGACGTCGGATCTCTTCAACCGTCTTCTGGGCGCCGATGAGTTCCCAACGGCTGGCCATGTCCACGCCGAAGAAGCAAGGATGGGTGATGGGAGGCGCCGTGATACGCATGTGTACCTCGCGGGCCCCGGCTCGACGCAGCATCTCGACCACCCGTGGAGTCGTGGTGCCCCGCACGATGCTGTCGTCCACCACCACCACGCGCCGACCCTCCAGCACCTCGCGCAGGGGGTTGAACTTCAAGTGGACCCCCATGTCCCGAATGCGCTGGTCGGGCATGATGAACGTACGACCCACGTAGCGGTTCTTGACCAGGCCCTCGGCGTAGCGGATCCTTGACTCTTGAGCGTAGCCGATGGCGGCCGCCGTGGCCGAGTCCGGCACTCCCATGACGACATCACCGTCGACGGGGTGCTCCCGAGCCAGCTCGGCGCCCATGGCCATCCGCACAGGGTAGAGGAGCCTACCGCGAAAGGCACTGTCCGGGCGGGCGAAGTAGATGTACTCGAAGACACAGAAGGCGTCCCGAGGGCTCTCCATCGCCTGGTAGCTGTGCGGCCCCTCGCTGTCGACGACGACGGCCTCCCCGGGCTCAACCTCCCTCATGAACGTTGCCCCGAGGTGGTCGAGGGCACATGTCTCAGAGGCCACTACCCAGCCGCCGTTCAGGCGTCCCAAACACAACGGCCGCACGCCCACGGGGTCGCGAATCGCCATGAGGGATGTGGGTGTGAGCACCACCAAGCAGTAGGCGCCACGAAGTCGACGCGCCAGGTAGGCGAAGCGCTCCCCCCAGTTGCTGCCGGGAGCGCCCGCCAGCATGCGCGCGATCACCTCAGAGTCGGTCGAAGTCGAGAACTGCTGACCCTGCTCCTTCAGGTCGTTTCGCACCGTCTCAGCGTTGACGATGTTGCCGTTGTGAGCCAGCGCGAGCGGCCCGTTCGGCCCGTCCACCTGGATGGGCTGGGCATTGTGAATGCGGCTGGAGCCGGTGGTGGAGTAGCGCGTGTGCCCGATGGCGATGCTTCCGGGCAGATAGCCGAGGTCTTCCTCGTCGAAGACCTGGGCGACGAGGCCCATCCCGGTGCGGAGATGAATGGCACGGCCGTCGGCGGTGGCGATGCCAGCGCTCTCCTGGCCGCGGTGCTGCAAGGAATAGAGGCCAAAAAAGGAAATCCTAGCGACATCCTCTCCGGGGGCGTAGACCCCGAAGACGCCGCAGGATTCCCGGAGGCCCGACTGCAATCCCGTTCTCCTGCCCAGAGGCAGCCCCAACTGTCAGTTCGGGCAGAAAGGCCGGTCTTCTGGGGGCGGGCAGGGTCTTGTCCCTGGCGGCCGCTGGCCGTCCTTAGAGCCGTGCCCTGGCAAGCGGAATTGTATCACCCGCACGCAGGGCGGGTCAAACTCGTGTACTCGTTCGGTGCAAAGGGCCCGGCTTCGACAATCTTCCGGCAAGCGCAGGTCGTGGGGTCGTGGTGGCGCGGCCGGTGGTAGCGGGTCCGGCGGCGGATGTCGAACGGGCGGCGGATCAGAGAACCGCCCGGACCGTGGGTAGCGCGACGGTCCATGCGCGTAGCCGTTGCGCGTCCAGAGCATCGCGCCAAGAGGCACGCCGACGCCGAGATGGGAAGAGGTGGTTGCTACTCGGGACGGTGGGACCGCAGGTACTCCACCGAGCGGCGGTACCATTCCTCGGAGATCTTGCCGCTGGACATGAGGTAGTTCAGCACGACTTCCAGAGTGAGGATGGAGACAAGGTTGACTCCAAGTCGGCGCAGGCGCTCGCGGCCACCCTGCTGACGGTTCACCAGCACCACGGCGTCGCGAACGCGGATGCCGGCTTCCTCGAGGGTGACCGCAGTCTCGAAGATGCTGCCACCGCCCGTGATGAGGTCGTCGATGATCAGGGCGGTCTGATTGGGGCTGTAGAGACCCTCGATGTCGCTTCCGGCGCGGTCACTGCGCGGCTGGAGGTAGATCATGGGCACCCTGGCGGCGAGAGAGAAGGCGGTGGCCAGGTGCAGACCGCCGAAGGGTACGCCCGCCACCAGATCGAACGGAGCGACGCGGGGCTCGCGCATGCTCTGTAGCGCGGCCACCTCATCCCGGATGACGCGGGCGGCCCTGCGAAGCGCGGTGGGGTTGCCGATGAGGAGGCGCAGGTTGACATAGACGGGAGAATCGACCGCGGTCCGGCCGAGAGTGAAGCTGCCGAACTGGATAGCCCCAAGTTTCCAGAGGGTCTGTGCCAGCCAGAGGTTGCTTTGCCGGGAGAGAGACCGGGGCATTGGCGTTCCCTGAGGGCCGACATATGAACAGGAGACTCCGTCTGGGTGGACGCAGTCTCCTGTAGGTTACTGTCTAGCTACTTGTTCGCGGCTCCGCAAGCCCCACCGCAGAGGTATTCCCCCGATACGATAGGTCGCGTTCCCTCTCACGGGCGCCCATGCTGTATCAATCGCTCGTGGGGCCCGCCGCGCTGGGATGCCCTGCCACAT
>DAOULP010000063.1:0-7018 GCA_034420175.1 Dehalococcoidia bacterium | reverse complement strand
TCTTCAAGAACTCGGCCATGATGTCCTTGTTCTGGTCGCGGAAGAAGCACCGCAGCTCGATCCCGCTGCTCTCGGCGATGCGAGCCATGACGGGCAGGCCGCGGAAGACATCGGGGCACCAGGGCTCACCGAGCGCCAGGCACCTGGCGGGGCCATCCGGCTTGGCGACCAGATCGCGGAAGGCCCGCGCCTCCTCCTCCGAGAGCTCGACGGCCCCGTAGTTCTCCTCGAAACGCTCCTGGTTCCGGTCGATAGCCGCCATCCACTGCTCGTACGTGAGCCCCTGCGCGAAGCGCTCAGGCGTCACCACGCTCTCTCGTTGCGCTCCCATGTGGTCCTCCTTCCAGATTGTCGCCGAGGCGCGACCTGTGCCGACCACGGCCGACGCTCCGGCACGGTTGTCAGTCGGCCTGGGCCGCGGAGTCTGCCAGCAATCGCTGCAAGGCCAGTCCCGTAGCCGACAACGTCCCTGCCACAATGCTGTCGTAGGCGGCCTGGTTCGCGCGATTCACGACCTCAACACGAGGCAGAGCCTCCGGAATCTCGTCGTAGTCGATGTACGAAAAGAAGTAGTTGGCCCAGAACAGCGACACGTACTCGAAGTGCTGGTAGTGCGCAAGTCCGATCACGGCCTCGATGAACCTTATGTCGAGTGGCGACCAGAAGCTGTACACGTCCCGCCCGAAGAGCTCCTGGTAGGGCCCGCCCACTTCCGCCGGCGACGCTTTGTAGAGCCAGGCCTCCCCGATCACCACCTTCTTGCCCTGAGCCCTTGCCAGTTCAGCCATCTCCACCGCTCTCAGGGCGTAGTCGACAGTGGGGCTCCTCAGCGGGTACAGGTGCATGTTGACGAAGTCGAGAGACGGACTATCGATATAGGCGCGGAGGTACTCGGGGTCCTCCCACGTTCCGGCACCGGCCCCCACCAGGATCCCAGACGAGCGGTCGATCGCGTCCGCCGTCTCGACGACAAAGGCCATGTATTCGGCGAGCGAAAAGGAGAGGCCGGTGAGCATGCGCTCGGTGGCGGGCTCGCCGCCGATGGCGAGGTAGTCCGGCCGAACCTCGCTGGCGATGAGCAGCAACGCGTCCCTCCTCGTCTGGAAGTACGTCTGCACCGTGAGATCAGAGAAGTCCACCTGGACTTGGGAGTACGGGGGGTCGGGGAACACGGGACCGCTCTCCACGAGCAGCTTCAGACCCCTGCTATGGACCTCCTCGGCGACGTGTCGGAAGAAGGCCAGGTATTCGGCGGAGCGCGGGAAGTCAGGACGCAGCAGTGGATAGGAGATCTGCAGCGATACCCCTTGCAGTCCGAGTTCTTGCAGACGATCAAGGTAGAGTCTGACCGCGACCATGGTGGCGGGACGGAGCAACACCTCGCCCCGGTTGCCGCTGGCGACCAAGAGCTCGGCGCCGAAGACGGTAGGGCCCGTGCTGCCGTCCCAGTGCTCCGCAAGGTGGTCGTGGAAGCCCTGAAGGCTGTCCGCCAGACTCTCATACAGCGACCGGTACTCATCCGGGACGGACGGCGCCTCCGGCGATGGCACCTCTGGGGATATCTGCTCCGCCGTGGCCGTGGCCGCCACCACAGGCGACGCTGTCTCCTCAGGGGGGCTTGTTTGCTCCGGTTCCGGGCTGGAAGTCTGACCGCACGCAGCCACGAGCAGGGAAATCCCTAGTACTAAGAGTCCACGCCGCACGTTCACCGCTCACACCTCCGTGGGCCGCTGGGCGGTCGCCCCAAATCGCCCGATCCGAAGGGTTCTCGGAGCGCGGCCAGTGGGGTCACTCTGCACCGCCCTCCGACTTCGCCTCGCGCCAGAGCGCCTCCATCTCGGAGAGCGAGAGCTCCCCGAGCTCGCGGCCTCGCTCCGTGGCCAGCGCCTCCATCCGGCCGAAGCGGCCGCGGAATCGGCCAGCAGCCAGCCGCAACGCCCCCTCAGCGTCCACGTCCATCGCGCGGGCGACGCTGGTGAGCACGAAGAGCACGACTCCCAGCTCTTCGCGCCGCCGGCCGACATCCTCTGCCTCCGACAGCTCCGCAAGCTCCTCGACCAGCTTCTCCAGCACGGCCTGGACATCGGGCCAGCGGAAGCCGATGCGGCTGGCCCTGTCCTGGAGAGCTTGGCTGAGGGCCAGGGCAGGCTGCGCTCGGGGGATCGCGTCCAAGAGCGTCCCGGACTCGCCGCGCTCATCACGTTCGTCGCGCTTGATAGCTTCCCAGTTGTCGGCCACCTGCTCCGGTGTATCGGCCCGAACGTCGCCGAAGACATGGGGGTGGCGTCGGACCAGCTTGCGGCCGATGCCTTCCACCACGTCGGCCAAATCGAACTCGCCGCTCTCGAGGCCAATCTCGGCGTGAAGCAGGACCTGCAAGAGGAGGTCACCAAGTTCCTCACGTAGCTTGTCGGGGCTGCCCTCGTCCAGCGCGGCCAGCGCTTCGTAGGCCTCCTCCAGCAGGAAGGGCTTCAGGCTCTCGTGCGTCTGGGCTCGGTCCCAGGGGCAGCCACCAGGGGCCCGAAGCCGGTGAACGATACCCTGCAGCCCGCCGAAGGTGCGGAAGTTGCGCTCCGGCGGCAGAGCGGGCAGGAGCAGGCAGGCAGCGCCATCCGGAAGCACAACGTCTGCCAGGTCGGAGAGCGCCACCTCCCGTTGCGCGAGCGGTAAGACGGTGTCGATGACCAGCACAGCGTGCTCCGCAGGGTAGAGGTCGAGGAGCCGGTCGCGCAGCCTGGACAGAAGCGGCGAGCCGGGTAGGGGACCTACCAGCGCCGGTCGCGCAGGGTCCGGCCGGGGGTCGAGCGGGTCGATGAGTTGCACGCCCGCGGCGACGGCGTCGACGCCCACGGCCTCGCAGGCGCTCTCTAGGAGGCCGACGCCGGCCACAACCCGGCAGGGCAGACCCTCCGTGCGGCAGGCGTCGACCAGGGCAGCGGCGGTACCGTCGCCGACCAGGGGGTGGCCGGGCACGGCGAAGACGACCCCCTGCGGCCGGCGCGCCAGGGCGAGGAGGGTCGAGACAAGGGCGGTGCGGGCGGCATCAGGACCCTGCCCGTTCGCGGGCGGTGTCTCCAGCGGAATGACCGCCGTCGAGGACAGCAGCACCGCCAGAGCGGGGTGGTCCGGTGTGCGAGTGTGGACCTCGCGCGCAGCCGTCAGCTCCTCGCGGGCTGCCTGGGTCAGCAGGTTGGGGTCGCCCGGTCCCAACCCCACGATGGTCGCGCCCGGCACGTCACCTCCCCCACGTCGCCACCTTGCCACGCCTAGCCCTCGCCACCCGGCCCCTCTCGCTCCAGCTCCGTGCGCGTCTGTCGGGCCTGCTGCCGCACGAGATCGAAGATGCGGCGCAGCTCGGCGACGGGGTCCGCGTGGGCGTCGACACGGATGTCGACGCCTTCCCAGAGGGCGCTCGGCGGCGGGCGGGTAACGATGGCCGCCGACACACGACCGCGCTTGTCACCTCCGGCGGCCTGACCGGCCTCCAGAGCCGCCATGAGCCGGACGGGCAGGATGCCTTCGGTGCTTTCGAAGGTCGCAGCCATGGCGTCGATGGTCTCAGCGCCCACAAGCATGTTGCCCTGTACGGAGTACTGGTGGCCTCCGCCGGAGGCGGATCCGCCTTCGGCGGACGTACGGTGGCCGAACCAGCCTATGCACTCGGCACCCGAGTAGGCGAAGACCCGTCCCCAGGCATCGACGGCGCCCGCCTGACGCCTGGATGCGCTCTCGTCCTCACTCAGCAGCGTGGTGAGGGCGACCTCGGGGCTGAGGCCCATCTCGAGAAGCGTCAGGCCGTCGCTCCCAAGGCGGGGGTTAGTATGGGCCTGGGAAGCGATGGCGCCGACTCCGGCCTTCACATGGGGGCAAGCCACACCCACGCAGGGCATCGCCGTCGATATGGCGACGCCGAGGGTGCCTGTCTGCGGATCGCGGGCCACGATGGAGAAGGTCACGGCGGCATGTTACCACGGGGCCAAGCGGCGTGCCACGGCCGTCTTCGGGCCCCAGCACAGAATGCGACGCGCAGTGCTAGAATGAGCGCAACGGCGTCCATCCCGCGCGCCGGGCCAGGTCAGGACCAGGAGGTGAACAGCATGAACCCAGAACCCCCCACCCTTGCGCCGCCTCGCGGCCTGCTCCGGCTCTTCTTCCGCTCGCCCATCCTGGTGTATCGCCTTGGTCTCGGTGGGATCGGCCTCGGCGGCCTGACGGGGAAGCGCATCATGCTCACGACGGTGGGCCGCAGGACGGGCAAGTCGCGGCGGGCTGTGGTGGACCTCATGCGGCATGACGCGGCCACCGGCACGTACTACGTCATCTCAGCCTGGGGCGAACGGTCGGACTGGTACCGGAACCTACTGGCCAACCCATCGCTGCGCGCACAGGTCGGGTGGCGGAGCTTCGCGGCGAAGGCTACCGTCCTCCCTGAGTCCGATGCCGGGGAGATAATGATAGAGTACGCACGCGGTCACCCGACATACACGCGCGCCATCATGCGTCTGCTGGGCTTCAAGGGTGGGCCAGCGGAGGACGAGGAGGCGATGCGCGCGCTCGGGCCGCAGATGCGCGTCGTGGCCATCCAGCCCGAGCCGGGGGGATAGGTCAGCGCCCCACGAGACGCCCTGCCTACTCCTGCGCCGCCGACAGCTCCTTCACCCGCTCTACTAGCTTCGGCATGATCTCGCCCGCCGGGGCGCGCAGGACGGCGACACAGAAGTCGGACAGCGGCGTCTCCAGGATGTTTATCTCGACGAGCTTCGCCCCCTTCTGGTAGGCGACGACCGGGAACTGGGCCGCCGGGTAGACGACGGCCGAGGTGCCCACGAGCAGCATGCAGTCGCAACGCTGCGCCTCCCGGTGGCAGGACTCCAGAGCGTCCATCGGGATGGGCTCTCCGAACATGACAGTGTCTCCCTTGACGATGCCGCCGCAGTGGGGGCAGCGAGGCGGTATCTCGTCGGTAGGGAGCTCGCCCAGGGGCCAGCGGGCATTGCAGGACACACAGCGCAGCTTCAGCCGGTTGCCGTGGATCTCCGTGACGGCCTCGCTGCCCGCCACCTGGTGCAGGTTATCGATGTTCTGCGTGATGGTGTGCTTCAAGGCGCCCATCTTCTCGAGCTCGGCCATGGCCACGTGAGCGTTGTTCGGCTTGGCCTCCTCCATCGCCTTGCCGAACTCCGAGAACTCGGCCTGGCGGGCCAGGCGCTCCGCCCACCAGGCGGTCGGGTCGGCCATGAAGCGCTCCCAGCCGTCCATCGCCGGCTCGCCGTGCTTCGTCCACAGCCCGCCCGGGCCCCGGAACGGCGGCACGCCGCTCTCGACCGAGATGCCCGCCCCCACCAGGGCGATCATGTACGACGAGTCGTGGACGGCTTGGGCCGCCTTCTCCAGCTCCTGCTCGAGCGATGGCTCTGAGGTCACGATGGCACCTCCCGGTCACGTAAGGAGACAACCCTGCGCCGCCGCCAAATGCCATGATACGTGCTAGTCGGAAGGTGTCAATGGCAGGGCCTCGAAGTGCGTTGCGCCCGCTGGAAGGTAAGGTTATCATGGCGCCGCCCGCCCGAAGCGGGCCGTGGTCAGACGCCCACCGGGGATCCGGCGCCTTCGTGGACGATCGAAGGCCAGCGACATGGACGTTCAGGAAGGCTACATACCCATCGGGGAGCACAAGGTCTGGTACCGTGTCGTCGGCTCCGACGGGGTGCCGCTGCTCGTGTTCCACGGCGGCCCGGGCGCGCCGCACGACTACCTTGAGAACCTGGCGAGCCTTGCCCACCGGCGCCGCCGAGTCGTCCTCTACGACCAGTTGGGCTGTGGGCGGTCCGACAAGCCGGACGACCCCTCCCTGTGGCGCATCGACCGCTACGTTGATGAGGTCGGCGAGGTGGCACGCGCCCTTGGGCTGGACCGATACCATTTGCTGGGCCAGTCCTGGGGCGGCATGCTGGCGATCGAGTACGTCCTGACGCGGAGGCCGCCGGTCGCGAGCCTGGTCCTCGCCGACACCGGCGCCAGCGTCCCTCAGTTCGAGGCCGAGGCCCGGCGCCTGCGGGCGGCGCTCCCCGACGAGGTGCGGATGGCCCTTGAGAAGCACGAGGTCGCCGACACCACGGAGGACGTGGAGTACCAGGAGGCGGTCATGGAGTTCCTGCGCCGGCATTTCTGCCTGATGGACCCCTGGCCGGAAGCGCTGACGCGGGCCTTCTACCAATCGAACCCCCAGGTGGTCACCACTATGTGGGGCCTGAACAGATTCAGCGCGACGGGGAACCTGAAGGGCTGGGACCGCAGGGCTCGGCTGTCCGAGATCCGGGTGCCGACTCTCGTGCTCTGTGGTCGCCATGATGATGTCACTCCGGCGGTCGGCGAGGGCCTGTGCGCTGCCATACCTAACGCGCGACTGGTGGTCTTCGAAGACAGCGCCCACGTGCCCAACCTGGAGGAGGAAGAACGCTTCCTGCAGGTTGTCGGCGATTTCCTCGACGAGGCCGAACGACGGTTGGGGGGTTGATCGGAGTTCCCATTGACGATAGGAGTGAGCACATGAAGATTACGGACCTGCGCGTACGCGCTTTCGACTTCAGCCACGAGCCGGCCTTCGACCCGACGTGGCAGCCGGCCGCCACGAGCACGCACCGGATCTCCATCGTCCAGATCGACACCGACGAGGGGATCACCGGCATCGGGTCCGGCGGCGTGCTCATGTCGCAATTGAGCGCGGCCCGGCTCTTCCTCGTGGGCCAGGACCCACTGGCCATCGAGCACCTCTTCCCCACCATCCGCAACGTCGCCTACTTCCTGGGCCGGCCCTGGGCCATCGAGGTCGCCCTCTGGGACATCGCCGGCAAGGTGGCGGGCCAGCCCCTCTACCGGCTGTTGGGCGGCGCCCGCGACCGGCTGCGCGCCTACGCCTCCACCGGCGAGCTTCGCCCCGCCGACCGTCGCGTCGATGACGTGCAGCGTCTGAAGGAGGAGGGCTTCTCGGCCGTCAAGCTCCGCTTCCACAGCCCCC
>DAOULP010000062.1:0-8457 GCA_034420175.1 Dehalococcoidia bacterium | reverse complement strand
GCGAGTAGCTGCAGTGGCCGTCAACGGTGAGCACGCCGCGGCCCACGACCTCCTTTTCCCGAGCCTTGTCGGTGAAGAGGTAGTAGAGGTCGCCTTCCTCGTGCTGACGAGCCCAGGCCAGGATGTGGGTCTCGTTGCGCCAGTCGAAGTGCGACACCATCTCGTGATCGGCCACACAGTAGAGGTCGGAGCCGTCGGGGCGGGCGGTGAACATCCGCGTGCTCCACATCATCCCGTCTCGGCGCCAGCGGTGCAGGAACAGGAAACGGGAGTCATCTGTGTTGAACTGGATGTGGTTGAACCAATGTCGTGCGCCTTCCATGCTGGGCTGCCGGTCTATGACGGCGACGCTCGCGAGCGACACGATGAGCCGACACTCGCCCGTCGCCAGGTCCATCCGCCAGATGCCATCCTCCTCAGGAGCGGGACTCTCCCGCCATGGGTCTGGCACGCCCGCGTAGCCGTATCCGGGCCGGCAGTGATGGATGCGCGGGAAGCTCAGCGAGAGGGCGGACCGCCCGTCACGGCTGAGGGTGTAGATCGGACGTGGGAGCGTGCGAGTGCCACCGTCATGCACATCCCGAACCACCGAGACGAGGCCGGCGTTTGACCGCGCGTTGTAGATGATGAGGGCGTCAGTGTCGCCAGGAACCCACTGCAGCATGGCACCCTGCTGCCAGTTCCAGGCCTCTGTTTCAGCCAGCGGTATCCACCGGTTGCCCCCTGCCAGGTCGACCATACCCACGGTAGCTGCGTCGTCCGGGCCGGGCGGGCGATCCATGAAACCGGTCTCCAAAGCAAGCAGGTAGCGGCCCGTCGCGTCCCAGGGGCACTTGTCATAATACCCAAAGAAGTGGTGTCGGGGACCTTCTGTGACTCTCTGAACCGGCCGATCCATGTCTTGCCGCATATGCACCTGCGATGTCCCGGGACTGTCTGGCGTCGCCAATCATACCTGATGATGGGCCCCTCGCGGACGAGTTCTGTCTGGGCAGCGTTCCAGGGAGGATCGTGGGTGCGACCCTGCTCCACCTACAGGATATTGCCGCCGTCGGCCTCGACCGGGGCGTCGTTCCAGACCTGCACGCGGATGGCGGGGATCGTCACCGGGGGGTAGGATCTTCAGTGTCCTTCGGCTGCTCTGGCTCGGCACCCGAGCCGGTCG
Organism: Dehalococcoidia bacterium; assembly: GCA_034420175.1. Lineage (GTDB taxonomy): Bacteria > Chloroflexota > Dehalococcoidia > DSTF01 > JALHUB01 > DAOULP01. Next base: position 7,292 of record DAOULP010000062.1, on the reverse strand, counting down.
CAACCTCTCAGCATCCCGGCTCGCCATGGTGACCGCAGCAGTTGCTACGGGTCCGGAGCTTGATCCAGTTGTTGGCGATGAGCCTCTGGACTTTCCTCCCCAGCGGCATGGGTGCCCCGAGGTTTGAGAGAGCGGACCGCAGGCTTGGCATGGTATCCTCCCTCTACTCTCGATCCGCGCGCAGCCACATCTGGGTGGCTCGCGCCGTGGTAGGGTGCATTGTAGCTCAAAGCAGGCCGAAATGCTGTCCTTCTCGTCCGCCGCTGTCTCGCCCGATCGACAGCCATTGGTGCTCTGGGGAGGATGGTCCACGGGGCCTTGATCGCGGGTCAGTTGCGTGGCATCTTCGACTACCGAGCCGCGAGGCTTCGCGCGATCTTCCCGAGAGTCGGGCCTGAGGCCAGTCCCAGATGAAGCAGAGCGAGTTGATCCTCGTTACTGGGGCCACGGGGTACGTCGGCGGTCGATTGCTGAGGGAGCTCGAAGCGCAAGGCCGCCGTGTACGGTGCCTGGCGCGGCGTCCGGAGTTCCTGGAGCCTCGGGTAGCGCTATCTACGCAGCTTGCGAAGGGCGACGTGCTGGACCCGCCTTCGCTGCGGGTGGCGCTGGAAGGCGTACATACCGCCTACTACCTCGTGCACTCCATGGCCTCCGGAGGAGCATTCGAGGAGGCCGACCGGCAAGCCGCGCAGAACTTCGCGGAGGCAGCCCGCGAGGCGGGGGCACGCCGCATCATCTACCTGGGCGGCCTCGGCAGCGGGCCTCACCTCTCGCCGCATCTCGCGAGCCGGCAGGAGGTCGGCCGCGTCCTGCGGGAATCGGGCGTCCCCACCATCGAGTTCCGTGCGTCTATCGTCATCGGCTCCGGGAGCCTCTCTTTCGAGATGATCCGCGCCTTGGTCGACAGGCTGCCGGTGATGATAACGCCTCGCTGGGTTCGCATCATGGCACAACCGATCGCCATCGAGGACGTGGTAGCGTATCTGGTGGCGGCCCTGGACGCGGAGGTTGAGGGTGGCATCGTGTTAGAGATCGGGGGCGCAGACCGTGTCTCCTACCAGGACATCATGCTGGAGTACGCGCGCCAGCGAGGTCTCAACCGTCTGATGATCCCTGTGCCCGTGCTGACGCCTAGGCTATCCAGCCTCTGGCTAGGTCTGGTCACACCGGTGTACGCTGGCATCGGCCGCACGCTCGTCGATAGCATATCCAACGAGACGTTGGTCACGGACGACCTGGCCATGCGCGTGTTTGATGTTCGGCCGAGAGGCATTGAAGCGGCCATCGAACGGGCCCTGCGCAACGAGGACCGGGAGTTCGCCGAGACGCGCTGGTCGGATGCTCTCTCCTCTCGCCGTGTTGCGCGTGAGTGGGGCGGCGCGAGGTTCGGCTCGCGGCTGGTCGATTCTCGCTCGGCACGAGTCGCCTGCCCTTCGGCGGAAGCGTTTCGGCCGATTCGCCGGATCGGCGGAGACACCGGCTGGTACTACGGCAACTGGCTGTGGCGCGTCCGGGGCTTCCTGGACCTGCTGGTTGGCGGAGCGGGGTTGCGGCGGGGCCGGCGGTCTCCTGAGTCACTCCTCCCGGGGGACACTGTGGACTTCTGGCGGGTCGAGGCCGTCGAGCCGGACCGCCTACTGCGGCTGTCCTCTGAGATGAAGGTGCCGGGGCGCGCCTGGCTCCAGTTTGAGGTTACAGCGGGGGACTCCGGCTCGCTCATCAGCCAGACCGCCATATTCGACCCGGTTGGGCTCATGGGCCTGTCGTACTGGTACGCCTTGTATCCACTGCACTCGCTGGTGTTCGCAGGGATGCTGCGGGGCATCGTCAAGGAACTGACCCGTCGGCGTCAGGGGTGAGAGATGACCTTGGTGGAGATCGGCGGCCTATCGCTTCTCGTAACGCTGGCATACATGACACTTCTATGGCTGCTCAGCCTGGCCAGGAAGGACGCCAGCATCGTCGATGTCTTCTGGGGGCTGGGCTTCGTGCTGCTGGCGGTGGTCTACTTCGCTGTCACCGACGGGTTCGTGGGCCGCAAGATCCTCGTCACGGTCCTCGTCGCCGTCTGGGGGTCGCGGCTCTCGCTCTACGTGCTATGGCGAAACTGGGGCAAGGGAGAAGACCCCCGCTATCGGAGATGGCGGGAGGAGGCGGGCGCGAGGTTCTGGTGGACTAGCCTGTTCCGGGTCTTCCTGCTGCAAGGACTGGTGCTCTGGCTCGTCTCCGCGCCCATTCTCGGAGCCCACTTCTACGAGTCGGCCAACGAACTGACTGTGGTCGACCTGCTGGGAACGGTCGTGTGGAGCGTCGGCTTCTTCTTCGAGGCCGTGGGCGATTGGCAACTGGCCCGCTTCAAGGCTGACCCCACGAACCGGGGCAAGGTCATGCGCCGTGGCCTGTGGGCCTACACCCGGCACCCCAACTACTTCGGCGATGCAACCGTGTGGTGGGGGTACTTCGTCATTGCTGCGGGGACGCTCGATGGCTACTGGACCGTCTTCGGACCAGTGCTGATGACGTTCCTTCTGCTGAGAGTGTCCGGTGTGGCGCTCTTGGAGCGGACGCAGGCCGCGACCAAGCCGGAGTATCGGGACTACGTTGAGAGCACAAGCGCGTTCATTCCTTGGTTTACCGGTGGGCGCGGCCCCTTCCGGACGGGGCGGGCGGAGGAAGCGGGTGGGTGATGCGACTGCTGAGGGACGTCTACCGCCGCCTGGTGATGCTGTTGGGCAGAACGCTGACCTTCATCTACGTGCGCAAGTACGAGGTGGTGGGCCGGGAGAACGTGCTCAGGAAGGGTCCCGTGATCGTGGCCAGCAACCATCTCAACAATGCTGACCCACCGTTCGTCACTCGAGCTCTGGGTCGCTACCCTGTCTTCATGGCGAAGAAGGAGATGCTGGACATGCCCCTCTTCGGTCTCGGCTTCCGGGCTTGGGGAGCGTTCCCTGTCCGCCGAGGCGAGGTTGACCTCTCCGCCATGCGGGCCGCGACGCAGGTCGTTGGGCGTGGTGATGTGCTCCTGATGTTCCCGGAGGGAACGCGCAGTCGCACCGGCGGACTAGGCCGGGGTCGTTCGGGCACAGCCAGGGTAGCCCTGCGCACGGGCGCGCCGGTTCTGCCTGTGGCCATCACGGGCAGCGAGAGCATCAGGTGGCCCGGGTTCTTCCTCAGACCGCGGCAGGTCCGCCATGTCCGGGTCGTCATTGGTGAGGCCTTTCATCTGCCGCCGGTGGAGCGCGCAGGCCGGGAGGCGGCTCGAGAGGGAACCGACGTCATCATGCGCCGTATTGCGGAACTGCTCCCACCCGAGTACAGAGGTGTGTACGCTTCGGAGCAGTCATGATGGTGGGCAACCGCCTAGGCCGACGCCCCCGGCGGTCGGCTCGTCTCCGGCGGCTCGTAGCCTGCCTGCCGCTGTCGCCTACCGCCTGACGGGCGCTGAATGAGGGTGCCGCCATGACACGCGTCGTGACGGACAGTACGGCGGGCTTGCCATCGGATGTGACCCTGGAGCTGGGGATCACCGTCGTGCCCTTACTCGTCCTCTTTGGCAACAGGGTCTACCGCGATGGTGTCGATCTCAACACGGAAGACTTCTTCCAGCTTCTGACCACGAGCCGGGTGCACCCCACGACGTCGCAGCCGTCGGTGGGTGCATTCGAGGAAACGTACCGGCGGCTGGCGGCGGACACCAACGGGGTCGTCTCTGTGCACATCTCGGCCCGGCTCTCCGGCACCTGCGAATCCGCCCTGCAGGCCGCCGAATCCGTGGCGGGCTCGCCGAGGGTTGAGGTTGTGGATTCCCGGTCCACCTCCATGGGGCTGGGCTTCCAGGTGCTGGCGGCGGCTTGCGCCGCTCGGGACGGCGCCGGCCTCGAGGAAGCGGCCGCCGCTGCCCGCTCCGTTGGTCGACGCCACCACTGGCTGGCGCTTTTCGATACGCTCGAGTACCTGCGAAGGGGAGGGCGTATCGGACGGGCCCAGGCCTTCCTGGGTAGCTTGCTGAAACTGAAGCCGCTGCTAACCCTGCGCGACGGCGAGGCGCACCCCGTGGCCCGCGTGCGGACACGGCCCCGCGCTCTGGATGAGATCTTCCGTCGGAGCATGTCCTACGACGACATCGAACAGGTGGCGGTCATACACGGTACGACACCCGAGGACGCCCAGGCGCTAGCCCAACGGGTCCGTCAGCGCCTGCCCAGCGTGCCCATCGATATCGGGTTGGTCGGGCCGGTGATAGGGGTCCACAGCGGCCCTGGTGTCATCGGCATAGTGGTCGTCGAGGGGGAGCGCTGCCGTCGGTAACGTGCAGGCCGTGCCCGGCCAGGCGTCCGTGACGGAGTGAAACGGAGAGCCGTGGGGGCGCAACAGCACGCAATGTGGGCTGCGAGTGGCCGACATGAGCGGACTTGTCCTCGCTCTCGGACAGCAGTACGCTGGGCCGCGAAAGGGAACGACTGCTGAGAGACAGAACTCCTCAGCTTGACCTCCGGGCGGGGGTATCAGCGAAGACGCAGTCACCCTCTTCCAGCAGGTGGACCCAAGCGAGGAGTAGGCCTTGGCGCCCGGTGGACGTGACCACTCCTGTCGGCAGGGAATGCGAGTGCCCGCGTGGAAGTGAGACAGCCCTCGCTCGCTGATGTCTTCTCGCCTCGGGGTGTCGCCGTCGTTGGCGCCTCCCCGTCCGAGAGAGGATCCTTCGCCACCCACGTCGTTCTGTCCCTCAAGGAAGCGGGCTTCCCCGCCATCTATCCCGTCAACCCCAAGCATGCCGAGGTGCTCGGACTGCCCTGCTATCCCAGCATCCGCGCTATCCCCGGGGTAGTGGATCACGTTGTCGTCAGCATACCCGCCGAGCTGGCCCTGGCGCTGCTGGACGATTGCGCCGCCAAGGGAGTCAGATCGGTCCATTTCTTCACGGCCGGTTTCAGTGAGTCCGGTGAGGAGGAGAGGGCGGAGCTGGAACGGGCGATGCTGGCCAAGGCGAGGGAGGGCGGCTTTCGGATCATTGGACCCAACTGCGTGGGGCTGTTCGTCCCCAGGAGCCGCGTGGCCAACACGACCGGAGTTCCCCTCGAGCCTGGGCCGATCGCCTTCCTCTCTCAAAGCGGGGGGCATGCCCAGGACCTCCCCTACCAAGGCGGGCCGAGAGGGCTGCGGTTCAGCAAGGTGGTCAGCTACGGCAATGCGCTGGACGTGAACGAGTGCGAGATACTGGAGTACCTGACGGGGGATCCAGAGACGGAAGCCATCGCCGCCTACATCGAGGGGGTGAGGGACGGGAAGCGTTTCCTGGGCGCGCTTAGGGAGGCAGCAGCGCAGAAACCCGTAGTCGTCTACAAGGGGGGCAGGACCGAGGCCGGCCAGCGGGCCGCTCACGGCCACACAGCCAGCCTGACGACCTCGGTTGCCGTCTTCGATGGCCTGTGCCGTCAGGCTAACGCGATTCCGGTCGGGGATGTGGAGGCGCTCGTGGATGTGCTGGTAGGCCTCGGCTTTGCGACTCCCCTGCCGCGAGGCACAGGCGTTGCGGTCGTGGGCCTGGGCGGCGGGCCGAGCGTTCTCGCCAGCGACGACATGGAAGAGACCGGCCTCCGGCTGGCGCCCCTATCCCAGGAGGTACAGGGGGAACTGCGGCGGTTCCTGCCTCTCGCCGGCGCCATCCTCAGTAACCCGGTTGACGCGACAACGCTGCTGTTTCCGGACGCCATCTCGGCCACCATGCGGGTACTAGGCGGGCTTCCGGAGATAGACATGCTCGTCTACCACCTGGGTTTCCACCCTGTCAGCCGGTGGGGAGCGGGCCTGGCTTCTTCCCCAGGCTTTCTGCGAGGTGCGGTAGATGCCCTCACAGAGGCAAGGGAGGCGACACGGAAGCCAGTTCTGCTGGCGCTGCGCCCTCCGCCGGTCCAGCAGGGGGCGAAGGACTTCTTCGAGGCCCAGGAGGCGTTCGTGGGAGCGGGGTTCCCGGTCTTCCATTCGTTGCGCCGGGCTGGCGCGGCGATGGCTCGGATTGTCGCTTGGCGGGAAGTGCGAGGGGAGTGAGCAGGCTGGGGCGGCGATGGGCACTTGGAGAGAGTGGTTCCTCAAGGCTGGCCCAGGCCCTCTACACGGCCAGCGGCGGGATGACGGATCGAGCACCGGCGCCTCACGGGCGCGGGCCTGAGAAGGGAGAAGAGCGATGTCAAGACTCCTGGCACTGGTTGCTCTGGCGATCGGCGTTCTGGCGCTGGCGGCATGTGGCGACGAGGAGGCCGGCCCTGCTCCTGGGACGCCGGGTGCCACGGCACGAGCCGAAGCCGTCCAAATCGAGATTTGGCACTCGGAGCCGGCCGCCAACGAAGACACCCTGAACAGCATGATCGACCGCTTCAACGCCTCCCAAGACGAGGTCAAGGTTCGGCCCGTCTATCAGGGCAGCCCCGACGATGTCATGACCAAGCTCATGGCCTCCACGGGCTCGGGCAGCGTACCGGCCGTCGTCTTCACGACCGAAACCTATGTCCAGAGGTTGATCGACAGCGGCATCGTGACCCCCGTCCAGGACTTCCTGGACCGGGAGGAGGTGGATCTCTCGGATCTGGACGAGAGGGCCGTCGAATCCTACGCCATCGAGGGCAGGCTGTGGGGGTTGCCCTTTTGCGTGGACATACCTCTCCTTTACTACGACAAGCGGGTCTTCAGGGAGGTGGGTCTAGACCCCGAAACGCCGCCCCAGACCCTTGAGGAGTTGCGCCAGTACTCGGAGGAGATCCTCAAGCGAGACGCCTCGGGAAATGTCGAGCGGAGCGGTGTCTCCATACACATCACGCTGTGGACGGAGCACGTCTTCGCCAAGCAGGGTGACCTGCTGACAAACATGGACAACGGCCACGACGGTCGTGTCACCGAGGTCCTCTTCGACAACGAGACCGGCCGCCGGTTCTTCGAGTGGTGGCACGACATGGTGGAGGATGGGCTGGCGTTCAATGTGGGCCGCAATCCGTCCGGCGCCGACAACTACATGGCTGTGGCCTCAGGCCGCGCTGCCATGACCTTCGGGTACGCCGGTGCCTTGCGCTCCCTGGTCCGAGCCCTGGAGGGCGAGCAACAGGGAATGGAGATTGGCGTAGGCGGCGTGCCCGGCTTCGCGGATGGCACCGGCTCCACCCTTCTCCTTGGCCACGGCCTCTGGATCCTGAACCTCCGGCCCGAGGAGGAACAGGAGGCGGCCTGGAAGCTCGTCAAGTGGTTTCTGGAGCCGGAGCAGCAGGCCGAGTGGTTCGCCGGGAGCGGCCAGTTGCCCG
>DAOULP010000061.1:0-4848 GCA_034420175.1 Dehalococcoidia bacterium | reverse complement strand
GGCGAGCGGGGCGTCAAGCTCTCCGTCGGACAGCAGCAGCGCATCTCGATCGCCAGGGCGTTCCTCAAGGACGCGCCGATCCTGCTCCTCGACGAGCCGACCTCCGCCCTCGACCTCCACACCGAGGCGGACTTCCTGGAGGGCCTGGCCGAGCTGATGGAGGGCCGTACGGTGTTTATCGTAGCGCACCGGCTCTCGGCGATCCGAAACGTGGACCGCATCTACTTCTTGGAACGCGGCGCGATGGTGGAGCAGGGAAGCCACGAGGAGCTGATGGCGGCTCGGGGGCGGTACTACGAGCTGTTCATGCGTCAGTTCGGCGCGGGGACGCCGGAACCGGGCATCCCCCGGTAGGTATTGCAGCACTGCGTTTGCGGTGATCAGGGTTGGGACTGCGCGGGGACTGGCGCAAACCCGCTGTCAAATGCTTGTGGCTGAGGCCGGCCTCTGGAGACGGGGACGTTCGATTCACGTCGCTGAGGGTGCTTCAGTGTGCGGGTCTTTCTGGACGAGCTCGCCGAGGGATCCGCGCCGCACAGCCGGTGACCGGCGCCACGCCGGCACGACACGCGGGCTTCCTTGACTCCTGACAGCGGTCGGATATGATAGCGCCTGAACCCCACAGCGAGCGCGCGAATTGGCGCCTCGTGCGGCGGCCAGCGACGCCAGGAGGATAGCCATGGCCACTACCCCGACCCACATCGAGGTCCTCGACGAGGGGATCGGCGAGTTCCGTGTGCCCGACCCGGACGGATACCGGGAGTGGGTCCGCGACCACAAGTCGCGGGCCCTGACCAGCAAGCTCATGAGTGAGCAAGAGGCCGTCTCCCGCTTCGTCGAGGACGGCGATTACATCTGCTACGACTGCACCTACCTCCAGCGCGGCCCCAGTTCCCTCGTCCGCGAAGTCATCCGGCAGAAGAAGAAGGACTTGTGGGTCGCCGGCAAGTTCACGTGGGTGATGGTGCATCTTCTCATCGCCGGCGGCTGCGCCAGCAGGGTGGACTGTGGCTTCTTCCTCTACGGTAAGTCCATCGACCGCTTCGTGCAGGAGGGGCGGGTCCAGATCTTCGAGTACAGCAACGTCGTGATGACCCTTCGTCTCCAGGCCGGAGCGATGGGCCTGCCGTTCCTGCCCGTCCGCTCGTTCGGCGGCACCGACGGGTTCCGCCACTCGGGTGCCAAGCTGATCCGCGACCCGTATACCGGCCAACCCCTGAACATCGTCCCTGCCCTCAACCCGGACGTGGCATTGATCCACGTCCAGCAGGCGGACGTGTACGGAAACGCCCGCGTCCTGGGCACGGGAATCGCCCACCAGGAGGCGGCCATGGCCTCCAGGAAGGTCATCATATCCGCCGAGGAGATAGTAGACACCGAGGAGATCCGGCGCGATCCCGGTCGCACCTCGATTCCGTACTACAGTGTGGATGCTGTGGTTCACGCGCCCTTCGGGGCCTACCCCGGTGAATGCGCCGGCTACTATGCCTCGGATCCCGCTGGCGTGATCGAGGTGGTCGGCGCGACGATGGCAGACAACATCGACCCGTACTTGGAGAAGTACGTGTACAGCGTGGCCAACCACCAGGAGATGCTGGCCAAGCACGTGGGGGTGGCGAAGCTCCTGGACATGCAGAGCCGAGTCGCCACCAGGGAGGGCTACAGGCCATGACCCGAGCGACAGCCTTCAACGAGCGGGAGATGCAGACCATCGCGGTGGCCCGCATGGTGGAGGACGGCAAGACCTACTGGGTCGCGGGGGCCGGCAGTCCCCTCTACGCCATCCTTATGGGCAAGAAGCTGTACGCTCCCAACGCCCAGTACATCACCGAGGACGGCGTGATCGCTCCTGAGCCCCTCATCCCCTTTGAGCCTCTCATGAGCATGGTCTCGGGTCGGGCTGGATACCGGGCTCTTGGCTGGGCGACGATGAACGCTGCCGGCAATCATGCCCAGGTGGGCCTCATGGACTACGGCATCCTCAATGCTCTCCAGGTCGACCAATACGGGAACATCAACTCGACGGCCGTCGGCACCTACGGCGAGAAGATGCGGCGCTTCGGCGGTCCCGGTGGTGCCGACTCCATCGCCTCGCTCTGCTGGCGGACCATCGTCATGACGGACCAGGAAAAGCGGAAGTTCGTTGAGCGGGTCGATTTCATCTCCTCGCCCGGCTTCCTGGATGGGACGGCGGGAGCGCGGGAGAAAGCAGGGCTGCCTCGAGGCACCGGCCCCTGGCGGCTGGTTACCCCCTGGGCGACCTACGACTACGACGAAGAGCGCCGCCTTCGCCTCATCGCCATCGCTCCCTGGGTCACGGTGGACCAGGTGCTGTCAGAATGCGAGTACAAGCCTGCCGTGGCCGACAAGGTGGAGACTATGGAGGTCCCCACGGACGAGGAGCTTGACATGCTCCGCAGCCAGCTAGACGTGGCTGGCCAGATGAGCGGCATCGAGCGCAGCGGCTGGATCACCTTTGAGGACGGGAAGTACGTCCGAGCGGGGTAGGGACACATGAGAGTCACGACCGTCCTTGTCACCATCCTCGCGCTGTTGGCGCTGGCCGGTGGTGCAGGTGCGCAGCCCGAACAGGCGACGCCGGAGATCTTCCCGCCTCCGACACCCCTGCGCATCGTCAACCTCACCGTCGGGTGCAACAACGTCGCGCTTACCTACCCGGACGGAACGCCGGTGTCCGTGGTCGTCGGCTCCATCGAGCCCTCGGGGGCCACGTACGCTATCTGGCGTCTGAACCCCAGCCCGGCGTCGCCGGCGACAGGCCCGACGTACGAGGGCTTCGCGCCTGCCGCTCCCCAGGCCAGCGACCTGCAGGGGGTGAACTTCTTGGAGGCCGTGTTCCTCTGTGTCAGCGTGCCTGCCACGATCACCATGCCCGCCGTGCAGCCCTGGCCCTACCCGATCCCACTGCCCGAATCCACGGCTGCCCCAGGATCGCAGTCCTAGCAGGTCCGCTGGGAACCTCAGCCGCCGCAGGCATTGCCGTCAAGACGATGAGACCCGGCCACTGGCCGGGTCTCACACGTTTTCGGGGAGGGGAAGAGGGCGCTCGGTCCGGCAGCGGCCCGCTCCGCCCCGACTAGCCTGAGGCGGGCCGGGCCACCTCCGTGATCTTGGACAGCAGGGCCCTGTGGTCGATCTGCTTCAGCAGGTAGTCCGTCGCGCCGGCCTGGCGGGCCTCGTGCCATTCCTCGCGGCTAAGGTATGAGGTGAGGATGACCACGGCGTGGTGGTTGCCGTTGCCGGATAGGCGGCGGCAGATGGTGAAGCCGTCGCCGTCGCGGCGCTTGACGTCTAGGAGGATAACGTCGGGCTGGCGTTCCGCCAGCATGCGGATGGCCTCGTCGGCGCAGCCGGTGGCGCCCACCACCTCGACAGCGTCGGAGCGGGCCAGGCAGGCCACCAACTCATCCCGCACCCGCTCGTGGTCGTCCACGATCAGCACGCGGATCTTGTCGCTCAACTCCGGCATCCTTGTCCCGCCGCCATCGCTCGGGGAGCGGTGTGCTCTCTCACAGTATCTCTAGATAGGCAGGGCGGGCATAAGCGCCATTGAGACCCGCCTCCGGCGTAGGAGGACCCGAAATCGGAGGGCCGAACGGCCTGAGAGCTCTGGCCGTTCTGACCTCTTATCTCTCGATTACGTAGAGGGTTTTCGCCCTGACATGCCGATAGTGGCGTCCGGAGCGGAGCGAGGGGACGGCGGACCTACGCCTCCGGACTGTCCTCGTTCCGGCTCAGGCCCTTGCGGGCGATGAAGGCGGCCGCCTCAGCGCGGCGACGCAAGTTCAACTTGCTGAGGATACTGCTGACGTAGTTCTTGACCGTCTTGTCGCTCAGGTAGATCTCTTCGGCGATCTCCTTGTTGGTCTTGCCATCGGCGATGAGCAGAAGGATCTTCTGTTCCTGATCGGAGAGGCTCGCCAGGCTGTCGTCGGGGCGGCGGCTGCCGAGGCTGCGCACTCGCTCCAAGACCTTCTGGGTGACCGAGGGGTCCAGCAAGGAGCCGCCCCGAGCCACGGTCTCAATGGCCTCGGCCAGGGCCTGGCCGCGGGTCTGCTTGAGGAGGTAGCCGGCCGCGCCCGCCAGGATGGAGGCGAAGACGGCCTCGTCGTCGGCGTAGGAGGTCAGCATGATAACCTTGGTGTCCGGGTTGTCCTGCCGGACCTCACGGCACGCCTCCACGCCGCTGCCGTCGGGCAGCCGAACGTCCATGATGACTACGTCTGGGCGGAGCCGAGCCGCCTCCTCGATGGCCGTGCTGACAGTGCCGGCATCGCCGACCACCGTGATGCTCTCGCGGCGGTTCAGGAGAGACCGCAGACCCTCGCGCACCACTTCGTGATCGTCGACGATGAGCACCCGCAGAGGTTTCGCCGTCATTCTTACCCCTCCGTATCCCCCACAGGGATCTCCACCTCCACAGAGGTGCCCTGGCCTGGCGAGCTCTGGATGGAGCAGCGGCCCCCTAGGCTCTGGGCCCGCTCCGCCATGTTTCGCAGGCCCCGGTGGCCGGGGTCCGTCCCTCGTCCCGGAGCGAAGCCGATCCCGTTGTCGGTTATGGCGAGGCGCAGAAGACCGTTCCGCGCCGTCAAGCGTGCCTCCACGGTCGAGGCGTGGGCGTGCTTCTGAACGTTGGCCAGCGCCTCCTGCGCGATGTGAAAGACGTTTGTGACCTGTTCCTCTCTCAGCCGCGAACTCAGGTCTCGACTGCCGTCCACGACCAGGCTGGCCTCAATGAGGCTGTTCACTCGCAGCTCCCGGATGAGTGCCGATAGGGCATCGGGGAGGTTGGACGAGTCGAGGGCGCGGGGGCGCAGGTCGAAGATG
>DAOULP010000060.1:0-19076 GCA_034420175.1 Dehalococcoidia bacterium | reverse complement strand
GTGCCCGGCGAACGCCGTCTCACGCGTGGGCCACCCCTATTGACATAGCCCAGGACGCCTGCTAGACTTCCAGTTTGGCGCTTCGGGCCGCAGAGAGACGGCAAAAGGTCGAAAGACCCCGAAAGTGACTACGGTCGGCGATTAGTGGGGCGACCCCGGCTGGCCGGGGGCCCGCAGCAGCGGGCGGCGTCCCACGCCGTACTGGCTCAGTAGTAGGGCTTTCGACCTATCGTCGTGGTTACGGGGTCTGCGTCGTGGGCGCCGACGGGACAGAACGGAGCGAGCTGTGCCTACCATCAGCCAACTGGTGCGGAAGGGGCGCAAGAAGCCGGTCAAGAAGACCAAGGCGCCTGCCCTGGGCTTCACTCACAACGCGCTCACCGGCCGTCTCGAGCGCAGCGGGGGCGCGCCTCAGAAGAGGGGCGTGTGCACTCAGGTGCGGACCATGACGCCCAAGAAGCCCAACTCCGCTCTGCGCAAGATCGCTCGCGTGCGCCTCACGAATGGGATCGAGGTGACGGCCTACATCCCGGGCGAGGGGCACACCCTTCAGGAGCACTCGGTGGTTCTCATCCGAGGTGGCCGCGTCAAGGACCTTCCCGGCGTGCGATACCATATCATCCGGGGCGCCCTCGACGCGCAAGGGGTGGCCGGACGTCACCGCGGTCGCAGCAAGTACGGCACCCGCAAGGTGGCCGGCCCAATCTAGACGGTGAGTTAGAACATGCCAAGACGAGCCAGGGTCATCCGCAGGCAGGTTCCGCCCGACCCCCGCTATCAAAGCCGGTCGCTGGCCGCCTTCATTAACAAGGTGATGCGCAACGGTAAGCGGAGCGTGGCCGAGCGTCTCGTGTATTCGGCCCTGGACCAGATCGAGGCCCAGACCCACCGTGACGCCCTGGATACCTTTGAGCAGGCTCTGCGCAACGCCACCCCCATGGTGGAGGTGAAGCCTCGGAGAGTCGGCGGCGCCACCTATCAGGTACCCGTCGACATCCGCGCCGAGCGACGGACGTCACTGGCCATGCGCTGGCTGCTCATCTCGGCGAGGGCCCGGCGCGGCCGCTCCTTCGCCGAGAGGCTCGCGGCGGAGCTGACGGACGCGGCCAATAACCAGGGCGTCACCATAAAGCGCAGAGAGGACACCCACCGCATGGCCGAGGCGAACCGCGCCTTCGTTCACTATCGGTGGTGACCGGACTGAGCGGATCCAAGGGACCGCCGGTGACGCTTCGCCGGCGGTCCCCTTCTGACAGGAACGGCATGGCAAGGACCGTACCCATCGAAAGAACCCGCAACATCGGCATCATCGCCCACATTGACGCCGGCAAGACCACTGTGACCGAGCGCGTTCTGTTTTACACCGGCCGTACCTACAAGATTGGCGAGGTCCATGAAGGCACGGCCGTAATGGACTGGATGGACCAGGAGCGAGAGCGCGGCATCACGATCACGGCCGCCGCGACCACCTGCGAGTGGCGTGACCACCGCGTAAACATCATCGATACGCCGGGCCACGTCGACTTCACCGTGGAGGTCGAGCGTAGCCTGCGCGTCCTGGACGGCGGCGTCGTCGTCTTCGATGCCGTCCACGGCGTGGAGCCTCAGTCGGAGACCGTGTGGCGCCAAGCGGACCACTACCGTGTGCCCCGCATCTGCTTCGTCAACAAGATGGACCGGGTGGGCGCCGATCTCTGGCGCACCCTCGACATGATCGCCGAACAACTGGACGCCCGGCCCTTGCCTGTTCAGATCCCGATCGGAGAGGAAGCCAAGTTCGAGGGCGTGATCGATCTGATCGAAGAGCAGGCCTGGCTCTTCCCCACCGACCGCCACGAGACGCCGGATGTAGTGCCGGTGCCTCCGGAGTACGCCCAAGCCGCGGCCCACCACCGCGAGAGGCTTGTCGAGAAGACGGCGGAGGTGGACAACCAGCTCATGATCAGCTACGTCGAGGGGCGTGCGGTCGGCGCTCAGGAGCTGAAGAAGGCTCTCCGTCGCGCCACTCTAGCCAACGCGGCCACGCCTGTTCTCTGCGGCAGCGCTCTGCGCAACAAGGGCATCCAGCCCCTGTTGGACGCCGTTGTGGACTACCTTCCGGCGCCGGACGACGTGCCGCCGGTGGGTGGTACCAACCCCAAGACCGGCGAGGCGCTGGAGCGCCACGCCGACGACGAGCAGCCCTTCGCCTCGCTCGCTTTCAAGATCGTGGCCGACCCCTACGTAGGGCGCCTGGCCTACTTTCGCGTCTACTCCGGCAAGGCCGCCACTGGCTCCACGGCCTACAACAGCACCCGCGGCGAGCGGGAGCGCTTCGGGCGCTTGCTGCTCATGCACGCCAACCGCCGCGAGGAGATACAGGAAGTCTATGCTGGCGACATCGCCGCCGCCGTGGGCCTCAAGAACACGTTCACCGGCGACACGCTCTGCGACTTCAGCCACCGGGTGCTCCTCGAATCGATCCACTTCCCCGAGCCCGTAATCTCCGTAGCCATCGAGCCCAAGACCAAAGAGGATCAGGACCGCATGGGCGAGACGCTGGGCCGTTTGGCGGAAGAGGATCCCACCTTCCGCATGCGGTACGACTCTGAGACCGGCCAGACGATTATCTCCGGCATGGGGGAGCTGCACCTGGAGGTCATCGTCGACCGGATGATGCGAGAGTTCCGCGTGGGGGCCAACGTGGGCCGGCCCCAGGTGGCCTACAAGGAGACCATTACGCGCCCTGTCCGCGCGGAAGGACGCTTCGTGCGCCAGACCGGCGGCCACGGCCAGTACGGCCACGTCTGGGTGGAGTTCGAGCCTCGAGAGCGCGGGGCCGGCTTCGAGTTCGTGAACAAGATCACAGGGGCCGTGATCCCGCGGGAATACATTTCCGCCATCGAGGCGGGCATTCGGGAGGCGCTGGACAGCGGTGCGCTGGCCGGCTACCCGGCCATCGACATGCGGGCCACCGCCGTGGACGGCAGCTATCACGCCGTGGACTCGTCGGATATCGCCTTCCGGACGGCGGGTTCATTGGCCACGCGTCACGCGCTGGAGGAGGGCGACCCCGTCCTCCTGGAGCCCATCATGAGAATAGAGGTGGCGACGCCGGAGCAGTTCTTTGGGGACGTGGTGGGCGATATGACCTCGCGGCGAGGACACGTCATGGCCGTGGATGCAAGGGGCAGCACCCAGATCGTGCGCGCCATCGTCCCTCTGGCGGAAACCTTCGGGTACGCCACTGACCTGCGCTCGCTGACTCAGGGGCGAGCCACGTACAGCATGGAATTCGACCGCTACGAGGAGGTACCGCCTCAGGTAGCGGAGAAGATCGGCGGCGCTAGGGTGCGTCGTCCGGCGCCTGCCTAGTCGGGGCGGCGCACTGCGAGCGGAGTGATGCCGAAACAGAAGATCCGCATAAGGCTGAAGGCGTA
This sequence comes from Dehalococcoidia bacterium, assembly GCA_034420175.1. Classification (GTDB taxonomy): domain Bacteria; phylum Chloroflexota; class Dehalococcoidia; order DSTF01; family JALHUB01; genus DAOULP01. The sequence goes on along the minus strand of DAOULP010000060.1, from coordinate 15,657 downwards.
CGACCATCGCATACTGGACCAGTCGGCAGAGCAGATAGTGGAGGCGGCCGAGCGGACAGGTGCCGCTGTGGCCGGTCCAATACCGCTTCCCACTCAGATTAGGAAGTTCTGTGTCATCCGTTCGCCACACGTGGACAAGGACTCGCGGGAGCAGTTCGAGATCCGTACCCACAAACGCCTCATCGACATTCTGGAGCCGACTTCCAAGACCGTGGACACGCTTATGCGTCTGCAGCTCCCGGCGGGCGTGGATATCGAGATCAAGCTCTAGGGGAGAGCGATGCCGGAAGGTATCCTCGGCCGCAAGCTAGGGATGACACAGTACTTCAACCGCGAGGGCGAAGCACGGCCTGCGACGGTGATCGAGGCTGGCCCTTGCCTCGTGATTCAGGTCAAGACCCTGGAGAAGGATGGCTACCAGGCGGTTCAAGTGGGCTTCGGCCAGGCCAAGAGGCTCAACTCGCCCGAGAAGGGGCATTTGAAGAAGCTGGGTGAATTCCGCTACCTGCGCGAGTTCCGAGTGGACGATGCTTCCCAGTACACCGTCGGCCAGCGCCTGGGTGCCGAGCTCTTCGAGGCGGGTGACCTCGTGAACGTCACTGGAGTGTCCAAGGGACGCGGCTTCGCCGGCGGCGTTCGCCGCTACGGTTTCCGAGGCGGCCCTCGAACTCACGGCCAGTCGGACCGGCTCCGAGCGCCGGGATCTATTGGCTCTGGCTCGACTCCGGGACGGGTGCTAAAGGGACTGAAGATGGCGGGCCACATGGGCGATGCCCGCGTGACGGCCCGCAACTTGCGGGTGTTGGAGAGCAACCCTGCCACCGGCACCCTAGTGCTGGAGGGGTCGGTCCCTGGAGCACGGAACGGTCTCCTGGCCGTCAAGCGGGTGAAAGCCTCTCCCGAGAAGAAGGATTGAGGTCGCCGCCGTGCGTCTGACAGTCAAGAACGCTCAGGGCAAAGAAGTGGACACCATCGAGGCAGACGATGCGGTGTTCGCTATCAAGCCGAACCGGGCGGTGGTGCACCAGGCCCTGCTGGCCCACCTGGGCAACCGGCGGGCCGGGACGGCAAGCACCAAGAGCCGGGGCGAGGTGAGGGGTAGCACGGCAAAGGTCCGGCGCCAAAAGGGCACAGGCCGTGCCCGTATGGGCAGCATTCGAGCGCCCAACCTGACGGGCGGCGGCGTGGCATTTGGACCCAAGCCCCGCAGCTTCGCCCAAGGGCTGCCCAAGCGCGTCCGGCGGCTCGCCATCCGCTCGGTCCTCTCCGACAAGGCTGGAGACGGAAGCTTGCATGTGCTGGACGCGTTGGCGGCGGACAGGCCAAGGACCAAGGACATCGGCCAGGTACTGGCGAACCTGGAGGCCTCTCGTTCGGTTCTCATCGTCACCGAGGAGCCGGATCGGAACGTGTTCCTGGGAGCGCGAAACCTGCCGCACACGAAGGCACTGCCAGCGGCCTACCTGAACGTGGCGGACATGTTGTCGCACCGGGCGCTCGTCATGACAGTGGGCGCCGTGCGCAAGTGCGAGGCCCTCTGGGGCGGCGAGCGCGCACTGCGCCGTCGCGCCGCACCGGCGGCCGTGAGCGAAGGGGGCTGAGGTGCCAAAGGAGCTGCACCCCTACACGGTCATCGTGAGGCCACTCGTGACGGAGAAGAGCACCCTCCTCTCCGCCCTGAACAAGTACGCCTTTGAGGTCATGCCACAAGCCAACAAGCTGCAGATCAAAGAGGCGGTGGAACTGGCGTTCAGCGTACGCGTACGAGGCGTGAACACGAGCAACGTCCGCGGTAAGGTTCGGCGCTTCGGGCGCCGGCCAACCAAGGGCCGCTCTTGGAAGAAGGCTATCGTCACCCTGGAGGAGGGCTACAAGATCGAGCTCTTCGAGGGCGTCTAGAACTCGGAGAGGCAAGGACCATGGCGCTGAAGCAGTACAAACCCACCTCGCCCGGTCGTCGCGGGATGTCCGGATTCACCTTTGATGAGGTGACGCGCAAGAGGCCGGAGAAATCCCTGCTGGCGCCTAGACCGCGGCAGGCGGGCCGCAATAGCCAGGGGCGGGTAACCGTCCGTCACCGCGGAGGCGGCGCCAAGCGCCGACTGCGTCTCATCGACTTCAAGCGGGACAAGTGGGGGGTACCCGGAAAGGTGGCCAGCATCGAGTACGACCCCAACCGCTCGGCACGCATCGCCCTCATCCACTATCGAGATGGAGACAAGCGCTACATCCTGGCTCCGGTGGGCCTCGAGGTTGGCGACACCCTCCAGGCGGGGCCCGATGCCGAGGTCAAGCCGGGCAATGCTCTCCCCCTCAGGAGCATCCCTCCTGGCACCATGATCCACAACATCGAGCTCACCCACGGCAGAGGCGCTCAGTTGGTGCGGGGAGCCGGCACCGCCGCGCAGCTCATGGCCAAAGAGGACCGCTATTCCTTGGTGCGCCTCCCATCGGGCGAGATGCGCCGCCTGCTCTCCGATTGCATGGCTACGATCGGCCAGGTGGGCAACGTGGAGAACAACATCGTCAAGCTGGGGAAGGCCGGTCGAGTGCGCCGGCTGGGGCGCCGCCCCCAGGTCCGGGGTTCCGCCATGACTCCGCGCGACCACCCCCACGGCGGGGGCGAGGGCAAGGCGCCGATAGGGATGCCGGGACCTAAGACGCCCTGGGGGAAGCCGGCGTTGGGCTACCGCACGCGCGGCAAGAAGCCCAGCGACAAGTACATCGTGCGGCGACGATACCGCTAGCAGGGAAGAGAGCATGTCACGGTCGACCAAGAAGGGTCCCTTCGTAGACCCCAAACTGATGAAGAAGGTGGACATGGTTCAGCGCTCCGGCCAGCGCACCGTGATCCGGACCTGGTCGCGTGCCTCTACGGTGATGCCTCAGATGGTCGGGCTCACCATCGGCGTTCATGATGGCCGGCGTCATGTGCCCATCTTCGTCACCGAGAACATGGTCGGCCACAAGCTAGGGGAGTTCGCGGCCACGCGACACTTTCGAGGCCACGCCGGGCGCTCCGAACGGGCCACCCAGGTGAGGCGGCGGTAGACAACCATGGAGGTAAAGGCCACGGCCAAGCATACCGGCGTGTCGGCCCGCAAGGTGCGGCTGGTACTGGAGCACCTGCCCGGCAAGCGGGTGCAGGAAGCTCTGACCATGCTCCAGTTCCTGTCGACGCCCAATGCTCGCCTGGTGGCCAAGGTGGTGAAATCGGCGGCGGCCAATGCCGAGAACAACTTCAACTTCTCGCCTGAGGAGCTACGCATCAAGGCCGCCTACGCCGGCGAGGCGCGCCGCCTGAGGAGATACCGCCCGCGGCCCCGTGGTCGCGCGGCGCTGATTCGGCGTCCCTCCAGCCACATCACCATCGTGGTCGAGGAGGAGGAGGCTTAGCGTGGGTCACAAGGTCCACCCGACGGGGTTTCGCCTGGGCGTTATCTACGACTGGCAGAGCAAGTGGTACGCGGACCGCCACTACACCAGCTTGCTGCACGAGGACGTGGCGATCCGGCGCGCCATCCTGGGGGGGATGGTGGATGCGGGCATCTCGCGCGTCGAGATAGACCGAAACGCCAACCATGTCGTGGTAACGGTCCACACCGCCAAGCCCGGGATCGTCATCGGCCGAGGCGGACAGAAGGTGGACGAGCTACGGGCGGCTCTGGAGCAACTGACGGGCCGGCGTGTCAGGGTCAACATCATCGAGATCCGCCAGCCGGAACTCGATGCCTACTTGGTGGCACGCAGCGTGGCGGATCAGTTGCAGCGACGGGTCTCCTTCCGGCGCGCCCTCAAGCAGGCCCTGACCCGGACCATGCAGCGGGGCGCCAAGGGGGTCAAGATCATGGTTGCCGGCCGCCTTGGTGGTGCCGAGATGTCGCGCCGGGAGATGAGCAAGGAGGGCCGCGTGCCCCTGCACACCCTGCGCGCTGACATCGACTACGGCATGGCGGAAGCCCACACGACCTTTGGGCGCATCGGTGTCAAGGCATGGATCTACAAGGGCGACATCATCCCTGAACGCAAGATGCCCAAGGAGCCAGAGGAACCCGAGGCGGAGGAGCCGGCGCCCGCCGACGCGGCGGCGTCTGCGCCTCCTGCGGAGAGCTCGACGACCGAGGCTAAGGCCCCTGCTTCGGAGGAGCAGGAGCCAGCCACGGCCACCGAGTCGAAGGAACAATAGCAGGTGCTTCAGCCCAGACGTGTCAAGTGGCGCAAGTCTCACCGTGGACACCGGCGGGGCCAGGCCAACGCCGGCAACCAGGTGTCCTTCGGGGAGTACGGCCTTCAGGCCACGGACCGCGCCTGGATTGACAGCCGCCAGATCGAGGCGGCACGCCGCGCGATCACCCACCACGTTCGCCGTGGTGGCAAGGTGTGGATTCGCATCTTCCCGGACAAGCCGGTCAGCTCCAAGCCGGCAGAGACCCGGATGGGCAGTGGGAAGGGAAACCCGGACCACTGGGTGGCCGTGGTCAAGCCCGGCCGCATGCTCTTCGAGATCGCCGGCGTTCGGGAGGACCTCGCGCGTGAGGCCATGCGCCTGGCTTCTCACAAGCTGCCGCTGTCCACCCGTTTCATCGCTAGAGAACACGAGGGGCTGTAGGTGATGGCAGCCAAGGGCAAGCGACCAAGCAAGGAACTGCAGGACCTGCGCGACATGTCCGAGGAAGACCTGGCGAAGGAGCTGGGCGAATCCTATCGTCAGTTGTTCACCGTGCGCCTCCAGCTTTCGACCCGGCAGTTGACCAACGTAAGCGAGGCGCGCAAGGTGCGAAGACGCATCGCCCGCATCAAGACCCTGCAGCGGCAGAGGGAACTGGAGACGGTCTACGCTGCCGTCGAGGAGCCACCCGCGTGACCAGAGAGACTCACCGCAAGGAACGTGTGGGCGTCGTCGTTGCCAACAAGATGCAGAAGACGGTCATCGTGGCAATCGAGTCCTTCAAGCGCCACCGCATCTACAAGAAGCTCCAGCGGCGAACCCGGCGTTTCAAGGCCCACGATGAGAGCGGTCGCTGCGCCCTCGGCGACATCGTGCGCATCGTCGAGACCCGACCGCTATCACGCGGTAAGCACTGGCGGGTCGCCGAGATCCTGGTTCGAGGCGACGTGGCCGAGGTAGCGCCGAAGGAGATCGACGCCGAGATCATCAAGGAGATAACCCCCGAAGCGCCGCCTCCGCCCCCTGTCCCTAAGCGTCCAGTCGAGGAAGTAGCGGTTGCCGAGGAGCCCGAGGTGGTGGCGGAGGAGGTGCCCGCTGCCGAGGAGCCTCAGGTCGCGCTGGCCGAAGCGCCGCCTCCCGACGAGGCCAAGGCTGAAGAGGGACCGCCCACGGACGAGCCCGAGGCGGTCGTGGCGGAGACGCCGTCTGCCGAGGCCGAGGAGTCCGAGGCAGCAGCGGAACAGGTCGAGGCGGCGGAGGAGCGGCCGCAGGGCGACGCAGAGACCGAAGAGCCGGCCAGCGCGGACGACGAGAGCGCGCCGGACACCGAGGAAGAGCGGTGATCCAGCAGTATTCTCGCCTGAAGGTAGCGGACAACTCCGGCGCGCGCCAGGTGATGTGCATTCAGGTCCTGGGGGGCACGCGGCGCCGCTACGCGCGGGTGGGCGACGTCATAGTCGCAACCGTCAAGCAGGCCCAGCCGGGGGCCGCTGTCAAGAAAGGCGAGGTTGTTCGGGCCGTGGTCGTGCGGACGGCCAAGACCTACGGGCGCCGAGACGGCTCGTACATCCGCTTCGACGAGAACGCCGCCGTGCTCCTGTCGGACAAGCAGAACCCCCGCGGCACCCGCATCTTCGGGCCTGTGGGCCGGGAGCTGCGAGAGCGTCAGTTCATGAAGATCGTGTCTTTGGCGCCGGAGGTGGTCTGACGTGCACAAGATCAAACGCGACGATCTGGTGTTGGTCGTGGCCGGCAAGGACCGGGGGAAGCAGGGCCAGGTACGCCAGGTGTTGATGCGTGAGAACCGGGTCGTGGTCCAGGGCGTCAACATGATCAAGCGACACATGCGCCCGCGGGCCATGGGCACTCAGGCCGGCATCATAGACAAGGAGGCTCCCATCCACGTCTCCAACGTCAGGATCATCTGCAAGAGCTGCGACAAGCCGGTGAGAGTGGGCTTTCGTATCAGGCCGGACGGCGTCAAGAGCCGCGTCTGTCGCAAGTGCGGCGAGGACATCGACTAGGAGGGCGCGGTGACAGCCAGGCTGAGGGAAACGTACCGACAAGACGTGGTGCCGACTCTCATGAAGGAGTTCGGCTACCGGAACGTGATGGAAGTGCCGCGGCTGGAGAAGATCGTGGTCAACATCGGCATGGGTGAGGCCCTCCAGGACCCCAAGGCGCTCGACTCGGCGGCCAGTGATGTCGCCGCCATAACGGGCCAGAAGCCCATCATTACTCGGGCCAAGCGCTCCATCGCCAACTTCAAGGTCCGGCAGGGGAACCGCATCGGACTGATGGTGACGGTGCGAGGGGACCGCATGTGGGAGCTCATGGACCGCATGGTCAACGCGGCACTGCCCCGAATCCGGGACTTCCGAGGGGTGCCGAGCAAGGGCTTCGACGGTCGCGGCAACTACAGTATGGGCATCCGGGAACAGCTCATTTTCCCAGAGATCGAGTACGACAAGATAGACCGCATCCGCGGGCTGCAGGTTACTCTGGTCACTTCCGCTCGTAACGACGAGGAGGGAAGGCGACTCCTGCAGCTCTTGGGGGTGCCTTTCAGTCGCAACTAGGGGGCGCAAGGACGGTGGCAAAGCTATCAAAGGTCGTCAAGGCGCGGCGGACCGCCAAGTACCGGACCCGGCAGGGGAACCGCTGCAAACTCTGCGGCCGCCCCCGTGCCTATATGCGTCTATTCGGCATGTGCCGGATCTGCTTCCGTCGCCTGGCCCTTCAGGGCCAGTTGCCGGGAGTGAAGAAGTCTAGCTGGTAGGCAGGTGTTGGCTGCTCTAGACAATGTGGGCGGCCTTGAGGCCGACTCCACCGTAGGAGGGAGCCAGCCGTGAACATGACAGACCCCATCGCTGACATGCTGACCCGCATCCGCAACGGGGTGGTGGCCAAGCACGATAACGTGAACGTGCCCGCCTCCAAGGTCAAGATGGCCATCGCCCGCGTGCTGAAGGAAGAGGGGTTCATCCGTGACTTCGAGGTGACGGACGAAGGACCGCGCAGGACCATGCGGGTCCACCTCATGTACACCGGCAAGAAGGAGTCCATCCTCAGCGGCATCCGGCGGGTGAGCAAACCGGGCCTGCGGGTCTACGTCCAGAAGCGCGAGATTCCTCGAGTCTACGGCGGCCTCGGAATCGCCATCCTGTCCACGCCGCAGGGTGTGATGACGGGACAGCAGGCGAGGCGCCGGGAGATCGGCGGCGAGGTCCTCTGTTATGTCTGGTAGGTCAAGGCAGGCGAGATGTCTCGCGTAGGTAGACAGCCGATACCGATCGCGTCCGACGTCAAGGTCGACATCCGGGATAACCACGTCACTGTGAGCGGGCCCCGCGGCGAGCTATCGCGCGACCTCCCGTTGGAGATGCGTCTTCACTTGGAGGACGGCGAACTGCGGGTGACCCGCCCGAGCGATGCACCCCGGCACCGGGCTCTCCACGGCCTCACGCGCACCCTTCTGGCCAACATGGTGGCCGGCGTGAAGGAGGGCTTCACCAAGTCGCTGGAGATGCAGGGGGTGGGCTACCGGGCGCAGCAGCAGGGCGAGCGACTGGTCCTCGCCGTCGGGCTGTCCCATACCGTGGAGGTGTCGCCGCCCGAGGGCATCACCCTGGAGGTGGAAGGGACGAACCGGATCCACGTGCGCGGCATCGACAAGGAAAGGGTGGGGCAGGTGGCAGCGGAGATCCGCCGCGTGCGACCGCCTGAGCCCTACAAGGGGAAGGGTATTCGCTACGTCGGCGAGCGGGTGCGCCGCAAAGCCGGCAAGGCAGGTAGGATCGGCAGGTGACGCCACTATCATGAGAGCAGGCAAGTCGGCCTGGGCGGCGCGCCGCCGGCGCCACACCCGCGTCAGGAAGCGAGTGCAGGGCACGGCTGTCCGGCCGCGGCTCTGCGTGTTTCGCAGCCTGTCCCACATCTACGCCCAGGTCATCGACGATGAGAGCGGCTGCACGCTGGTCACCGCCTCGGACTTGGAGCAAGAAGGACGGTCCGGCACCGATGGCTCCAACAAGACAAGCCGGGCCGCCTTGGTGGGACAGATGGTGGGCCGACGGGCCCTAGAGAAGGGCATCAAGGAGGTCGTCTTTGACCGCGGCGGCTACAGGTACCACGGCCGGGTCAAGGCCCTGGGGGAGGCCGCGCGCAAGGCCGGCCTGAAGCTCTGAGGACGGAGAACATGGTGACGACGCCGGCGGATGAGATCGACGCCCGAAGGCTGGAGCTGACCGAGAAGGTCGTGTACATCAATCGCGTCTCCAAAGTGGTCAAGGGGGGGCGTCGGTTCAGCTTCGGCGCCGTGGTGGTGGTCGGAGACGGCGAGGGCCACGTAGGCGCTGGCCTGGGCAAGGCCAACGAGGTGCCGGAAGCGATCCGCAAGGCGGCGGCCATCGCCCGCAAGAGCCTGATCGAGGTGCCCATGTCCGCGACCACCATCCCTCATTCAACACTGGCCCGGTATGGAGCGGCCAAGGTTCTAATGAAGCCGGCCGCGCCGGGAACAGGCGTCATCGCTGGAGGCGGTGTGCGGGCCGTGGTGGAGGCCGCCGGCATCAAGGACATCCTTACGAAGTCCCTGGGCAGCGCCAACCCCATCAACGTGGTCAAGGCCACCATGGAGGGCCTGACAAGCATGCGCGACCCGCGCAGAGAGGTCGGGCGGCGCCAGGCAGCGGCCAAGGCGGCGGAGGCATCGCGTGGGTCGGCTTAGGATAACCTGGAGGAGAAGCGCCATCGGTCACGGCGAGGACCAGAAGCGGACGATCCGGGCCCTTGGGCTGAGACGTCTGGGACACACCGTGGAACATAGCGATTCCCGGTCGGTGCGTGGTATGATCACCAAAGTCAAGCACCTGGTGGCGGTCGAGGAGGTCAACGAGTAGCCTATGCTACAGAGTGACCTGCGACCGCGCCCAGGCGCCAAACACAAGCGCAAGCGGGTGGGCCGCGGCAACGCCAGCGGCCACGGCACCTACTCTGGTCGGGGCCTGAAGGGCCAGAAGGCCCGCAGCGGCCCCGGCATCCGCATCGGCTTCGAGGGGGGGCAGCTTCCTCTTATCCAGCGCATGTCGCGCAAGCGCGGGTTCACTAACATATTCCGCGTCGAGTATGCCGAGGTGAACCTGAGGAGCCTGGCTAGCCACTTCCCGGCCGGCAGCGAGGTGACGCCGGAAACCTTGGTGCAGGCGGGTATCATCAAGAACCTGAAGAAGCCGGTCAAGATCCTGAGCCAGGGTGACCTGGAGGGGGCGTTGACCGTGCATGCGCACAAGTTCTCGGCGGCCGCCCGGCAGAAGATCGAGGCTGCCGGTGGCAAGGCAGAGGTGGTTACAGCATGATCGCGTCTCGCGCCCAGCAGACGCAGCGGCCACGGCTGCTCCAGGCGCTTGTTGACGCCTTCCAGCAGCCGGACCTGCGGCGGAAGTTGCTTTTCACTTTCGCCATGCTGGTCGTCTTCCGCTTCGTGGCCCACGTGCCGATCCCGGGCATCAACCCTGACCTCCTGCGCCAGGCCTTCGACAACAACGCAATCCTGGGCTTCCTGAACCTGTTCAGCGGTGGGGCCCTGCGAAACCTCAGCGTCGCGGCCCTGGGAGTGTACCCGTACATCACCGCCTCCATCATCATGCAGGTCATGATACCCATCGTGCCGTCGCTACAGGCGCTCTCCCGCGAAGGAGAGCAGGGCCGCAACAAGATCCAGATGTACACTCACTGGTTTGCCGTACCCCTCTCCGTAGTCCAGGGCTACAGCCAGCTCATCGTCCTTCAGCGGGCGGGGGCGGTCGAAGGGGTGGGCTTCACCGGCAGCGAGGCGCTTCCCACCCTGGCCGCCGTCATCTCCATGACCGCGGGCACCATGTTCCTGGTCTGGTTGGGCGAGCTCATCACCGAGAACGGCATAGGCAACGGGGTCTCAATCATTATCTTCAGCGGCATCGTGGCCGGCCTGCCCACCCTCCTGCCCAACGTCGTCAACTCCTCGGCTGGCTACGCTGGCATCGGCCTGCTGCTGGTGATGGGCATCGGTCTGCTGGCGGCCATCGTCTTCGTCCAGGAAGGGCAACGGCGGGTGCCCGTCCAGTACGCGCGCAGCCTGTTCCGAGGAGGGCGCATGTACCGGCAGTCGGGCGCCACCCACATCCCGCTCCGAGTGAACTCCGCCGGGATGATCCCTCTCATCTTCGCCTTCTCTCTGGTCATCTTTCCGTCCGGCGTGGCCCAGACCTTCCAGGGCTCGGACACGGCGTGGCTGCGCAACACCGCCGACTTCATCGTCAACAACTTCTCCCCCAACAGTGCCCCGTACTACCTGATGGTGTTCCTGCTGGTGGTGATCTTCACCTTCTTCTACACGCTGGTCATCTTCCAGCAGCAGAACCTGGCCGAGAACCTCCAGAAGCAGGGAGGCTTCATACCAGGGATCCGTCCCGGGCGGCCCACCCAGGAGTACATCATGCGGGTACTGGTTCGGATAACCTGGGCAGGCGGTATCTTCCTGGGGCTGGTAGCCGTAGCGCCGGCCTTTCTCAGGCTCGTCACGGACGTTCAGGCGCTGACCATCAGCAGTACGGGCCTCATCATTGTGGTGGGCGTGGTGCTGGACACGATGCGACAACTGGAAGCTCAGCTTCTGATGCGAGACTACGGAGGCTTCATCCGCTAAGGAGGGTAGTTAGTTGTTCCTGATCCTGCTGGGCCCCCCGGGAGCCGGAAAAGGCACTCAGGCGGTTGGCCTCGCTGAGAAACGAGACTTGGCCCACATCGCGACGGGTGACATGTTTCGGGAGGCAATGCGCTCCGACAGCGAGCTGGGCCGACAGGCAAAAGCCTACGTCGACCGTGGTGAGCTTGTCCCCGACGAGCTCACGGTCCGAATGCTCTTGGAGCGCGTCGCCCAACCTGACTGCGCTGGCGGCTGTTTGCTGGATGGCTTTCCGCGCACTCTGGAGCAGGCGAGAGCCCTGGACGCCGCCCTGGCCGATCGGGGCCAGGCCGTGGACTGGGCGCTCTACATCCGGGTCGGCGAGGAGGAACTGATCGAGCGGCTGGGCGGTCGCTGGACGTGCCGCCAGTGCGGCGCCGTCTATCACCAGCGGTACAGCCCGCCGACTTCCGCCGGTCGCTGCGACCAGTGCAGCGGCGAGCTGTACCAGCGCAGCGACGACCAGCCAGAGACGGTACGTCGGCGGCTCACTGTCTACTTCAGGGATACCGCACCACTGATCGAGTACTACCAGAAAGCGACGAAGCTCATTGAGGCCGACGGGGAGCAGGACATCGAGGCGGTGGGCCAGGCCCTCGCCGAAGGGCTGGAGCGTGCCACGGCGGCTGGCTAGCGATGGTTTGAGCTGGAAAGGCGGCTCATGCCCATCATAATCAAGTCGGACCAGGAGATCGCTATCATCCGGGAAGCGGGGAGAATCGTTGCGGAGGTACTGGGGATACTGAGGGAGAAGATCCGGCCCGGTTTGGTGCTCCGAGACCTGGACGCGACCGTCGAGCGGGAGTTCGCGTCGCGGGGAGTGGAGCCCACCTTCCTCGGCTACCACGGCTACCCGGCCAGGGTCTGCGTGTCGGTGAACGAGCAGGTGGTGCATGGTATCCCCGGCGATCGCGTTCTCCAAGAGGGAGATATCGTCAGCATGGACCTGGGCGCCACCCACCGGGGCTTTGTGGCCGACTCCGCCATCACCGTGGCGGCGGGCCGCTTGACCCCGCGGGTGGAGCGCCTCCTCCAAGTGACGGAGGAAGCGCTCTGGAAAGGGATAGCGGCGGCTCGGGCCGGCGTCCCCCTGGGCGCCGTGTCCTTCGCCATCCAGCGCCACGCCGAGTCCGACGGGTTCACAGTGGTCCGTGAGTACGTCGGGCACGGAGTTGGACGCCAGATGCATGAGGAGCCCCAGGTGCCCAACTACGGCCCGCCTGACCGGGGACCCATTCTGCGCAAGGGGATGGTGCTGGCCCTGGAGCCCATGGTGAACGTCGGCGACTGGCGCACGAAGCGTGACAGCGACAACTGGACCGTGAGCACCCTGGATGGGAGCCTGTCCGCTCACTTCGAGCACACCATCGCCATCACTGATGGCGAGGCAGAGGTACTAACGCTGCCCTGAGACAGCGACCAGAAGGAGACAATGCCGAAGAAGGATGCGATCGAGGTGGAGGGGCTGGTAAAGGAGCCCCTGCCCAACGCCATGTTCCGGGTGGAGCTGCCCAATGGCCACCAGGTTCTGGCGCACATCTCAGGCAAGATACGGCTGCATTTCATCAAGATCCTGCCTGGGGACCGGGTGCTTGTGGAGCTCTCGCCCTATGACCTCAGTCGGGGCCGCATCACCTACCGGTTCAAGTAGGCAGGATCAGGATTGGGAGTGAGATGAAGGTACGGGCATCGGTGAAGCCGCGCTGCGACAAGTGCAAGATCATCCGGCGCAGAGGGGTCGTACGCATAATATGCGAGAACCCCAAACACAAGCAGCGCCAGGGCTAGGTCCGGGCGGATTCCGGCTCGCGCGGCGGAGGAGGTGATATGGCACGTATATCCGGCGTAGACATTCCTAGGGACAAGCGCGTGGACATCGCCCTTCGCTACATTCATGGCATCGGGCCCACCGTGGCCAGTCGGATTGTCAAGACTGCCAACGTCTCGCCCGAGACGCGGGTGCGGGATCTGACGGACGATGAGGTGACCCGCATTCGTGAGACCATCGACCGCGGCTACATGGTGGAGGGCGACCTTCGCCGCGACGTTAGACAGAACATCCAGCGCCTCATCGAGATCAACTGCTACCGTGGGATTCGCCACCGTCGAGGCCTACCCGTGCACGGCCAGCGCACCCGCACCAACGCTCGCAGCAAGCGTGGGGCCCGGCGGACGGTAGCCGGCAAGCGGCGCGCAATGGCGAAGAAGTAGCCTGGCCAAGGAGCCTAGAGGAAGAGCATGGCAGAGAAGAGGAAGGGGCGAGGCCGACGGCGCGAGAAGAAGTCCGTGCCCCGCGGCCGGGCCTACATCCAGTCCACCTTCAACAACACCCTCATCACCATGACAGACCCGAACGGCAACGTGGTGGCGTGGGGAAGCTCCGGTTCGGCGGGCTTCAAAGGCTCGCGCAAGAGCACCCCGTACGCTGCCCAGATGGCGGCGGAGAAGGCCGCTCGTGGGGCCATGGACCACGGCATGAGGCAGGTGGACGTCTTCGTCCGCGGGCCGGGCAGCGGCCGCGAGGCCGCCATTCGCTCGCTGCAGGCGGCGGGGTTGTCAATCCTTAGCATTCGCGATGTCACGCCCATACCTCACAACGGCTGCCGCCCGCCGAAGCGGCGCCGAGTGTAGGCAAAGGGATCCATCGGGGGGTCTTTGAATGGCTCGATACACCGGACCGGTCTGCAGGCTCTGTCGCCGCTATGGCGACAAGCTTATGCTGAAGGGAGAGCGCTGCTTCACTCCCAAGTGTGCGTTCGAGGGACGGCCCACTCCTCCAGGCGAGCGCAGCCCGAGGCGACGCCGAGTCTCCGACCGTGCGCTGCAGCTTCGCGAGAAGCAGAAGGCGCGCTACAGCTACGGCATCATGGAGCGCCAGTTTCGTCGCTACTATCGTGAGGCCGTGCGCCAGCCGGGAGTCACGGGCGAGAACCTCCTTCGGCTGCTGGAGATGCGCCTGGACAACGTGGTCTACCGTCTGGGATTCGCCGACTCCCGATCTCAGGGTCGCCACATCGTGCGCCATGGGCACATCCTGCTGAACGGCCGTAAGACCGACATACCTTCGTGCCAGGTGAGGGCTGGCGACATCATTGGCTGGCGAGCGCCCGCCAAGAAGAAAGAGCCCTTCAAGGTGGCTCAGGAGATGGTGAAGAGCGCGCGCGTCCCGGGATGGCTGAGCCTGGACGCTACTGCCATGGTGGGGCGCGTGCTTAGTTCGCCCGGACCGGGCGATACTGAAGTGAAGTTCGATGCCAGTGTCATCGTCGAATTCTATTCACGATAGAGGACCCATCTGGGGCGGTGCTGAATCGTCGCTGTCTGGTCGGGGGCGCCTCGAATCCGGATGGCAGGGCCTTGACCTGGGCGGCCCTGCGGAAGAGCCTCCGCTGACAGAGTTGGTCACGCCCCAGATCGAAGCCAGCGATGAGGCGGAAGACTACGTCCGTCTCGTGGCGGAGCCGTTGGAGGCCGGCTTCGGCGTCACTCTCGGCAACGCTCTCCGACGCGTGCTTCTTAGCTGCCTTCCGGGCGCGGCTGTGACCTCTGTCCGCGTCGAGGGGGTAGAGCACGAATTCTCCACAATACCGCACATGAAGGAGGACACCACCGAGTTCCTCCTCAACGTCAAGCAGCTCCGCCTCCGCGCCCTGTCCGACCGACCGGGCAAGCTCTACTTGGAGGCTCGCGGCGAGGGCAAGGTCCTGGCCTCCGACATACAGGCCACAGCCGACTACGAGATCGTCAACACCTCCCTCCCTCTGGCCACTCTGGACTCGGCGGATGCCCACCTGACGGTGGAGTTCAACGTGGAGAGGGGTCGCGGCTGGGTACCAGCCGGCCAGACCGACGGAATGCCCATCGGCGTTATCCCGGTTGACGCCATCTTCACACCCGTGCGCAAGGTCAACTACTCGGTCGAGCACACACGAGTGGGCCAGGTCACCAACTACGACCGCCTGGTGCTGGAGGTCTGGACGGACGGCACGATTACGGGCATCGAGGCGGTGAGTCAGGCGGCAGATATCCTCCTGGGGCAGTTCTCCCTCTTCGGCCAGCTTGGCAAACCCCAGCCGGCGCTCGTGGAGCGAGGCCTGGGAACGGGCGCTGCCCTGGAGCCGGATCGCTACAACACGCCAATCGAGGAACTCAACCTCTCAGTGCGCGCCTACAACTGCCTCAAGCGCAGCGGCCTTATGGTCGTGGGGCAGGTGCTGGAGAAGAACGAGGACGAACTGCTGGCGCTGCGCAACTTCGGCCGCAAGTCCTATGATGAGCTGAAGGAGCGCCTTATCGAGATGGGTTTCCTCCAGCCCGAACCCCCCATCGAGGAGATGGAGGTGGAGTTCGAGGCCCCGGAGGGGGTCCTGGCGGAGGAAGCGCCGCCAGCGCGCGCGCCACGAAGGGCGCGAGCCGAGCCGGAACCGGTGGAGGCGGGCGAAGTCGAGGAAGTCGAAGAGTTGGGTACCATGGGGTCCAAGCTCATTGAGGCTTTGCGGAAGGCGGGCGAGAAGGCGCCCCTCGCGCTCGATGAAGAGGCAGAAGAGGGGGAAGCCTAGAGCCGGCAGGACTGGGCCAAGATGAGACACCGGATCGCGGGACGCAGACTGAGCAGGCCCACCGACCAGCGGCTGGCTCTGTTTCGCGGGCAGGTTACGGACCTGCTCCGCTACGAGAAGATCCGCACCACGGAGGCCAAGGCCAAGGAGGTGCGTCCGCTGGCGGAGCGCATCATCACGCTTGGGAAGGACGGCAGCCTGCACTC
>DAOULP010000059.1:0-9033 GCA_034420175.1 Dehalococcoidia bacterium | reverse complement strand
GACTCGCAAGTCCAGACTCGTTGTGGAGCCCACGTAGTACGACCCATCTGCACATCGCAGCATGTAGAGATAGCCCTTTCTTCTTGCGCTCAACTCCTCTTCCTCGCACCCTGAGCCTGTCGAAGGGGGAGCGGCCCGCTTCTTCCCGTCAGTCCCGCACGGCCCCCGACCAGACCACGAGCGGCCCGCCGCCGTTCGACGCGACTGCGGCCAGGCGCTCCATGTGCTGCCGGGCCGGCGGCTCCGTCTCCTCCAGTTCGTAGGGGAGATCCAGCCGCCCGTACTTCGGCCGGCCCAGCTTCGTGTAGGCCAGCAGGTCCCAGCGCTGGACCGTCGGCAGTCGCTCGCGGATGAAGGCGGCCAGCGCCTCGATGTTCGCCTCGTCGTCCGTGTAGCCGGGCACGATGGGCGTGCGCACCCACATCGGCACCCCCCGCTCGGCAATAGCGACGGCATTGGCGTGGATGCGGTCGGGAGCGACGCCGGTAGCCTGCTGGTGGCGCTCGGGGTCCATGATCTTGAGGTCGAAGAGGACCAGGTCCAGGTGCGGCAGGAGGCGCTCGTACACGCGCCGGTCGGCGTAGCCGCAGGTGTCGAGGGCGGTGGCGATGCCGGCTTCGCGACAGAGCCGCAGGAACGCCTCCACGAAGTCGGGCTGCATGGCGGGCTCGCCGCCCGACACCGTCACGCCGCCGCCCGACGTCTCATAGAACGCGGCGTCTCTCGCCACGTACGACAGCAGTTCCTCCGGCGACCAGCGGCGCCCGATCACCTCCAAGGCGCCCGATGGGCAGGCCTCGGCGCAGAGGTCGCAGGGCGAGCAGCGCTCGCGGTCGATGCGTAGCCCCTCCGGCATCAGCTCCAGCGCCTCGACCGGGCAGGCCCCGAGACAGTGCCTGGCGCCGATGCAGCGCACGTCGTACCAGACAAGCTCCGGCTTGGGCGAGAGGCCCTCCGGGTTGTGGCACCAGCGGCAGCGCAAGGGGCAGCCTTTCATGAACACCGTAGTGCGGATGCCGGGGCCGTCCTCGGTGCTGAAGCGCTGGACGTTGAATGTGACGCCCGTGACCGGCTCGACGGAGCCTGTCTGTCCGGCAGCGGCGCTGGTCGAAGTCATGGTCTATCTAGAGACCCAGCGCCCGTGAATCCTGGACATGGGCCGTCGCACACGAACATCGGCACCTCTTCCCAGCGTCTCCAGCGGTGTCGGGTCGCTAGCGTGTTGCACATGGTCCGCCCGCAGGGGCCCGCGCCTCTGGTCAACGCTCTACATCCTTGGCTAGAGCCTCTCTTTGCTCCACCAAGTCTTCCCTCATCAGCAACTCCCCTACTGCGTGGGCAGGCGTGATGACGGCGATGCCGGAGTTCAACTGGACCTGCATGCTCCCTAGCATGTCGCCCGTGGCCTCGACCTTCTCCGGTATTCCGTAGTGTGCGCTTAGCAGCCCCAGGAACCCGGTGACATGAGCGAGGTCCAAGGTTGTTCGTCGGACTCGCCCTCCCTCATCGAGTACCTGAGTCTCTAGCATCATCGGGTGAAGGAAGAAGACTGGCGAACCACTATGGCCACCCCATGAATGGAATTCGGCGAGGTAAGCCACAACCTCGAAGCGGACGCCGTGACTCTCAAGCTGGACGGGATTCGGCATCCGAGAGATGTGACCGAATCTCGCCACAGGCAGGTTGCGTTCGCCGCCATAGTGCTCACTGAAGAGCCCCAAGAGGTATATCTCACTCCCAACCCTAGGCTGAATCTTGACAGGCCCCACCTCGGGTGGTTCCCCGACGTATTCGTACTCTGGACCCCCGCCGACAAAGTCGGCCAGCTTCAGGCTGGCTGTATCTAGATCCCTGGGCGTCACGCCCCCAGGCAGTACTCGCCGTGGAGCGAGAAGGGCTGCAACATCGGCAGAGTCGTGACTGGTCCAATCGTCAACCATGGTCGGGAGTTCAATGAAGCTACCATCTTTCTTGTTGAAGCGGATATAGACGTTGTCGTATGGCCTCGCTTCGTTGATGCAATGCCTTGCCGTAACCATGTAGTCCGCGCCGGCCTGCCGATCACCTAGCAAAGGTACTCTTACGAAGAAGCCAGTGGCATGGGGCTGGCGCCTTCGCTCCCCGTCCTCATCTTCCTTCTCAACGCACAAGAAGAAGACGGTTCGAAGGAAGCCCTCTGGAACGGGAACCATTGCGCCCCCTACGCCCGGTTCGCCTCCCGGGCGATGATCTCGTCCCGGATCTCCCGACCCAACGGCGTGTAGCGGAAGGCTTCAGCCTTCCACAGCCTCCATGGAGGGCTTCCGCCAGAGGCGGACCCGCCTACGGCGGGGAAGCCCTCCGCCACGAGCTGCGGGCATCCGCTTATCCGATCCCCATCCGTTGTGAGCACCCTACGCCCGGTGCGCCTCTCGAGCGATGATCTCATCCTGGATCTCGCGGCCCAGGTTGACGAAGTAGGCGTTGTAGCCCGTCACCCGCACCAGCAGGTTCCGGTAGGCCTCCGGGTCCGCCTGGGCGGCGCGCAGCGTGTCGGGGTCGATGACGTTGACTTGGAGCGCCGTGCCCCCAACCCGCCCGTAGGCCCGCAGCAGGCCCGCCAGCTTCGTCACGTGCTCCTCGTCCCGCAGCAGCGAGGGGCTCAGGCTGAGCGTGTGCGAGGCGCCGTTGGGCGCCGTCTCCAGCCCCAGGTTCCCGACCGACTTGATGACGGCCGTCGGGCCCTCACCGTCGCAGCCGACGACGGGGCAGACGCCGTTGGAGAGGAACGAGCCCCGCCGGCGGCCGTCGGGCGTGGCGGCCGTCGAGGGCGCGTAGGCCACCCAGTAGTTCCACGAAAGGTACCCGCCGCGGTACCGACGGCCCGTGGCCGGCGAGCGGCGGCGGAACGACTCCTCCGTCCAGAACCGCGAGACCTCCCGGGCGAGGCCGTCCACCTCCGGGTCGTCGTTGCCGAACTTGGGAGCTTTGTGGGCGAGCGTCTGCCGCAGCTCCTCGTGCCCGTCGAAATTGGCGCGGAGGGCGGCTAGCAGATCCTCCATGCTCAGCCGCCGCTCGTCGTAGACCAGCTGCTTGACGGCGGCCAGCGAGTCCACGGCCGTGGCCAGGGCGATGCCCTCGACGGTGATGTAGTTGTGGCGGGCACCGCCGGCCGTGACGTCGCGGCCGCTCTCGGCGCAGCCGTCCACCAGGACGCTCAGGTAGGGCGTGGGCTCGAAGCCAGCGCGCGCGGCGTCGGCGTCATTGTTGGCGTGGATTATCGCGTCCAGCAGGGCCGCGAGCTGGCGCTTGAAGGCGGCGAGGAAGGCCGGGAAGCCGTCGAAGGCGCGCGGATCGCCGGTGCGAGGCCCTACACGCTCACCACTGAGCATGTCCCGTCCGTCGTTCAGAGCCAGCTCGACGGCCTTGGCGATGTTCAGGTTGACGTCCACCGTGCCGGAGCGGTCGCATCCCTGGAGGGTGTTCTCCAGGCAGCCGACGGGGGCGTAGTCCCACAGGCGATCGGCGGGGAGCCCCTGCCAGGCCAGGCCGCGCATTGCCGCTTCGTCGAAGTTGAGGAGGAAGGGCGAGCCCTGGGCGCGGGCGATGAGCCCCGCCACACGCCGCAGGAGCTCCTCCGGCGTCTTCTCGTGAAGCCGCACGTTCGGCTTGGGCTCCAGCAGATTCATGTCCTCGATGACGTCCAGCATGAGCCAGGTGAGTTCGTTGCTCGCGTCCTCGCCATCGGGCCCAATGCCGCCGAGAGTGATGAGCTGCCCGAAGCCGGAGTTGATGCCCTGGTTGGGGCCGACGCGGCCCTGATAGTCGTAGGCGTAGTTGTGCTTGATCCAGTAGCACTGGAGCAGTTCGCGGGCCTGCTCGCGGTCCAGTCTACCGGCCGCCAGATCGCCCTCGTAGTAGGGCAAGAGGTACTGGTCGATGCGCCCATGCGACAGCCCCGGACCAGGGTACGACTCCGCGACCATGACCAGCATGTGTGCGAACCAGAGGGCCTGGAGAGCCTCATGCAAGGTCTCGGCGGGCTCCCAGGGCACCCTGCGGCAGATGCGGGCGATCTCTCTGAGCTCGGCCTGGCGGCCGGCGTCGGGCTCAGCGCCGGCCAGGCGATCGGCCTCGTCGGCGTAGCGGAGGGACAGCTCCGACGCCGCCCGGCAGCAGACGAGGAGGGCGCGCAGGAAGTCCCGCCTCTGGCGGTCCTCCTCCGCCCGCTGCATCTCCTCCAGCTCAGTGGCGATACCGCGGAACCCGAGGCGGAGCACCTTGGGGTAGTCGGGTATGAGGTGGCCGGGGACGGCGCCGCAGTTGCCGACGCCCAGCCTGTTCAGCCTCTCCGCCTTCCGGCGCCACCGGTCCACGTGCCGACGCCACTTCCGGGCCTCGGATCGCGTGTGCGTCCTCGAGAGCGCCGTGTTGAAGTAGGAGCCGACAATGAGCTCGCCGTCCAGGATCTTCACCGGCAGATGCTGCCGGACGACCTGGGCGAAGAAGAGGGCGCGCCGCACCACCAGCGGCTCGTCCCAGAAGCCGCCGGGCAGGGGGACGGTCTCGGCGGCGGCCAGGAGGCTGTCCCGGAAGCCGTCGAAGAAGACGTACATCTCCGGCACGACGCCCCAGTTGTGCGGGGACCAGACCTCGTCCCAGGCAGTGCCACAGCCGTAGGGGCGGACCTCGTTTCGGAAGTAGTCACGGCTGCCGAAGGAGAAGTACTCCTCACGCAGCCGCCTAGTCCGGGGCGAGAGCGCAGACGACGGCGACCAGATGGTGGCGCTGGCGGTGCCGTCGGGCGTGGTAGCGCTCATGGGTTGGCCTGGCCCCAGCGGAGGCGACGGGCTACGGAAGTCGTGGCGGCGTGTGGGATCACTGCACTTCGGCCTGGGTGAGTTGCTGCGACGCTCACGAGGGCTGCCGTCCATCGGGATCCGGCCGAGGTCCGGCGGTCTGCCTCGTGTCAAGACCATTATACGATGATGTGAACTCGCCCCGCTGGCTCGCTCCAGCGCGTGGTGCCTGTGGCGCGGCATCGATGAAGAGGCTTCAGGGAGCAGGCTGATTGCTACGGCGTCCGCTTGTGGCTGCCGACCTCCGGCAGGCCGACGGAGGCATCAGGACCGAAGTACCGGAGGGTCACGAGCGGCTCGGCGCCCGTGTTCTCGAAGGTGACACCGCGGACGGCCGCCTCGTGCGAGACGAAGACCTCGTCCTCTGTCATCTCCCCGAAACGGATCATGACCGGCGTGTCCAGACGCGTCTTCCCGATGCGCCCGCTGCCCTGCACGGTGATGAGGCCGCAGGCGCCACCGTCGCCAATGGTGCAAGTCACGCCCGGCTGGAGCGTCAGCTCCTTGGCCGAGAAGAGCTGCTTGCCGTGGACCGTACCGTACACGATCCACCGGTCGATCCAGCCCTCGCTCGAGGAGTCGGCAACGGGGACCGGCTCAAGATAGTGGTTTGCCCGGAATCGGGGGTCCGTATTCTGCTCCCAATCCAGTTGCTCGACCAGGTAGTCGAGGTCCTGATGCTTGTCAGCGGGCACGTCCTTGACCAGCAGGTCCCACGGCACGTAGCGCCCCTCGACCATCGACTGGTACATGGCGAAGACGTCGCTACCCCACTGGGGCTCGTAGGTCACCAGTGATCCGGGGGCGTGCAGGAGGCGCGGCGGAACGAGCCACCCCGTCCCCGGCTTCAGGCGGTAGGCCCTGGAATGGTCGAGGATGCCGTTGTCACCCTTGCTCCATCTCTCCAGGCAGCGGCGGACATCGTCCTTGGTGGTGCCGGGCTCCAATCCGAAGTAGGTGTGGGGGAAGGCGTTCGGGGTGTTGTTGAGCTGAGGGGGGAAGTAGTAGGCCTCGGGCTTGCCCTCCTGACCGACGAGACGGGCTTGCCCGTCGTCCTGATGGAGGTGGTGAGGGATCGGCCCCAGGTTGTCGAAGAACTTGGAGAAGACGGGCCAGCGCCCGTATTCGTCCCACATTGCCTTCCCGAGCAGCCTGGCGCCCTCGGCATCGACGGCGTCGCGCAGGGTGAAGCGGGCGCCGTCGTGCACGACGTAGCTCAACCCTTCGTCGGGCTCGCGGTTGTCGTTCGCCGCCTCGGTCGTCGACGCGAACCAGCGTTCGTCGATCCCGCCCCGCTGGGCACCCATCGCGTAGTAGTCGTCCGGATGCAGCTTGAGGCGGCGCCCCGGCATAAGGAACGAGCGCGGCACCCAGCAAGGGGCCAGGCGGAGGATGCCCTCGCCCTCCTCCAGCGCCCGGCGGACATCTGGTCTCTTGCTCAGCCTGGCCATCGCCGTGTCCTTCGCAACTCGCCGCTTTCACGTCGAAATGTGAGCGGGTAATATGGGCCGGGCGGCCGCGAAGCTGGCCGCTCGTGCCGTGCCCCTTATAGCATCGAGGCTCGGCGACCGCAAGGCGCCTCCGAGCTGGTCGGACGGGTCATGGTAGAGCGTAGGAGAATCATCCCGGTATTGGCGGCCAGAAGGCGCCAGAGGGAGCACCCAAGGATGCCTGGCCGAGCAAGGCCGTCCCGACGCAGCTTCCTGGGAGGAGCTCTCGCCACCGCCGGCGGCGGCGGGCTGGCTGCCATCGGCTGTGGCGGCGGCCAAGGGGGCGAGCAGGGAACGCCTCAGCCCATCAGGACCGCTGGGGGAGAGCCAAGACGCGGCGGTACTCTTCGCGTCGCTACCACCGCGACCATTCTCAGCCTCGATCCTCACACCACCGAGGGCGTTTCGACCGCCTCCTACTTCTACAGCATTGACAACGAGGAGCGGCGAGAGCTTGCGTGGGATGCGCAGCGTCTGATCCTCAAGCGTCACGGTCCCACCCTGGTGCTGTACCAGCCCTACGGGTACCTTGCCGCCTACGACCACATCAAAGGCTATACACCCGGCGCCTTTGGCTTCGGGCAATTCAAGTACGACTACTGGTTCGACAAGAGCTAGGCCGACGCAGACCGGGCGCCGGGCGACCGGCGATCGCTAGCGGCCGGGGCCGAGCAGCGCCGCCTGGTTCGGGCCCACCTGGGACGTGCAGTATCACCCGGGAGGAAGGCTGAGGATGCGAGACACGAAGTGGTACGAGAAGAGCTACAGACGCAATCTGGTGGACATGCATATCGACGACTGGGATGAGGAGTTCTTGTCGCGACTCGACCCCAAGACCTACGTGGGTCTACTCAAAGTGGCGAATGTCCAGTCGGCGATGGTGTACGCCAACTCACACGTAGGCTACTGCTACTGGCCAACCAAGACCGGCCGGATGCACGGAGGCATCAAGGGCAGGGACGTGCTGGGCGAGATCATCGCCCTGTGCCACGAAGAAGGGATCGACGTTGTCGTCTACTACAGCCTCCTGTTCAACAACTGGGCCTACGAGGCCTATCCTGCATGGCGCCTGCTGGATGTGGACGGAAAAGGCTCCAGGGAGCGCAGCGGCAGGGCCGGCCGCTACGGCGTATGCTGCCCCAACAACCAGGCATACAGGGAGTTCGTTGAGTCGCAGGTTCAAGAGCTATGCAACGACTACGACTTCGGGGGCATCTTCTTTGACATGACCTTCTGGCCAGGCATCTGCTACTGCCCTTCATGCCGCGAGCGCTTCGCCAACGAGGTGGGCGGCGAAATGCCAACTGTCGTCGACTGGCAAGATCCCCGCTGGCTGGCCTTCCAGAAGAAGAGAGAAGAGTGGCTGGTCGAGTTCGCCGCCTTCGCCACCAGCACGGCACGAGGGTACAAGCCCGGCGTCACGGTCGAGCACAACTCCGCCCCGCTGCCCCAGAGCTGGAGGATCGGAACCACCGTCGGTCTAGTCTCCCAGAACGACTACATCGGTGGGGATCTGTACGGAGGGTTCGGGCAGCAGTCGTTCATTTGCAAGCTCTACGACAGCCTCACCCCCAACAAGCCCTTCGAGTTCATGACGTCCCGCTGCTATCCCAGCCTCCGCGACCACACCACGCTAAAGCCAAAGCAGATGCTGGAGCTCCACACTTATCTTGCCCTCGCCCACAACGGAGCATTCCTCTTCATCGACGCCATTGATCCCGTGGGCACACTCAATCCGCGAGTGTACGAGACCATGGGGGAGATATTCGGCAGGACCAAGGACTACGAGCCATACCTCGGTGGGAAGCTCTGCCAGGATGTCGCCGTCTACTTCAGCCTGGACTCAAAGATGGACTTCGCCGACAACGGCAAGCAGGTCGGCTCCGCCGGCTGGGCGGTGCCCCACCTCGACGCGGCGCTGGGCGCCGCCAGGGCGCTGAGGGAGAGCCACATCCCGTTCGGAGTGATCAGCAAGGCCAATCTGAAGGACACATCCCCCCATCAGATCATCGTCCTGCCTGACGTGCGGATGCTGAGTGAGGAGGAGGCCAAAGACCTGCGGCGGTTCGTGGCCGAAGGCGGCGGGCTGTACGCCAGCGGGCACATCCCTCCCGCTCTCCTAGGCGACGTACTTGGCATCTCCGCCGAAGGCGAAACCGAGGAGCAGGTGACATACATGGCCCCGACCCCCAAGGGGCAGGCTCTCATGCCCGGCGTAGACCGCGACTACCCCCTGGCAATATCGGGGCCACAGATGAAGGTCGAAGCGGTCAACCGGGATGAGGTGATGGCCACCATCGCTCTACCCTACACAGATCCGGCGGACGGTGCGAAGATCTCCTCCATCCACTCCAATCCGCCTGGGGTGCGCACCGACTACCCGGCTGTCATACAGCGCTCCTATGGAAAGGGGAAGGTGATCTGGGTGTCGGCTCCGCTGGAGCTGGCCGACCAAGAGCCCCACAGGACGGTGTTCGCGCAGATGGTGAGATCGCTGGCCTGCAGGCCCTTCTCGTTCGAAGCAGAAGCACCGTCTGCCGTCGAGGTCGTCGTCCTGCACCAGCCGAACAGGAAGCGCTACCTCGTCAGCCTCATCAACGAGCAGGAGCGCGTGCCGCCGATACCGGTGTTCGATGCAACCGTCAGGCTAGCAGTCGGTGACAGGAAGGTGGTCCGGGCAGCCATTCTGCCCGACGAGACGCCGC
>DAOULP010000058.1:0-1976 GCA_034420175.1 Dehalococcoidia bacterium | reverse complement strand
CGCCCCCGGAAGGCGGCGCCTGCCCCATCCCGATACAGGGCCCGCAGCCCGACTCCAGGATTCGGAACCCTGATTCGATGAGATCGGCCAGGGCGCCGTTGCGGGCGATCATGGTGTAGACCTGCCGCGAGCCCGGGGTGATTGTAGCGCTGAGATTGGGATGCACCGTCTCGCCGCGCAGCACCGCAGCAACGGTCATCAGATCCCGGTAGGAGGAGTTGGTGCAGCTCCCGACGCACACCTGCACTGCCTTCGTGCCCGCGATCTCTCGCACCGGCACGACGGCGTCAGGGCTGTGCGGCTGGGCGATGAGGGGCTCCAGCGCGTTGAGGTCGATCTCCACCACCTCGTCGTAGTCAGCGTCCGCGTCGGCAGAGACGACCGTCCAGACGTCCTCGCGACCCTGCGCACGGAGGTAGTCGCGGGTCCGCTCGTCGCTTGGGAAAATGGAAGTCGTGGCGCCCAGCTCAGCGCCCATGTTGGTGATGGTAGAGCGTTCGGGCACCCCCAGGGAGGCCACGCCCTCGCCGCCATACTCGAAGATGCGCCCCACTCCGCCCTTCACGGTCAGCCGTCGCAGCATCTCCAGGATGATGTCTTTCCCAGCGACCCAGGGTTGGAGCCGGCCTTTCAGCTCGACGCGCACCACCTTCGGCATGGGTATGTAGAAGGGGCCGCCTCCCATGGCCACGGCCACGTCCAGGCCGCCGGCGCCGATCGACAGCATGCCGAGGCCGCCGCCGGTCGGGGTGTGGCTATCGGAACCCAGGAGCGTCTGACCGGGGACACCGAAGCGCTCCAGATGCACCTGGTGGCAGATGCCGTTGCCGGGGCGCGAGAAGTAGATGCCGTACTTGGTGGCCACGCTCTGCAGGAAGCGATGATCGTCGGCATTCTCGAAGCCGGCCTGGAGCATGTTGTGGTCGACGTAGCTGACGGAGAGCTTGGTGCGCACACGAGGCAGACCCATGGCCTCGAACTGTAGGTAGGCCATGGTGCCGGTCGCGTCCTGAGTGAGCGTCTGGTCTATACGAATTGCGACCTCGCTGCCGGCCTTGGCCTCGCCGGCGACGAGGTGCTCCTCGATGATCTTGCGGGTAAGGCTCTTTCCCATGCCCAGGCCTCCTACTGACTTCCGTTCCTGCCCTGGCCTGGTGTTTGCCCCGACAGGCCGGTGACGGCTGCTGGGCGAAAAAGGAGGGCCAAAGCACTACAGTCCGCCGCCGCGATGGGCACCCGTCTGGGCGCTGGCAGACCTCCGCCGCTGCCTGCCGGCAGACACAAGGCGGACGGCTTGGCCCTTTCCTGTGACCCCGTCCCTCCCCGCCTCGCCCGCGACTTCCCCTCTCCCCCGGGGACCGTTGGGCCCGAGCTGAGGCGCGCCGGGAATCACCTCATATTATACCCCTTGATGTAAAGGGGGAAGAGGGTGGAGCGCTGAAGGCGGATCAGGCCTAGGGGGACCCACTGCAGTCCAGGCCGAACTGGGCCAGGGCGGCTACGTCCCCCACCGCCTGCGGGCGTACCAGGCCGCGCCGCCCAGGACAACGAGGCCTCCTGCCACTGCGGTAACCACCGCGGCCAGGACCCCGTGATGGCTTCCGGAAGAGGCCGGCGTTCCCAGGGGCTGGGTCGCTACGTTAGGCAGCTCCGCGAGGCCGCCAACCGCCGGATCGGACGTGAAGGGTGTCACGTTGTACACGAGGGGCGTGTGCGCTTGGTCGCTGAGCGCCTGCGCGGCGGCGCCCGTGAGTCCCGGCTCCCTGTAGTAGATGGTGCGCGTGCTGTCCAGGTAATCCGTGCACCCCAATCTAGGATCGGTGCATGGGACCTCCTGACTGACATACAAGCCGCTCGACCCGTAGGCGAAGGCATCGCCGGTGCACTGCGTCACGTCCGGAGTTGTGTCATCGATGTAGTAGGAGGTGTAGGCGAAGGGGGTGATGTCTGTGGAAATGGAGGCCGACATGACCAAG
>DAOULP010000057.1:0-31508 GCA_034420175.1 Dehalococcoidia bacterium | reverse complement strand
CGGGCAAGTCCTCGGCATATGCTGGTTGGAGCGTGCCTCCGGGAAGCAGGTCGTACAGTCCCCTGTAGATCATCTGCTCAATGGTAATGTCCAGGTTGAAGTCGGAGATGTGTGGGTCGAGGAACTCCGGCTCCGTCGCATGCACCACGATCTCACCGCCAGCCTGCGCTGCCGGCGTCGCGCCTGGCGTCGCCTCTTCTTCCTCGTCACCGCCGCCGCAGGCCGCGGCGACCAAGATGCCCAAGCCGATGACCCCAAATAGGACGGCAAGGCGCCACCTCTTGCCTAGCATGGTGTTTCCTCCTTGAATTGATGCCTACAGACTGCTGCTTGAGGCGATAGGCTGCCTCCTTCGAACAGACCGGGCCTCATGTCCAGCCGTGTAGATTCTATCAGCCGGTCCGGCCTGTCACAATCCTAGGACTACCGGCGGCTGGCCAACCTGCCGGCCGGCCGGGCCGTACCGCTACCCTCTCCAGGTTCTAGCTACGGACGCGAGGGCTGCGAAGCCGACAACGTAGCTGATGCACCCGGCCCAGAAGGCCGACGATATCCCCCACGACAGCGCGATCGACACGGCCAACACCGAAGCGCACACCGAGGTGGCGCCGTTGATGCCCCACAGGAACGCCGTGGGCGCCCCCGGTCGCAGCGACGCCATCTTCATCCCGATCGGGAACGGCATTCCCATCAAGAAGCCAATTGGCACAAGCATCGCCACAGCCGTCGCGATGCGTGTCGGTGTCGTGGCCGAGTCGAGCCGGTCGATAGCCAGAGGCGTCACAAACCCGAAGACGACGAGCAGCGCCACGAGCAGCGCAAACGGCCACAACGTGGCGACGCTTGGGTGTGGGTTTGCCAAGCGCTGCGTCGCCAGGCTCCCAAGGCCGCTGGAAAGGAGGAGCGAGAACAGCACCACCGACAGGGCGTACGAGGGGTGTCCCAGAAAGATGATGAGACGCTGCAACTGAGAGATCTCCACCAACAGGAAGCCCAGGCCGATGGCTGAGAAGAAGACGATGAAGGGAAGCATTCCCCTGAGTGCCGCCCGCTTCGTCGTGAGGGCCAACGGCAGGATGATGCTGAGGAAGGCTAGAAGAAGCACGGCCACCGTCAGAGAGAACAGCACGCGCGCCGGCTTCCTCAGGTAGTCCTCCCACGTCGACACACTCATGAAGACATCGTCGAGCCGCACCATCTGGAAGAAGAACGGCCTGTCGTCGGTCGGGGGCGATATGTCGAAGGCATCGTCAACGGCAAGCGCGGACACATCCTCGGTCGCCAGAATCGCTTCAAACGTGGGGTCAATCGTCCGGTCCGGCGCCAACGCCACCTCGAATTGCAGTTGCTCGGTGGCACGGTTGAGCGTGGCCAGATCGTCCTCCGAGAACGGCTCTGGACTCACCAGGATCGTGCCCACCGAGACGTAGGGTGCCGGACCCACTGCCAGGAAGATGTGACTCCGTGGGTCATCGACACCCCGGTCGCGAAGCACCTTGGCCGCCAGGGCCGTCAGGCGGTAGGCCTCCAGGGGCCGCTCAGGGACATACCAGCGGGAGACCGTCAACACTCCACGCGGGGTTAGGTGATCGAGGAAGGTGTGCCAGCCCTCGACCGTATACAGGGAGTTCTCGGATAGAGAATAGGCCCCTGCGGCCGTAGCCGCCCAGGTGTCGATGAAGGATACCTGGATTATGTCAAATCTATCATCGGAGCGGGCGACGTAGCTCCTCGCCTCGTCGTTGACGAACCGGATGCGGGGGTCGCCGTCCAAGTGACCGGTGAAGTCGCCGTAGACATCGTTGAGCGCGTCCAGGATCTGCTGGTTAATCTCGACACCAGTGATTGAGCGCTGGTCAAAGGCTAGGGCACCCAGCACGTCACTGCCGCCGCCCACTCCGACGACCAGCACGTCGGCGTCCTTCCTAATGTGGTGCGCCAGGTTCACCACCTGGTACTTCATGTGTTCGAGGGTTGTCGGGTCACCGTCGTAGTACGTTAGAACCGTGCCGGCTCCCGCATCGATGGTCATGCCGAGTTGGCGGACCTGAACGTCCGGCGGCAGGGTTGCGCTCATTCCCCCGTCGACCGGCCTGACGAACGCGTCCGGGTCGCCGGCCACCTTGACCCGCGAGAACGAGTTCCACTTCTCATAGAGGCCGACCTTCTCCGCCTCACCCTTGACCCACATCAGTCGCAGGATCGGCTCCTGGTTTCGGTACGCCACGGCGTTGGCGACAGCGAATCCCACCAGGAGCACCGCGCAGGCCGCGGCCAGCCACAAGGTGCCCCGCGTCCGGGCATCGCGGGCGAGAAAGACGGCGCCAAGGCAGCAGAGGGACGCGATGGCGACGACAGCGGAGGGACCGTCGAGGACGTTCAAGAGTTGGAGGAGAAGGATGGCGCCGAGGGCGGCACCCACCAGGTCTGCGGCGTAGAGCTTGCTCACCTGACGACTGAACTTCGTGAGAGCCAGGCAGATGCACACTCCGCTGAACATGAAGGGGATGGATGTCACCAGATAGGTGAGGCCGACAGAGTAGACGCCCAGCAGGGTCCACTCTGGGTTGAAGGGGATCGAAAGCTGGGTGAGGAAGCTCACGACTATCGCCACGCCGAAAAGCAGGGCGAATAGCGAGAGCCGCTCCTTCGCCTGCTCGTCGGGGAAGCGCTCCGGCGACAGGTAGACGAATAGGGCACCGACCGTCATCCCAAAGAGGGCCACAGAGATCGCGACAAAGGCGAAGTGGTACCACATGGTCACGCTGAAGATCCGTGTCAGCAGGACCTCGTACATGAGGGTGCAGAGGGAGATCATGAAGACGCCGACATAGGTGCCAGCAGCGGCCCGCGAGCGGTCGCTCGGAGTCTCGGTGAGCCTACCGAGGAGACGCACGGGTTGCCCTAGAGCCCCGAGCGCGCGTAAGAGTCCTGTGCTACTCGAAGCCAATGAGCAGTGACCTTGTGGTCGATATCGAAGAGGGCTTCACATCCGCGGTCTTTGCGGCGGCAGTCCGACCGCCGAGGGTCATCTTACAACCGAAGGCTGCAAGCGTCACGCACCGCCATCCGGCGCGACGGGCCTCCATGAAGCTGGGGTGCCCGCCCAGCGACCCAGGCGGCTCACAGCTTCAGCGCTCAGAAAGGTCGCTCGGTCATCCTGGACGCCGCCGTTACGGGGTGCATGGAGTCGGGAACAAAAGGCGGTCGCCAGGCGTCTCTAGGGTCGGACGATACCAGTTGACCGACAGCGAATCTGACAGGAAATCACGAAAGGAGGCTCCAGGTGAGAAGGTTCCCGGTCATGCTAGCCGTGCTAGTCCTGATGGCAGGCCTCGCTGGCGGGGCTGCCGCCTGCACGAACGGAGACAGCGATGCCACGGAGCTCCCAGACAAACTGTCTGTCGATGCCTCACACACGGGCACGACGGTAGAGATCGCCGCGGGCGGCTCCCTGACGGTGACCCTGGATTCCAACGTCACGACCGGTTTTCAGTGGCAATTGGTCGGCAACACGGACGAGGCCGTGCTGACACTGGAGGACCACCAGTACCAGGCCTCGGAGGAGGCCCGCGCCGGAGTTGTCGGAGCCGGGGGCCAGGAAGTGTGGACCTTCAAGGCCGTTGGCAGCGGCGAGAGCACCATCGATCTCGAATACAGCCAGCCTTGGGAGGACGGCATGAACGCCGCGGGGACCTTCGTTCTCACCGTGGTTGTGGAGTAGGGCGAGTCGCCAGTCGCCAGACGGTCGCGACAGAGGGCATCCGCAGAGCGGGGCCTTCGCCCCCTTGCGCTCGTCGACGGCCGTCGCGGCCTAGGGCGGCGGCGGAGTCTACTCGTGGCGCCCGGAGAACCATCAATCGTCGACCCCCCGATGACGAAGCGGTACACAAGGGGGCAAGACGGCGGCCAGGCCTACTGGGCATCGTTCGAAGGGCGAACGGTGTTGCGCTGCCAGTACTTCACAATGACATCCATCAGCTCGCTCGAGGCGACGTCAGCGTGGTTCTCAGGATCAGGGCCGTGGCGGAAGTTGAACGCGTCGTTCTCCTCCGTCCAGGGCTCCCACGAAGGGTCCCACATCCACAATGCGTAGTTCATGCCACGCTCTTCGAAGAGGCCCATTTGGTCGTCCATGAAATCGGCGGCGCCGGGCTGCCATCGGGCCAGGCCGAACTCGTTGACAGCGACGGGCACCGCGCGTGTCGCGATGAAGTCGTCCACCGCTGAGAGCAGACTGTCCAGCCAGGTCCGATTGACCTGGTCGTCGACGCCGTCCCAGTTCGCATCGAACGTCCCTGGGTACTCTAGAGCCGGCGGGGGTGACTGGTGCGTGTATTGGCTCGGAGCGTATTGGTGCATGACATAGACCGTGTGCGGGTCGCCGGACGTTTGAATGTAGGGCAGCCACCCGACGCCGCTGTAGCCCATTCCACCGACCAGAATGGGCGTGTCGGGGTCCACCTCGCGGATGGCCGCGGCAATGCGGGGATGAAGCTGGTTCCAGTCGTACAGGGAGTCCTCATAGGCCGGATAGAACTCGTCCGGCTCGTATAAGCCCAGGAGCACTTCGTCGGCATTGGGCTCGACCATCAAGTCATACCCGACGACCACGGGATTGCCACGGCAGCGCTCCGCCGTGTGGCGCCACATCTCCACCCAGGCATCCTGGGCCGCCTGATCCTGCCACACAGAGTCATTCAGATAGCTCTCATCGAACCAGTCTTCGTCGAAGAAGAAGGTGAACTCGCTGCGGCCAGGGCCGGTGCGGAAGCTGATCACGGCGAACATGTCGGCGCTGGCGATCATGTCGAGCAAGTTGTCTAGATTGGTCTGGATGTCCTGGTCCAGTTGGTAGGGCGACTTCTCGGTGAACAGGCCCGGGTGCGACACATTGACGTAGTTGGCGCCGAGCGCCGCCAGGCGGTCGAAGTCCTGCTGCGTGTACGGCGGTCCGACGGCCCCGGAGCCTTTAAACTCGGGACCATCCAGCTCAGGCCAGACCGGCGCCTGGTAGATGTTCGCGCCGCGCAGTTGCGTGCCCCCTATCCACAGGTCCCACTTGTCGGACGACACACCCGTCGACATCCGCGCGAGCGCGGGCATGTTCAGCGAAGCAGGGTGCGCCACGCAGACGAAGACGGCGTCGAGGAATCGGAGGTTGGCAAGGTCACTGGCCCCTGGAGCCGCCGCACCGTAGGCCTGGAAGACACCGGTGACGTTGTCGAGGCGCCACATAGAGTCGAAGGCCTCGCTGGGTGCAACGGATTCCGCCACCAGGAAGGGGACCGTCCCGTCAGGGTAGCTGAGACCGACGGCGTTACAGCCCGCGCCGAGGGACACGGACGTGTCGGCGCCGGAAGCGTCGACAGAAACTGCGGGCATCGCTATGACTGCGGGCTCATGCACACAGAGGAAGACAGCATCCAGAGGGTTGACCGAGAGCAGGTCGCTGGCCTGTGGCGCAGCCAGCGAATAGGCCTGGAAGCTGCCAGTCGGGTTGTCGAGGCGCCAGATCGTATCGAGGGCAATGGGTGGAGTGACGGCGCTGGCAACGGTGGCGGCACCGGTGCCGGTGGGGAAAGTGAGAGTGGCCATGCCGCAGCCGGGGCTGAGGCTAGCGCTGCGCTGGCCCTGCTGTGCATGAGAGCCAAGGATCGGGCCGGGCGGTCCCGTGACCAGGGCCAACAGGGCCAAGAGTAGGGCCAGAAGGCACCGCGGCATGGCTGATCTCCTCTTCGTGGGCACGGCTGCCGGGGGCGACTGCCGACCTCGAGCACGGCATCGGATGCCGGCGATGTCGCCGGCGGGCAAGACCGCGGCCCGGCCTAGGGCGGCGGAGTGTCGGTGAGCCGGCTAAGGGGCGTCTGCGAGACGTAGCCGAGGCAGCCAGCGCGCTCCGCCGTCTCATAGGCCTCCTGCACGTTCGTATCCTTCAGAGCGTAGTCGGCACAGAAGATGGGCAGGCCAGCCTGTCGGTAGAGGTCGAACAGGTCAACCAGATAATCCTGGTCCTCTCGAGACGTTGGGATATCCCCGGACTCCGGGTCACCCCATTCAGTGTCAGCCTCTCCCCCGAACGAGAGGTCCTCCTGGGCCAGGCCATCGATGACTCTGAGGTACTCCGGCCGCTCCTCGGCCAGCTCGGCCGCGTTCTGGGCAAGCAGGAGGAATCCGGGACGGCGTGCCCGGGCGTGGTCACGGGTGTCCCGGATCAAGGCCACCATTTCGGCGGCCGGATCGAGACCTTCGTCGTCGGCGGCGGCGACCACGGTTTCCTCCAGGTAGGCTTCGACCCAGTCCATGTAGATGCCGTCGAAGCCGTCGTCCAGCGCCATGTTGAGCAGTGAGTCCTGATCGTAGATGACGACGTTCTTCCAGCGCCCGTCCCAGTAGGCCACGGGGTAATTGCCGGACCAGCCGTCGGGATCCACCGTGAGCAGGAAGTCCGGGGTGCCGCGCCCCCCTCCCGACGGGGCCTCCCAGCCATCCTGCCAGTAGGTGCGGTAGTCTTCCGCCTCGCCTATGTCGATGTAGGCGAGCACCAGCTTGCCTCGCCCGTGGAGGCGGGCCACCAGGTCGGCCGTGTCAAACGCCTGGGAGCCGACGACAGAGCGCGTCGGCTCGATGACCAGCATGTCGTACTCGGACGCGACCAGGACATCGACGGCGCCGTCCTCCTCGAGCTCCTGGATCTGGTAGGCCCAGGACGTCACCGCACTCAGGTCGGGACCTGCCGTGACTCCCGACAGTACCGGCATGGTGAGCGAGGCCGACCGCCGCGCGCAAAGGAACACGGCGTCCAAGAACGAGAGAGTCGTGAGGTCGCTGGCCTGCGGGGCGGATGCCACGTAGGCCTGGAAGGCGCCGGTAGTGTTGTCGAGGCGCCAGAGCGATTCGAAGCTGTCGGAAGGATCTACCGAGCCAGCCACCTGGGACGGCGTGGTGCCGTCGGGACAGGTGAGACCGATAGCGTTGCACCCTCGGGCGAGGGAGACGGACGCGATGGCTCCAGAGGAAACCGGGGAGACCGACGGCATGTTGATCGTGGCCGCCTCGCCCACGCAGATGTAGACGGCATCGAGGAGGTCAACCGACGACAGGTCGCTGGCCTGGACGGCCCGGGGCATGAAGGCTTGGAAGGCGCCGGTAGCGTTGTCGAGGCGCCAGAGCGTGTCGAGAGCGCTCCGAGGAGCCACGGCGTCCGCGACGGTGGCAACGTCGGTGCCGGTGGGGAAGGTCAGAGCGGCCATGCCGCAGCCGGGGCCCAGGCTGACGCTGCGCCGCACCGGTTGCGCGTGGGATTGCGGCCGCGGCGCCGGCAGTGCCGCCGCCAGGGCGCTCAGGGCGACGAAGAGGGCAAGAAACAACCGTGGCGTGGCCGCACCCCCGTCGACAGGCGGGTCTCACGACCGCAAGACGTCCCACGTCGGGAGTATAGCATTGCGCGCCGAAAGGGGCGGCGGGCGACTGTGAGCACCGGGCTGAGCACGGGAGCTCGGGGCGGAAGGGCACGGCTAGTTGGCCCACCGCCTCCGCGCGAACCACACCCCCACGACGGTCACGCAGACGGCTGGCGCCAGGATGCCCGCCAGGACGGCCAGGGAGCCTTCACCGCCGGCTGCCGAGTCCGATGCGTTTAGAGGCGCGCCGGCGACATCGGCAAGTTGGGCGATGCCGCCAACGGCAGGAGGCTCTGAGGAGTATTGGATGACAGCGCTGTCGACCTGGCCGGGGCTCGTGGTGCCGGTTGGCCCTTCGACATGGCTGTGGCTGCCCTCTTGGTCGTAGGCTTCTCCGTCCACACCGTAGCTGCCCGTGTCGGTTCCGATGACATCGAGAGTGTATTCACCGTCGATAGGGGCGTTCAACCAGGCGGTCTTGACGCCCGGGATCTCTTCACCGCTTCCGTCACCACCCGCAATCCCGCCGTCCAGCCCATAGGAAGCATCAGGGATTTCCGCGTAGGAGGTTCCTGAGGTCGGGTCAAACCCGAGGCGTCTGCCCTGTGGGTCGGTGACCACCATCTCGACTGGAGAGTGGGCTCTCAGGATTAGGCGGGCGTTGTTCCCGCTGTTGGGTTCGTAGACGACCCGGCGGCTGAAGGTGTTACCGTAGGCGTCCAACGTCACGCCGCCCACTCCACCCGGGTCGTTTATCCACCACGTACCCACGTTGGGCCCAATTGCGACCACCCAGTGGCCCGGATTCCTGCCTCCGAACGGCACACCAAGGATGACCGGACGCCCCGAGTCCAACGAGTCGCGGAGCGCGGTCGTATCACTGTCCCAGTACACCTTCGGAGTGGCAAGCTGAACGCCTTGTTCCCGGGAGTACTCGGCTACGGCATTCCAGTTGAGATACCCGCCAGGGGAATAGCCCCCGGAGAAGCCACCTAGCCATTGGTTCAGAGACCCCGGCGTCGTGGACACACCCCAGAAGCCAAGTACATCAACAGCAGACGTCAGCGCGCAGCCCCACCAGCACACGTCGGCCCTGCCGCTGACATAGAGGTCGATGGCATCATAGATGTCGTCTCCCCACGGTGCATAGCATTGCTGGAAGCTCGGGACGGACAGCTTGTAGTTGTCCCCGCTGCCTGTCTCCTCCATCACTGTCACCGAGCCACTGTCGACGTTGGTCACATAGATTCGGTTCGTAGTGGGGTTCACACCCACCCCGTAGGGCCGGTTGCCCACGGACACGGTGTAGACGACCGTGTTGCTGGCTTGGTCAATCACGGACACGTCGTCGCTTTGCGTGTTGGCTACATAGACTCGGTTCGTTGTGGGGTTGGCGGACAGGCCCGCAGGGCCAGACCCCACGGGGATTCGGGTGATGCCGTTGCCCGGATCCCCGTCCGTGTCGATTTCGGTGTTGGTGGTGCCGTCGATCACCGAGACGTCGCTGATATCTAGGAAGCTGTTGCTGACGTAGATGCGGTTTGTGGTGGGGTTGATGGCCACACCTATGGGGTAGGTCCCCACAGGGATCGTGGCGACCACTGTGTTGCTGGCCCCATCGATCACAGACACGTCGTTGGTTCCCCAGTTAGCGACGTAGACGCGATTGGTGATGGTG
The DNA here is from genome assembly GCA_034420175.1 of Dehalococcoidia bacterium. GTDB lineage: Bacteria > Chloroflexota > Dehalococcoidia > DSTF01 > JALHUB01 > DAOULP01. The sequence continues at coordinate 22,427 of DAOULP010000057.1, read as the reverse complement.
TTGACGGCCACGAGATGCGGCCGATCCCCCACGGGGATTCGGGTGATGCCGTTGCCTGGATCCGCGTCCGTGTCGATCTCGGTGTTGGTGGCGCCATCGATCACCGAGACGCTGCCGCTTCCCCAACTGAAGTTGTTGACGTAGATGCGATTCGTGGTCGGGTTCACAGCCACGCCGACGGGACCGGACCCCACAGGGATCCGGGTGATGCCGTTGCCCGGATCCCCGTCCGTGTCGATTTCGGTGTTGGTGGCGCCGTCGATTACCGACACATTGTTTGTCATCTGATTCGACACGTAGATGCGGTTTGTTGCGGGGTTGACGGCCAGGCCCGCAGGCCCGGACCCCACGGGGATGCGGGTGATGCCGTTGCCTGGATTGCCGTCCGTGTCGATTTCGGTGTTCGTCGCGCCGTCGATCACGGATATGTTGTTACTACCCGAATTGTTCACGTAGATGCGGTTGGTGGTGGCGTTGACTCCTACCCCAAGTGCGGGGTACGTCCCCACCGGGATTGTCGCGATGACCGTAGGGCCGCCGCTGGTCGCCACGGGCTGTGCTCGGACCGATGACCCGTGCGGGGCCATCAGCGCCACGATCAGAGTGAGACCTACCGCTGCCACTGCCAGCCGGTTCACGGTGCACCTCCTTGGAGTAGCCCCTGGGCCGGGGCATTATACACCAGGGCGTCAGTTCGGCGGGAAGCGGCGCGAGAGCAATGATGGAGGGTGACTACTCGCCATCACGGGTGAGCAACGCGTCCGGCGCTTCGTCCACCTCTAGGTAGCGACCGGAGCCCTCGGCGCCAGGCCGTTCAGTCTGCAGGGCAGAATCAGCATTTTGTCCTTGCCCTGGCCGTGCCGCCTCGATCTCACCTCGGAGCACTGCCGCGATCCGCTCGTCGAGCTTGCGCGCAAGAAGCCCGGCCCGCTCTCGGACATCTTCTTGATCGAGCTGCGTCAACGTGACCACACCCGATAGGCGCCCGTGGCGGAAGGCCACCGAAGTCAGATAGAAGACGCTCTCCTCGTCGGCTGAGAGTCCAGACAGCGTCGCCAGGGCACCGATGCTCTCGTCCCCTATTCCTCCCGGATCGAACTCGTCGTAAGCCTCCAGCGTCCAGCCGCCGCTCGTCGTGGCACCCACCTGGCGCTTCCCGTCCTCTGCGGCATCCCTCAAGTGGCGGGAGGCGCCGTCGGTGTTCTCGAAGAGAATCACGGCCGTGGCGACCGAATAGGCACCCGCGCCGACAGTGGCTCCAACGCCCGAGCGGTAGCATTCCCGGTAGCCCATGATACGACCGAACCGCTCCGCGTCCTCCGCCGCATCCTCTGGGTCAAACGAACCCTCACCCGCATCGTCGTTGGGCCGAAACCCCGATGCGTCTTCATGCAGCTCGAAGCCAGTGTACCCCGGTCCCAGCTCCGACAGGGGCAAGACCATTCGGCTCAGCTCTTCGTCCGTAATCTCGCGGCTGGTCAGGTCCGTCTGGCCGCCGCCATTGCAAGCCGCGACACTTGCAGCCACGGCCACGCATGCGAACGCGACTGCCAGACGCATCGTGGCGCACCTTCCGCTTCCAATGGTGACTTCCGGGCGGGAGCATTATACACCAGCGAGTCAGCTTGAGGACAGGCGGAGCGGGAGCAATGATTGAGGGTGACTACTCGCCGTCACGGGTGAGCAGCGCGTCCGGCGCTTCGTCCCGCTCCAGATAGCGAGTGTACGACTCGTCGCCCACGAGGTAGGTCTGAAGGAACGCCGTGGCGTAGCGATTCACCAGCTCGTGCGCACGCTCCTGCGGGAAGTCGCAGAGACGCTCGCACTCGTCCAGAAAGGCGTGATGCCGGCCCTCAGGGAAGACGATGATATGTCGCGGGATGTCGTCGGGCAGCGCCTGGTAGAGCTCCGCCACCTCCGCCGAGTCAACCGTGTCGTCCTTCCCGCCGCCCATCAGCATGACAGGCACTCGGGTCCGGCTGGCGAGACCGGTCAGCATCAGCGGCTCCCCGGGCGCCATGGCAACGACGGCGTCGAAGTCACCATCCGCGGCGGCGCGGATCGCGGTCAGGCCGCCGAACGAGAAGCCGGTGACCGCGGTTCGCTCCGTCTCGATGATCGAGCCGATCGGCTGGGAGGGGTCACCGGCCATAACCAGCACCGACTCAAGGGCGAAGTTGATGTCATCGACGCGATTCTGGAAGGAATCTACAAGACACGCCATGTCGCACGGGCAATCGTCCTCGACGTTGCCGGGATGCGGCGGCGCGACCACCACGAATCCCCACGAGGCCAGATGCTCGGTGAAGTAGGTGGACTGCGAAGGCTCGCCACAGTTGCCGTGCGAGAACATGACCACCGGGAATGGGCCGCCGCTTGTCGCCGGAGCAGCGTCCCTCACGGGGCCGACGTCGCTGCTGCCGTCCGTCGGATACCAGATCACGGTGTCGAGAGCGCGGGGCAGGCCCGTCGTGCTTGAGGTGCGCGTGAACGTCTTCACCGTCTCGCCCACGCCGTGGGGGCCGGGCGCCGCCGGGTCGTGGATCCCGCCACCGCAGGCCGAGGCGACAACGCCGAGCACGAAAGCTAGACTGATCGCCGCGACCGTGAGGCCCTTCGTGGTGTACCTCCTGAGAGTGCTTGCGGCGCAGGGGGACTATGTGCCGGCCTACTCCTGAGCCGCGAACGCCCACACCGCCAGGCCCATCATGACGGCGGCGAAGGCGGCGAGGATGAGAACGTCTTCAGCCGTGCCAAGATGGTGGCCGGCCAGCTTGATGCCGGGAGCCAGCTCGGCGCCAAGGAGAAGGCGCCGCATGGGGTCCACCCCGTAGGCCAGCGGGTCGATTCTGGTGACAACGCTCATCCAGGCAGGCAACCCTCTTAGCGGAAAGAAGGCGCCGCTCAGGAAGAACATGGGCATGATGAGGAAGTTCATGATCATCTGGAACGCTTCCATCGATTGCAGGCGCGCCGCAATGAGGATGCCCATGGACGAGAGAGCGAAGGCGGTCAAGAACATGAGCCCCAGCAGCTTGAGAACCAGCAGCGGGTTCAGCGAGACGCCCAGGATCGGCGCGAGGATGAGCAGGATCGCGCCCTGGAACATGGCCACCGTGCTGCCTCCGAGGGCCTTGCCCAGCACGACCGCCGTTCTACTGATGGGTGCGACGAGCACCTCGCGCAGGAAGCCGAACTCCCTCTCCCAGACTATAGATACGGCGCTGAAGATCGCCGTGAAGAGCACCGCCATCGCAACGATGCCCGGGAAGAGGAAACGAACGTAGGAGACGTCGCCGAGCTCCCTGGTAAGTCCCGCACCCAGCGACGCCGTGAGGCCGCTGCCGAAGACGACGAGGAACAGCAGCGGCTGGCCGAGAGAGCCGACCAGCCTGGCACGGTCCCGCCAGAAGCGCAGCACGTCGCGATACCAGATGATGTAGATGCCGCCGGCATTGGCCCTCAGGGCCGCCCCCGGACTATGAACGGACAGGCCCGCGGCCGGCGCCTGCGCGGTAGTCATCTAGCGCCGTCCTCCTCCCCACAATCGGCCATGGAGTCGCATGAAGGTCAACGGGTCTGCGTCACCCTCGCGGATGGCGCGTCCCGTCAGCTTCAGAAACACGTCGTCCAGCGTCGGGCGGTGCAGGTCCACGGACTTGACGGCGAGCCCCAGCTCACGGACGAGCCTGGGAATGAACTCGGCGCCGCCCTCGACCTCCAATCGGATGCGTGGGCCGTCTCTGTGTGGCTCCAGGCTGTATCGCTCCCGGATCTCGCTGGCTACCCGCTCGCCATCATCGGTCTGAAGGGTCACGATGTCCACGCCCACCATGCGCTTGAGGGCGTCGGGCGTATCCAGTGCCACGATCTTGCCCTGGTCGATGATGGCGATCTGATCGCAGTGCTCCGCCTCCTCCATGTAGTGGGTGGTCATGAAGATGGTGGTCTGATGTGCCCTCTGCAGTTCGAGTATGTACTCCCAGACGTGCTCACGCGTTTGGGGGTCCAACCCAAGAGTCGGCTCATCCAGGAAGAGGACGCGGGGGAAATGCAGGATGCCACGGGCGATCTCCAGGCGCCGCTTCATGCCCCCGGAGTACGTTCGCACAACGGCGCGGCGGCGGTCCCACAGCTCCACGACTCGCAGCGCCTCTTCGATCCGGCGGGCGCGCTCACTGCCGGGCACGCCGTACAGGTGGGCATGGAACTGGAGGTTCTCGTAGGCCGTGAGCTGATCGTCGAGGCTGGGATCCTGGAACACCAGGCCTATCGATTGGCGGACGGCGTTCCTCCGAGATGCGACGTCGTAGCCGGCGACCGTGGCCTTGCCTGCCGTCGGCCGCATGAGCGTGCAGAGGACGTTGATGGTCGTAGTCTTGCCCGCGCCGTTGGGCCCCAGAAAGCCGAAGACCTGGCCGTCCTCTACGCTGAAGCTGACATCGTCGACGGCAATGAGGGGACCGAAGCTCTTGGTGAGGCCGATGACCTCAATAGAAGCCATGACTCATCATTATACGTTCGCCCACGGCTTGCGGAACAGGGCGGCAGGTGGCGGAGCCAGCCAGGCAACCCCCAAAAAGCTGACTATCTCCAATTGCGCTTTAATCTTCATGTGCTAGCGTCTCCCTGACAACTGTGTGAGGGAGGGGGACGATCCATGCCGAAGCCGGGGGGCGAATCAGCGGAACTCATATGATCCGAACGATTGCACTACTGTTGGCGCTCACTCTCGTCTTCACCTACACGGCTTGTGGCCGTGGCACGAGTGAAGACGTATCGGGCACAGCGGTTGACACAACCCATGATCCGGCCGTGACATCCAGTGCGACTCCCGGCGCACATGACGCCGCCGCTGAGGAGTCTTCCGGGAACAGCGCCGAAATATCCTACATTACGTTGGAGGGCGATTCGATAGCCTTGGACGGAGGCGGAGCGGTAGTCAACGGCAGTCGAATCGCGATCACGTCTGCCGGCACGTACAGCATAAGCGGCACGTTGGACGACGGACAGATCATCGTCAATGTCGAGGACAAGGGAACGGTAAGCCTCATCCTAGACAGAGTGGACATCACCTGTTCCACAAGCGCCCCCATCTACGTCAAGAGTGCGAAGGACGTGGTCATCACTCTGGCGGACGGCACCAAGAATGCCATCACCGATGGAGAGTCATACCTTGCCGAGGACTCTCTCATTGAAGACGCAGAATCGATGGAACCCAACGCAGCGATCTTCAGCAAGGCCGACCTCACCATCAACGGCAACGGTTCACTGACAGTCAATGCCAACTACAACAACGGCATCCAAAGCAAGGACGACCTCGAGATCACAGGCGGCGATATCACCGTGGTAGCCGTGAACGACGGTATCAAGGGCAGGGACTCCATCACTGTGGACGGCGCCACCATCACAGTGGAGGCGGGCGGCGACGGAATGCAGTCCAACAATGATGAGGATCCGGAGAAGGGACACGTCTCCATCGAGAGCGGCACCATCAGCATCACTGCCGGCGAGGACGGCATTCAGGCCGAAACAAGTCTTGTTGTCAGCGGTGGCAACATAACGGTGTCCTCGGGGGGCGGCAGCGTCAACAGCAGCAGCAACGCCGGCGAAGGCGGAAACACCTGGGGGAATTGGGGGGACAGAGGCGGGGAAGCCGAAACCGATGGCGGCAGTTCGACCGGCAGCGCCAAAGGCCTGAAGGCCGGCGTGGACATCGCGATCACGGGCGGTACCATCAGTGTGGATTCGTCGGATGATTCCATCCACTCAAATGACAGCCTAACCATTAGCGGCGGGAGCATCACCCTGGCCTCCGGAGATGACGGCATACATTCGGATTCCACCCTTGAGATCAGCGGCGGAGATGTGAGCATCACGAAATGCTATGAGGGTATCGACAGCGCAGTCATAACAATCAATGACGGGAATATCCACCTTGTCGTCAGCGACGACGGCATAAACGTCGTCGGCGGTGTTGACGGTTCCGCCGTCGATGGACGGCCGGGGCAGAACAGCTTCAACTCCTCGGGCAACACCTACCTCTACGTTCACGGTGGATACATCGCAATCGATGCCGCAGGTGACGGTCTCGACATCAATGGCCCAGTCAACATGACCGGCGGCGTTGTGATCGTCAACGGTCCTACGAGAGACGACAACGGTGCTCTGGACTACCTTGGCACCTTTGAAATCAGCGGCGGCTTTCTCGTTGCGGTAGGCAGCTCCGGCATGGCAGAGGCTCCCAGTACGTCATCAACCCAGCATTCGGTAATCGTGAACCTCTCATCACAGCAGCCGGCAGGCACCATCATCCACATCGAAACCGAGGACGGCGAAGACGTTCTTACGTTCGTGCCGACGAAGGCGTATCAGTCGGTGGTCCTGTCCTCACCCGAGCTGGCAAACGGGTCAACCTACGTCGTCTATACGGGAGGTAGCGCAACCGGCACGAGTGCTGACGGTCTCTACTCTGACGCAACATACACCGCCGGTACCGAGGTCACTACCCTTTCGATCTCAAGTGCTGTGACGGCTGTGGGCTCACCGGCGGGCGGGTTCCCGGGGGGCGGGGTCCCTGGTGCCATGCCTCGTCGCAGGGGCCCTTGATACGAGCACGACCCTGGCCAACCGAGGCTGGTCGGGCTAGGGTTGATGTTTGCGTCGATTGACCAGGAAACAGGGATGGCCCCAGTGGTGGAAGCAGACTGTGACCCTGGTCCCCGAGAGTAGGCGTGGGTCCGGGATCAATGGATCGAGACGCTGCGGGTGGGCGAGTCGGCGCAGGGCTGCGTCAGCCGATCGCAGCGCCAACGGCGGACACGACTGCTTGCCTCGCTCCCGCACGCTGAAAGGAGTGATCCGATGACCGCTGACACTGCCTTCTTCGTGCAGTTTCCGCACCCGGGAGGCGAGCACAACCCCCCGATCGACGACATGCGCTGGAACAGGGGCCCCCACCGGCGCAAGTTCCTTATCACGCCCGGTCGTTACCTGAACGCCGAGGGTCGCATCTGCGATGCGGAACTCGTCTTCTGGGGAGAGTGGGAGCCGCCTTCACGAGTGGAACAGCGCTGGGCCGCATCTGGCCGCCTGCCCCGGGCACTCCACCGCCCCTACTGGGTGGAGCCCGTCACGACTGAGTTCCGTCAGAACACCGATCCGTGGGTCTTCGGAGAGCGAATGCTCTATAGCAACTGCAAGCAGTTGAGCTCGCAACGCCGCCGCAACTCGATGCAGCGACTGACCCGGGCATCCGTTGTCTGCTTCGGCTCCACCACGCAGGGCGAGTTTCATGTTGACACTGTCTTCGTCGTCGCTTCGTGCGACCAGTGGACTCCGGCGGGCGCATGCGACCTGAAGGTAGACGACGCATTCAAGACCTGCACGGCGGACTCCCTCGCGACAGAGGAGGAGGACCGGCATCTCCCTCTGACCCTGTACCGCGGCGCCACCTTGGACGACCCCGTTGAAGGCATGTTCAGCTTTGCTCCCGCACGCCGCGCCGACGCCGACGATCCCCGCTTTGCCCAACCGCGAGTCGAGCTGCCCGACCTCATCAACCCGTCGAACCGCCAATCTACCTGGGGCTCCAAGCGGCCTCTCACGACAAGCCAGGTTCGCGAGGCCTGGGATAAGCTGCGCAGCCAGGTCATGTCCGCCGACCTTGTGCTCGCTGTTCGGCTTCAGACGCCTCAGTGCAAGACCGATGACGGCGGGGCCCCATGAGTTGCCGCCAGCGCTGCTGAGTTGCAGGACCGCCAGGAGCGTCGTCGCGCCTTCGACCGCTTGTCGCCCCAGACCACCGCGGGAGTGCCAAAGGCGCACCGAACTGACGGGCCTCTGGCCGAGCGAGTCCCTCCTATCTACCCAGGGCATCCAACTGCCGTCGCCAGGCACGCATGTGTTCCAGGTGCTCCCGGTAATGCTCGTACGTATCCTCCGCGAAGAGCTCAAGGATCCTGCGACCGCCGACTTCCTGCTCTAGTCTCTCCGGCCGGAGGTCCCGCAGAGCCTGCCTCACTTCCTCGAAGCTCTTCAACCACTCCTCTCTGATGGCAGCGAGTGGCCGATGCTCTCGGAACTGCCGTTCGCGCTCGTTCCATGCCGCCGTCGTCCGCTCGTCGCCGGGCCGGCGAATCTCCTCCCCGTTGCCCAGCGTGACGAGTCGTAGGTTCTCAGTAGCCTGCTCTGTCCAGAAGGCGATGTGCCCCAGCAGGTCCTTCATTGACCAATGCCCCACCACGCCCGGCCGTTCCAGTTCGTCCGTGGAGAACGAGCCCACGACGGAGAACGAGCCCACGACGGCCTTCTGCTCCTCCCACGTCTGTTCCAGCTCCCGCTCCGCTTGGGCCTTGGTGGACGCTGACATAGCTGCACCTCCAGACACGTGCATCGGGCGGTACCTTGACGCCTGCCGGAGAGCCAGAGCAGGCCGCTGGGCGCTCATGGCGATCGGCTCACGCAAGTTCTCAGAGGCGCCCACAACGGAGAAGCCGAGTTCCCTGTGGGATCAGGTGTCCTTCGCTTCGTCCACCAACCCCAGTTTCACCGCCTGGACAGCAGCCTCGGATCGGCGGGAGAGCCCGAACTTGTCCAGAATGCGGATAACGTGGTTGCGGGCCGTGTAGGGGCTGAGGACTAGCCGAGCGGCGATCTCCTTGTTGGTACATCCCTGCGCTATCAGAAGCAAAACCTCTTTCTCGCGCTCGGAGAGTACGTCCTCGGCCTTTGCGGGGGCCGCGCTCAGCTCGACCAGGCGCTCGATGACGTCTCCGGTGACGCTGGCCTCGAGAAGCGATTGGCCGCGGCCAACGGCCCGGATCGCTGCCACGAGCTCCGCGTGACTGACGTTCTTGGTGAGAAACCCTCTGGCCCCCGCCAAGATGGATGACAGTACCGACTCCCGCTCGCCGTAGGACGTGAACATGATGACCTGGGTATCGGGCAGCTCGCTGCGGATCTGGCGGCAGGCGTCGATACCGCTGGCGTCATCGCCCTCTCCCATCCGGATATCCATGAGCACAACGCCTGGTCGGAGGGCCCTGGCCTTGGCTACTGACTCGGGGCCGCTGGAGGCCTCACCGACCACCTCCAGGCCCTCCTCGTCCTCCAGAACGGACTGGAGGCCCTTCCGGACGACAGCGTGATCGTCGACGATGAGGATCCGTAGCGGCTCCGACTGCTGGTCCATGCGGGTCCCCTATCTCGCCCTGGGTATCGTCACTCGGACTGACGTGCCCGTCCCAGGCGCGCTCAGTATGTCCAGGCTTCCCCCTAGCTCGCTGGCCCGTTGCTGCATGTTGCGAAGGCCCCGACCGACGGAGGATGCAAGCTCGCCCGAATCGACCGCGAAACCGTGGCCGTCGTCTCGAATCTCCAGGGACACCGAATCCTCACGGAACACCAGATCGACATCAATGGTGGACGCGTCCGCGTGGCGATATACATTGGCCAGCGCTTCTTGAGCTATGCGATATATCGAACTGCCCACGGCGAGGGGCACCCTCTGCTCCTCTCCTTCGACCGCGAGGTGTACGGGTAGCCCTGAGACAGTGCTGAACTCCCGGATCTGGCCTCGAATCGTGGCTGTGAGACCGGCGTCTCCCGATAGGAGCGGCTTGAGGTCGAAGATGTAGTGGCGAACCTCAAGTAGAGCCTCCTTGGCCAGGACGACGAGCCCTTTCAGCCGGTCGCCGAGCTTCTCGTGGTCGCCAGCCACCTCGGCCGCCTTCTCCAGATTCAGGGATAGCATGTATATGGACTGGGCGATACCATCGTGGATTTCACGGGCGATGCGGCTGCGTTCCTCCAGGGCCACCAGTTCCTCGCGCTCCTTCTGAAGGCGCAGGTTCTCTTCCAACGCGCGGCGGGCCCGCTCCCGCTGTTCGTCCAGGCGACGGGTCAACTGCGACAGGTACTGGACAACGACAACCACGAGGAAGGGGGTCAAAAGGACGCCAGCCAGGCTGCTGGCGTCCTCGTGCAGCCACGGGCCGTCCGTTCCCTCGCCCGCGGTGGAGACTACGCCAAGGTAGGCGGCAAAGAAGCCGAGCAGGAGGGCGGTGGTCCGCCGCCAGCCGAGCAGAAAGGCGGGCACCAGCAGCGACGACACCGCGTAGTGGTAGTAGGGGGTTCGCCAGCCGCCACTGAAGTAGAGAACGGCCACCACCAGCGCTACGTCGATCAGACCTAGCGCGATCAGATCATCGTTCGGGCCCCGGCGGGGACCGATTGCCCTCCGGACGCGCGGCCGAAACAGAGGCACGTACAGGGTCGCGGCCAGGATCTGAGCGGCGGTCAGCCCCAGCAGCAGCGGCTCGTGGCGGGTGTTCTGCTCGGGCAGATTGCCGAAGGCGACAAGGACCAGGGCCACGGCCCAGGCACCCCATCTCACCGCATAGAGGAAGACCAGCACGCCAGTGAGTCCCTCGCGTCCGGTCTCAGCCTCAGCTTGAGTCGTCGGGTCCAGGCCTTGCGTCCGCGATGCCTCGTGGGTGCCGGCGTTCATCATCAAGCGCTAGCACTCTACGAGCGGCAGCAGGCATTGTCAAACCCCCTTCGCGCCAGCGTCTTCATCGCTTCTGGTTCGATGCTAGTCGTCAACCGGAGTGCTGCCATGGTTCACATGCACCAGTTGGTCACTGACAAAGGTACCCATCAGGATTGGGGCCGCTGAACCTAGGAGCGCCTCCCGACAAGCGCTAAGCTGGGTCCAGACGAACGGATTGGTGGGAGGCTCGGCAAGATGGCGAAGATATGGCTCATGGCGGCGGTGACCGGGGTGGGAGCGCTGCTAGTTGGCGCGGTGGCTCTCGCCCTGGCGACCACCCGCGGCGGCTTGGACCTCCTCCCCGAGGATTCCCCGGAAGGGGTGGTCCAGCGTTACCTCCTGGCCATCGAGGACAAGGAATACTCGGAAGCTTACGGCTACTTGAGCAGCAGTCTGCGGAGCACCTGTTCGCTGGAGGACTTCGTCACCAGGCGCTACTGGCCAGAAGCCAGTCGAGACCAGGTGACCCTGGAGATGACGCAAAGCTTCGACGGCAGTGCCGTCGTGACGGCCAGGGTTACCGTGTTCGACCCCGGCGTTCCCTTTGGCGCCTCCGAGTACTCTTACACACAAACCTATCATCTGAAGCTAGAGGCAGGGCAATGGCGGCTGACAGGGCCCGAATGGTGGTGCCCGCCGTTCTGACACCCGCGAATGGCAGCAGTTGAGGCTGCCCGCCTTGAGGAGAGCTGCGATGGAAATCCTTTTTGGCCTGCTCAATATGCTGATCCCGCTGGCGGTCTTGGGCGGCATCGTCGCCGCGGTCGTGGCCTGGCGCCGCCGGGAGGGCCTGGAGGCGGAGACCGAGATCGACCAAGGCGTCGGCACGGTGAAGAGGCTCTACTTCTACGGGGCCACCTTCCCCTACATGATGGTGGCCGGCGTTGGCGTCGTGCTGGTGGCTCGCTACGTGCTCGATGAGCTGTTCGGCCCGCCGGTGCTTTCGCGAGGAACGGGACAGCTCGCTCTGGGGGTGGCCTTGGGAGTGGTATGGACTCCCATATGGGTCTGGCACCGCCTGAGAGTGCAGCGATTCGTCGAGGAGGAGCCTGTCGAGCGGCGCTCGATCCTGCGAAAGCTCTACGTCTACCTGACGCTGGTGGTGACCGCGGCGTTGATTGCCCACTCCTCGGTGGAGTTGCTGCGCTGGCTGTTCGGCGCTCGCTCTTTCAGCGGCTACCCCATAGCTGCTGTGGTGGTGTGGAGCGGGCTTTGGGTTTTCCACTGGGTAGCGGAACGCGGAGAGGGCCAGCCCACGGACGAGACGAGGACCGTCCGCCGCCTCTACGTCTACGTCACCTCAACCTTCAGCCTGGCCATGCTGGCCACAGGGGCGAGCTTCCTCATCTACCTCGTCCTGAGAGAGGCGTACGAGGGCCTGTTCTCGGTGCCTGTCCTCTTGCGGGGAGAGGAGGGACTCTGGGGCGACATGGCGAGGAACTCCCTGGCGGTCGCTCTGGTGGGCGCCGGCTTGTGGGCCTATCACTGGCTGTACGTCGCTCGCCTCGACACGGAGTCCACCCTGCGTCAGTTCTACCTGTACGTTGTCGCCATTCTCGGCGGCGTGATCACGACGCTGAGCGCGACGGGAGTGGTGGCCTTCGGGGTCCTCCAGTGGCTTGTCGGCACGCCCGAGGAGGCCTCAGCCGCGGCGCACTTCTACTTCCTCCCCGGCGCGCTGACGCCGCTCATCGTCGGCCCAGCACTGTGGCTGTACCACTGGGCGACCTTGCAGCAGGAGCGTACCGCGCTCGAGCAACTGCGCACGGCAAGGCGGATCTACGGCTACGCTATGGCGGCGCTGGGGCTGGGGGCCCTGGCCGCTGGCATCATCGTTCTGGTGCCGACGGCCATCGGGATCGCGGTGACCAGCGCTCGGGACGTGCTGGCCGGGTCGGACTGGTGGCGAGACCACATCGTCCTCGTCCTCACACTGGGAATCCTGGGCGCACCGGTCTGGACGTACCACTGGTTCTCGATGCAGCGCGCGGTGGCCGCCGCAGGCGCCGAAGAACGGGCTAGCCTGCCCCGCCGGGTGCTGATTCTGGCCATCCTGGCAGTGGGAACGCTGGCCTTCCTCGGCAGTGTGAGCTACCTCCTGTTCATGTTCCTGGACGCGATCCTGGGGAACACTCTGTCCCTCACGCTCCTCAGGGACGTGAAGTGGAGCATAGGCACCGCCGGCGCGGCGGGACTCATCGTTCCCTACTACTGGCTTGTCCTGCAGGAGGACCGGCGGGCTCCAGCCGAGGCTGCGACGCAGCCCGCGGCTCCAGCGAAGTCAGTGACGGTCTTGATCCCAGGGGGTGGTGGCCCCTTCCTGGCCCAGTTGGAGAGAGCTCTGAACCGGAAGGTGCGAGTCTTGCATCGCCTCGACCCAGATGTCGGCGTTCCACGGCTCTCGGCCGAGGACTTCGACAGTCTGAACCGGCGAATAGCCGAGGCAGCCGGAAGCCGGGTGCTGCTGGTAGCCGACGCCGCTGGGGTGCAAGTCTTGTCGTACCGATAGCGGAAGCGGGCCGTGAGGAACGAGTGAACCACGTCGCGACGCGGAGAGGCGCACCGGCCGCACGACGCCGGCGGGGACGAGAGCACCCGTACAAGCTGGTGCCGGTGAACCCGGCGGCGCCTGCGCTTGGCCGCGGACCAGGGCCAGCGGGGCCCTGTTCAGCGGATGACCTGAGTTTCCCCGTCGAAGACGGTGCCCACCAGCTTCTTCACGGCCACGATGCTGGGCGAGGTATCCGGCAGCTCGACAATGGGGGTGCCCTGCAGATCGTATTGAGTGATGTTGTCGTCCTCGGGGATGCAGCCCAGCAACTCCAGGCCCATCGTCTTCGCCGACTGCATCACGGCCTCTTGTCCGCTGGCGGCCCGGTTGAATACCAACCCGATCCGGGGGCATTCGATCACCCTGTCCACTTCCACCATCTTCTTGATCATTGCCGCCGTCTGCATGCCTCTGGCGCTGGCGTCGGTGGCGATGAGCAGGGTATCGAGCCTGCGGATGACCCTCCTGTTGATGTGCTCCAGGCCGGCTTCGCCGTCGATGAGAACGAGGCCGAAGCTCTTGGACAGTACCTCTATGGTTTCCCGCAGAAGCTCGTTAACAGGGCAGAAGCATCCCACCGACTCCGTGCGCCCCATAACGAGAAGGCTGTAGCCGTCCATCTCGCGAAGGGCGTCCAGGACCATGTAGTCGAGCATCTCCGCCGTCTCGATGGTCTCCTCCCGGTTGGCCCGTCTCGCGGTCCTGATCACTTCCTCGCGTATGTCGCCAATCGTCCGTCCGGCATCCACCCCCAGGGCGCTTTGCAGACCCATGGCCGGGTCGGCATCAACGAGCAGGAACCTGAGATTCCCAGCGCTCTCGCAGAGGACCTTGGCCATCATCGCGGTAAGGACGGTCTTGCCGGTGCCGCCCTTGCCGCATACCGCGACGGACATCCTGGTCGGTGTAGAAGAACTCTGCATTCGCTCGCGCTCCCGCAGCTCCGCTGCTCGCCCCCCTAGACCTGCCGGCCTGAAGCGCGACCACGGGTTCGGGGTTGGGGACGACGGCGGCCTTTCGCCTTGCGAAGGGTAACCAGCTCTCGTATGTCATCACACACGGGCTTGTCCGAGCAGACGCCACAGGCGTGCCCCGTCATGCATTCGTAGGTTCCGTCCAGCCTGCGCACGAGGCTCCTCCTGCGGATGTCGCGGCTGATCTTCGCCACCTGAGCCGCGATGCCGCCAAGGAACGCCAGATCCTCCCTGCACGACGTGACGAACAGGACCTCCGTCGCTTCCACCTGGGCCAGCCGCGTCTTGCAGATGCCGATCAGGGCTTTGCCCAGAGTCTCGAAGCCGAACCCCTTGTCCACCGCCCCCTTGCTCACTCGGCTCCACATCCGCTGGGGCACGCTCCGGATCATGTAGCCCTCAATCTGGTCGAAGACGTACGGGCTGCGATCGACCGCCTCCTGGTCTTCCTCCTGGAGAGCGGTGCCTCCAAGCATCAGGACCTGGGCGAAGGGAAGACTCTGCCCCTGCGACTGGGGAATGTCGGGGCCGACCAGGGTGATTCTCCCGTCTCGGATCAGGGCGGGGTTGTCCGTCCACAGCACGAAGGCACACGAGGCGGTGTTGGGGTTACCCAGCTCGACGAAGGTGTCTTCCTTGAAGATGATGCCGGTGCTTGCGCCAGGCCCGACGCGGACCGTCAGTTCGTTGAGCGCCTCGGCGACCCCTGTGGGACAGTGCATCTCGGCAAGCAGGCCGTACTTGGCCCGCATGCCCTCGACGTAGCAGTGTACCTGTTCGAGATAAGGATCGAAGATCGCCAAGTCGATGTCGTCCTCAAGGCTCTCAGAGTCACGCGGTGGGACGGGTAGCGCCGGCGGCCTTGCCGTCTCCGGAAGCCAGCTTGTCCGCTGCGAGCACCGCCGCCCCCAGGGCACCCACGACCTGGGGGTCCGCGGGCAGAGCTCTGATGCCCACCCCCAGCTTGCCTTCCAGACTGGCGATGAGCCCCTTGTTCTTGGCGCATCCACCGCTGACGGTGACGTCCTCGATCATGCCGGCCCGCCTCACCAGGGTAGTCACCCGGCCCGCTATCGACATGTGAATGCCGGCGGCCACGTCCACCACTTCTGTGCCCTCGTTGATCAGGGTGATGACCTCCGATTCAGCGAACACACTGCACTGGGTAGTGATACTCGCCGGATTCTGCGACTGAAGGGACAACGCTGATAGCTCCTCCAGCTCAATTCCCAGCGTCCTCGCCATCGCCTCGAGGAACCTTCCCGTGCCGGCAGCACATTTGTCGTTCATGACGAAATCGAGGACTTTGCCCGCTTCGCTGATAGACATCACCTTGCAGTCCTGACCGCCGATGTCAATGACTGTTCTGACAGATGGCGACAGCCAGTAGGCACCTCGGGCATGACAAGTGATCTCCGAGATGTTCTCATTGGCGAAGGGGATTCGCACCCTCCCGTAGCCGGTACCCACTACGTAGTCCAGTTCTTCTATCGAGGCCAGCCCTGCCTTGCTGATCGCCTCTTCCATGGCTGTCTGCGCTGTTCTCTCCGGCCTCGTTGTGGCAGGGATGATGGTAGAGGAGACGATGTCCCCGTCCCGCATGACAAGCGCCTTGCCGGTAGCAGACCCAACGTCACATCCCCCTACAATCATGTGTCGGCAACCGCCTTTCTAACGCGTTCGCTGCTGTCCCGCACGAGGGTTCACCGGTCAGGAGCGAGCACAAGCAGTCTACTGCAGCACCGTGGTGGCGAAGAACTGCTCGATCTGTGCCTTGATCGCCTCCTCCGAGGTAACCCTCTCGTCGAACCAGTCGAATTCGGGGACCAGCAACGGGATCTCCCTTTCTCGGCAAACATCACGCAGGATGCCGATGGTCGCCTGGAGGCTCTTGCATCGGATGTTGCCGGGAAGGATAAGACAGTCGGCCTTGTACTCCTCGTAGGCACGCAGGAAGTCCTCCAGGTAGTACTCAAACGGTCCGTGGAACTCCCGCACCATGATCTGATCCATCTGCTTCCGGGCGAGCCCCTGCATCATGCTGTCGTAGGTGGTGGTGTCTATGTGGTGATACCACTCGTACCCCATCAGGGTGCACACAGTCACCGCTCCGCACTCCTGCTCCATCCAGCCGTTGATGCCACCGTAGAAGAGCGGAGGTCCGCCCCAAACCAGTCTGACCCTCTCGTCGGGTGCGGCGCCAATCCCTGCCTTGACCTGCTTCTCCGTGTGGGCAAGAAGCAGCCTGAAGAACTCCGTAGCCTCGGGGGAACCCGCCGCGCTCAAGTACACCTGGTACGCCAGCATGGAATAGAGGTTGCTGAGAGGGCAGGGGACAACCCGCTTGAGCTCGTTGACCGCGAGCCGCAGCTCCATGGCCCGGTTGGCCTCTTCTACCACCTCTTTGAGCCGGTCATGGTCCAGCCTCTTTCCGGTGTGCTCTTCCAGAAAGGTGACCATCTGCTTCACTTGCTCGCCGTAGTACTCAATGGCGCGATCATCGTGCCAGACGGGCGTATCGAAGAAGAAGGTCGGTGCCTTGATCAGGTTCTCCACCACCTGAATTCCGCCGGTCATGGCGTCGCACGGTTGCGACTGGGTTACGTACAGGGACGGTGCCGGCATCTGGCCCGCCAGAATGCCTCCCACTTCCCCCTTGAGCAGCGAGCAGGTGTCGTTGGGAATGCCGGCATTTTCCGCGACGTCGATGAATTCCGCTGTGCCCTCCCTGCGCGCGCCTGCCATGATCGGGCTATACATGTCGGCCGCAAACGTTTCTATGTCCATGGCCCGGAATATCTCCGGCGTCATCAGCAGGTGTACCCAGACCGGCCTCCGCCCCTCTTCTATGGCCGTTGTCATCTTCTCCTGGGCATCGACGATGCACCTCAGTCCCGCCGCGAGCACCTCAGTGTCGCTGCTCGGCGCCAGCTCCAGCAGGCCCAGGGCCCCTTTCCGCTGTCCCGTGTACTCCTGGATCCAATCCGGCACTTTGACAACCATCGTTCCCTACCTCGCGATGCTCTCCAGGAAGGCCTGGATCCTGGTCTTGAGTTGGCCCTGTCCGCCCAGCAGGTATTCCCTCTCGAGCGTCAAGACCGGAACGCCCGATTCGCGCAGCTCGCGGCGGAGCAGGTAGTTCTCGTCGCCCCAGAGGTCGCAGAACTTGAGTCGCTGAAGGACGACTCCATCGACCTTGAATTCCTCCAGCATCTCCCTCAGGAACTGCAGTCTCCTGGGATGCTCCCCGATTGTGCGCGCGCAGGGGATACGCTCCTTCAGGTAGTATCTGGCGAGGGCATCCATTGGGTCCTTGTCTTGCTCAGACACCTGGTTCCAGAACTCCCGGGTCCCGAAGCACAAGGAGTCCGTGACGACCAGTCCCCCGAGGTCCTCGATGACCCGGACGTAGGCCGGGTCATCGAGCATGCCGCCCGCAACCAGCAGCCTGGCCCTGACATCGGAGACCCCGTCTCTTCCGTCCAAGTCGCTCAGGAGCAGCCGCAGGAGTTCGTTGTAGGCCGGCTTGGGCATCGCGGTGCTGGCGACCACGACGCCCAGCGTTTCGGCACCGGTGATGGGAGGCGAGGGCTGCTTTCTGCGTTCGTAGAGCTCTCTCAATAGCCCTCGCGTTTCGTTCTGCACGCGTATGGATTCCTGCAGCTTCTCCGGTGTGATGGCGACCGCGAAGTGCTTCTCCAGGGCGTCCTTGAGGATGGTCAGCTCGTCTCGGAAGTAGGCGACCTGGTCGTCCCCTGATGTGTGAGGCGCGGTGATGAGATGGACAAAGGGAGTCGCCATCTTGCGCCGCCATATGTCATAGAGGCGGCGAATGTGATCGCAGCCGTTGACAATCACGACGCCGTCAAGGAAGTCGTAGGCTCCGCCGAAGGCAAGGTCCAGGCAATGACGGGCGAAAGTGCAGTTGTAGGCGCTGAGGTAGGTATCTGCCAGGGTTGTCTCAGTGCTGCCCGTTCCTCGCATTCTGAAGGGCAGCATGCCCGCCGCGGTGATGATCTCCTCCGGTACGTGGGAGCAGAAGTAGCCCAGGACCTTCCCGCCCTGTTCCTTCCACCTCCGCACGGGGGAGCCGAGGATGGTGCTTGAGGGTTCCAGCAATTCCGCAAGCGCGTCTGCTGTCTTAACCATCTCCACCGCCTCCCTTTCGAAGCCCTTTGCCCGGGCCTCTGGTGGAGCCCGGTAGTGGGATGCATTTACTGCTTCTCGCGCTGCCCCAGGTGTGTCCAGCGCCGGCGATTGGGGTACTAGCAGCGCATGCGAATGAGTAGCTCAGTGCTCACTGCTCCAGGACGCGCCGCCGGTCCACTGTACGAAATGGGCCAGGGCAAGTCAAGCATAGTGCTGAGTGGCGGGTAGGGCGTTCTAGTCATGTCAGAGCTAGAATGCCCTATCTTGGCGGGGGTGTCCAGAGGTCCCTGGCCCACCCCGCGAGGCGAGCTAGCCATGCGGAAGAGATGGCCGTGGACAACGACGCCGCATCCCTGGCTGGCCTGATGAAGGCGCCACCGCTCACACGGGGCGAACCCAGGTTCCCGAGACCGGCCACCCCACGAAGGCTCCCCTGCGCGCTGCGGCGAGAGGGAGGGAGCAGACACCACGGGCAAGCGGTGACTCAGGGCAGCCCAGGCAGGTCCAGGGGTGAACGCCAGGATGAAAGCAGAGTCCTGGCCACACGCGACGGTTCAGTTCAAGGGGCGCAGTTCGGAATCCCTATTCGGTGAATACGATCGCTACTTCTCTCACGTCCCACAGAGGCTCTATCTTCTCTCTTATCTCTTCCCCTATTGCGGAGGCAAACTGGTGGTCGGGTGGTATGTCGACCACCACGCGGACGGCGCCCTCGTCGACCTCGATCTCCCGCACCAGGTTCGTGCGCACCAGGTCCAGTCCGACCATTGGGTTCATCACCTTCTTGAGGCGCCTACGCACCACCTCGACCGTGGTCGGCTTTCTTTCCTTGACCAGGCCATGGCGCTCCTCGTAGTTCTCGATCGCCGCGCGCAATCCCTCGACGGCAAGTACCGAGCAGTGGGCCTTGATCTTGGGGAGACCGCCGAGTGCTTCGGCGGCTTCCTTCCACGAGATCTTCTTGGCGTCCTCCAGAGTCTTCCCCTTTGCCAGTTCCGTGATGATGGAACCGGTGGCGATGTTGGAGGCGCAGCCGTATGACTCGAACTTGATGTCCGAGATGACGCTTGTCTTCGGGTCCACATTGATGTAGACGGAGACCATGTCGCCGCAGGCCGGACTGCCTTCTGTGGCCTTCCCGTCGGGATTCTCGATGGAGCCCACGTTGTGCGGGCGGCGAAAGTGCTCCAGTACCGTCTCGCTGTATGGAGACTTCATCCCTAGCCCTCCTTCTCCTCTGTCTTCTTGCCCAGGGGGCTGATGCTCCTCAACTCCTGCACGACCTCAGTCAGCGTCTCAACCACGGCATCGACGTCCTCCTGGGTGTTGTAGCGCCCAAAGGTGAAGCGAATCGACCCGTGCGCCCTCTCGTGGTCACCGCCTATCCCAAAGATAACGTGACTTCCCTCTAGAGAGCGACTGAAGCAGGCAGAGCCGGTGCTCACAGCGAAGCCGTGCATGTCCAGATGGAGGGTGATGGATTCACCTTCGATGAAGTGGAACGAGATATTGGCGTTCTGCGGGACCCTTTGCCGGCGATGCCCATTGAGGGTCGTGTCCGGAATCTCTGCCAGTATCCGGTCAATGGTCCGGTCGCGCAGTGACTGCAGCCGTTGGGTTTCTTCCGGCGTGACCAGCTCCACCGCTTTGGCGAACCCCACTGCGCCGGGTATGTTCTCCAGCCCTGCCCGAAGGTCGAACTCCTGGAATCCCCCATCCACCCATTTGGCGATTCCCGTCCCTTGGCGGATGTACAGCCCTCCGATGCCCCTCGGCCCATGGATCGTATGGGCGGATATCGTTACCAGATCCACGGGCATCTTCGCGACGTCCAGGGGACCCCGAGTGAAGGTATGGGTAGCGTCAGTGTGAAACAGCGTCCCCTTCTCAGCGCAGATTGCGCCAACACGAGCGATGTCCTGAATGGTCCCGATCTCCTGGTTGGCGTGCTGGATGGAGACCAGAATCGTCTCGTCTGTGATCGAGTCCCTAAGCTCATCCAGGTTCACCAAGCCGTCACCATCGACACCCAGGTACGTTACCTGGAAGCCCTGCTTCTCAAGAGCCCTTGCGCTGTGGAGGACGGGGAAATCCTCGATCTTTGACACTACCAGGTGTTTCCCCTTCTTGTCTCCCAGAGCCAACGCCACTCCCTTCAAGGCCATGTTGGAGGACTCGGTGTCTCCTGAGGTGAAGACAAGCTCTTCCGGCGTAGCCCCCAGCGCAGCGGCAATGACCTCCCTGGCGCCGTCCAGCGCTTCCCGGGCCTCTATTCCCTGCGAGTAGGCGAACTCCGAGGTGGCGACGGCGTAGTTGTCGAAGAAGCACGGCGCCATCGCCTCCATCACCCGCTCATCCAGCCGGGTGGTCGCCGAGTTGTCCAGGTATACTTGTCGTCTGTCCACGAGGTCTCGCTCCTGGCTATATGAAGAGGGTGACGTTCGATTCCTTGGCCTCGTTCATGTAGGTACCCACGGCACAGTAGTCTGATATCAGGTCGTCGCGCAGGTCCTCTTTGCTCACCCCCATGATCTCCATGGTCATGTCGCAGGCGAGGATCCTTCCTCCGAGCTCCTTGAAGTCCTGCAGCAGCCTCTCGAGAGAGACGACACCAGCCTTCTTCATTCTCCTCCTGATCATCCACTTGCCCAGGCCCAGCATGTTCATCCTCGACAGGGCTCCTCCCTCCAACTGACCTTTCTTCAGACGTTGAAGGCCCCAGAAGGTGAAGAAGAGCGATGCTTCCAGCCCCATCGCCAGTGCCCCATTGGCGATGATGAGGGCACTGTAGATCTTGTCCATGTCGCCGCTGTGAACCACGATGGTGGTCTTCCCAGGCGTGCTCACGCCCCTACCTCCGTATCCTTATCTTCCAGACACCGTCCTTCTCCTGAACATCCAGGAGCTCCAGGCCCAGAGCCTTGACCGCCATCGGTATCTCTTCCTTGGACGACGGATGAGTCCCGACGACCTCGACGATGTCGCCCTCAGCAGCCTTCCTCAAGGCTTTGCGTGTCTCAACCAGGGGGACGGGACAGGTTTCCCCTGTGCAGTCCACCGTTATCTCCGCCATATCCTCACTACCTCCGTGTGGGGCTTTGCACCAGCAGCAGCCAGCCGGGCCGGGTGCGAGTAGCCCTTACTTCTAGCCTACCACCTCCGGTGCGTGCCCAGGTAGCGGGAGCCCGTCGTCATCAACAGCGTTGACGCCCGGCACACCCAGCACCCGCGTGATTCCGATGACGCGTCGGTGTCTGCACTGCGGCCTTGTGACGTGTCCGGGTCGGCTGTGAGTAACCATGTAGGCATTGGGGTCCGCGGAGGTCCGGCCGGGCGACCCTGTCTCAAGGCGAGCCGGTCGGCCGGACCGGTGGCTCGCTGTCATGGATCGCCGGCAACTGCAGCACGAGCCACACAGGGACCGGCTTGATGCCTCCGGAAGACCCTGTATAGTTGGTCGTGGTCCTGTCCGAACACGCCGGTGAGGGGATCCCTGAGTCATCGATGCGAGGCTCACAGGGCACAAGAATGCCTGTGGCCGCGCTTGGTGGTTATCGTACGGTCAAGGGAAGGAGGCGAATCCCATCATGAGACGACTGCTTCTGGCCCTGCTGGTGGCGCTGGCTGCCGGTTTGGCTTGGCTTGGGCGTGGCCTCGTGAAGAGCGTGGGGCTGCGCCGTCTGGCGGCAACGCTACCCAATCCTGCTAAGCGCAACGGTATCGACATTCACATCCCGATCGAGCGCGAAGGGTGGATACGATTCACCCTCAAGGCCGACCTCAGCGACTCCCTGTCGGGAGTTGTCGGCTACCCCGTGGAGTCTGCCGCCTACTCTCACCACGGCGGGTTCAACCTCAGCCGCGTCTACTGCGACTTCGTCAACCCCAATTCCCTCTACTACCAAGCCTGGATCGGGACGTACGTGATCTTCGATAGCCCGCAGCGAAAGCACTTCGGCTTCGACGACGATGGCTACCCGGTGCAACAGGACGTGTTGGACGTGTTCGAGGCCGACCAGCGATTGGTGCTGGGAGACGCCGGCTGCCCGCACAAGTTCCCCGACGGCCGCCTCATCCGGCGCCTGGGTGACATGACGACCACCGAGGTGGTCGTGGCCGGCCAGCGGTGGTGGAGGATGGAAGGCAGGGCAGAGACCTGGGCGGCCTATCATCGCGGCAACAGCCCCCGCGGGCACTGGCG
>DAOULP010000056.1:0-12462 GCA_034420175.1 Dehalococcoidia bacterium | reverse complement strand
GAACCGCGTGCGGTCGGGCAGGCTGACATCGACAGTGCTGTCACCATAGGGGAGCGTTTTCGTTATCATAGTGCCACAGTGATAGCAGACGGCGCGTCCGGCGCGCAAGGGCTGGCGCCAACGGAGGGTCGCTGGCGATTGGTGGGGCGGTTCTCCACCCCCGCCTGTCCTCCGGAGGCGGATGCGCCTCTGGCGCAAAGGCGAGGGCATAGATTCGCCTTGCGATGCCCCAGCCTTGAGGCTGGGGGCGTGTCTGAATCCCGCCACCGAAGACCCACCAGGCATTCACCGATCGCTGCTAGCGGAGGTCAACAGGCGATGACGGAGAGCAGGTCAGGCAAGATCGCGGTGCTGGCCAGCGGCGGCGACGCGCCCGGCATGAACGCCTGTCTGAGGGCGATAGTCCGCGCTGGGCGGGCGGCCGGGGTGGGGGTGCTGGGGGTCCGCCGAGGCTACGTGGGGCTCATCGCCGGGGAGATGGCGCCCCTGGAGCGGAAGGACGTGAGCAACCTCATCCAGAGGGGCGGTATCGTCCTGGGGACGGCCCGGTGCGAGGAGTTCTTCACGGTCGAGGGGCGAGCCAAGGCGGGCCGGGCGCTCCGAGAGGCCGGCGTCGACGCGCTCATGGTGATGGGCGGCGATGGCTCCTATCGCGGCGCGCTCGCGCTGAGCCAGGAGACCGGCGTCTCCTGCCTGGGCATTCCCGGTAGCATCGACAACGACGTCTGCGGCACCGACTTCTCCATCGGCTTTGACACGGCGGTCAACACCGCCCTGGAGTCCATCGACCGCATTCGTGACACGGCGGATGCCTTCGAGCGCCCCTTCTTCGTCGAGGTCATGGGCCGAGAGTGCGGAGCCATTGCCCTGGAGGTCGGTGTGGCCGGCGGCGCCGACGACGTCGTGGTGCCGGAGACGCCCACAGACATCGACGACCTCTGCCGACTGCTCCAGGAGGGATTTCGACAGGGCAAGAACAGCCTAATTGTGGTCGTGGCGGAGGGTGACGAGGCAGGCGGCGCTTTGACGCTGGCCCGGCGCGTGGGCCAGCGCATCAAGATGGACTTCCGGGTAGTCGTGCTAGGGCACGTCCAGCGAGGCGGCTCGCCAACGGCCCGCGACCGGGTGCTGGCCAGCAAGCTGGGGGCCGCCGCCGTCGACGCCTTCCTCGCCGGCGAGACGAACCAGGTAGTGGGCGAGATCGGCGGGCACGTCCACCTCACGCCCCTGGAGGAGGCCACAAGACAGCAGAAGCAGCCTGACCGCGAACTCCTCGAGCTGGCCTACCGCCTCACCCGCTAGGCCGGAGCGTCCGGCTCTCGCCAAGCCACGAACAGCACCCGGCTCTTCCAGATCTCGCGTGGCATGGCCTCCAGAGCCGCCTGTCCCGGCCGGGCGACAGGTAGTCGGCGCCTCATCGTCCGGGTCTCCAGGCGGCGCAGGTAAGGGCAGCGCTTGAGGAAGGCGCCCAGCGTGTGGCGGTCCCCGCCCAGGAAGACATGGTCCAGGCACCCCTCGACGGGCTCGAACCGGGCCTGAACCGCCTCGCACGCCTTGCCGAACATCACCATCGCCTGCTTCTCCCGGATGCGCGCGAAGCGCTGTTGGGACTGGCCCCCGGCCTTGTGGCGCCCCTTGACGAACCGCTGGCCCGCCTTCGAATCGACCAGCCGCTCACCGTCGAAGACGCCGACGGCGTACCTCCCCAGCCGCACCAGCACAACGCCGATCCTCCGCGGCTCGCTGAGGAGCGAGCGCAGTGGGGCCGGTTCGCATCCGGCTCGGCAGCTCGCCTCAACCAGCGGAAACGGCGGTAGTACCACCACGCGCCGGGCCTCGCTCCAGAAGCATGCGGCGCCCGTCTCCGAGTGCATCTCGCCGAGAAGCGCTTCGATCTCCCCCACCCAACCTGCCTGAGTCGGACCAAAAACGTCATCGGCCTGGGGGGCCTCGCCGGACGGCACGCACACGGTCAGCCAGTCGCCGGGCGAGTCCTCAAGCTCCGTGAGCAGCGCCTCCAGTCTGCGCCGCGTCAGTTCCTGCCGTTCGATCCTCTCCACCACGGTCGCCCCCGCCCTCCCCAGAGCACAGTTCACGCCGACAGCCACATTTTGCCACAAGCTGGGCGCCCCACGGGGTGCAGGAGGAGCCATGCCCTGCCGATTCTCTATCGGGAAACCGTGACGCAATCGCCGGTCAAGGCGCGTAGCTGCGCCGGCCGGCTTGGGCGACCAAACCGCACATCGGGCCCCGGCGTAAGGAGAAAGGACGATGATCTGGCTCAAGGCTTGCCATAAGTGCTCCGGAGACATGCACTACGATCTCCTCACGGAGGAGTACGTTTGCCTGCAATGCGGGCAAGCCGTAGACAGGATCGAGGCGCCCGGGAGCGAGCCCGCTCCGAAGGTGCCCGCCGCCAGCCTCGCCGCGACCGAGGCGGTGCGCAACGAGAAGAAACGCTAGCACAACTCCAATGCCAGCGGAGGGGGCCCCGCTAGCTCAGGCGGGGCTCCTTCTTCTATCCCCCATGCCTGGAACGGCCAGCACCTGACGCCGCCGCTCGCCGCCAGTCACCCCAGCCAGGATTCCTGTCGCCCCTTTGTCCCCGCAGCCCCTCCCCAGCGCGGGAACACCTGTGCTACGATGCCACCAGCCGGGATCCTTGATGGAGCAAAGCCTGGTGGCCGAGCACACACCTGACCCCGCCCTCAAAGAACTCGCCCGGCGCTACGACGCCCGGCCGCTGGATGACCGTCCATACGAACCGCTCCCGCTGGCGGACGAGGCCCTGACGCAGGACGAGGAGGCCCTGAAGGCGCGCCTGCATGAGCTCTCCTACGAGCTGCCGGCCAGCGGCTGGCGGCCCGTCCCCTGCGAGGCCGACTCCACTCGCCCCGTTCCCGAACCCCTCGACGCGCCCCGGCGCTTCATCGACGGCAGCGTCTTCTCTCGCTCGGTGGCCGCCTTCTCCGTCGATGGCCGTCGGCGGCCGGCCGTGCTCGCCTGCCTGGGCGCCCTGGCCCTCGACCTCGATGGCACTCGCCTCGTCCGGCCCCCCGGCGGCTTCCGGCTGCGCACCATCCTCTGCCTGCTGAGCAACGGCATGCCCCAGGAGGACCTGCGCCGGATGGCTGACGGCCTGGCCCCGCTTGGCATAGAACTCGTCGTCTCCGAGACAACGGAGATGGTCGCCGACTTTGAGGTGCTGCGACGGCGGACGTGGGACCTGGCCAAGGACCGCATGGAGGAGGCCGAGAAGGAGATCCTCTTCGCCGCCCCGGACGTTCCCGCCGTCGTTGACGGCCTGCTGGAGCGTCGGCTGGTGACCGTGGCCTCCCAGGGCATGCCGGCGGTTGGCGTGGTGAAGCGACAGATGCGGCGCTACCTGCCCGACTCCCACCTCAACCTGCTCTACGAGCTGGCGCCTGGCGAGCGCACCCCGGCCTTCCTGCTACAGACGGAGCACGCCACGGTGGTAAGCTGTTACCTGCGCCTCTCGGCCGCCGACGGGCTGGCTCCGGGCTACGGAATCGTCCGGCTCGCCGTGCCCCAGCACTACCTGGAGCAGCGCTTTCCCGTGCCCCAGGAGCGCTGGGCTCAGCTTTCGGCCCTCTCGGCGTGGCTGCGGGGGCTGCGCTGTCGAGAGAAGAGCTACCCACGGGCCGGTATCTCCCTGGAGCCAATCGTCCGGGTGGAGGACGAGCTGCACGCCCTGCTGCCGGACACCCGTCAGGCAGCGGCCCGGCTGCAACGGGCCCTGGGCATCTAGGAGGCTAGAGATGGACGAATCGAGTGGCGACCGCCGCCGGGACGGCTCGAGCGAGCCCGCCGAAGTCGCCGACGCTCCCGCCGGCCTGCGCTCGATCGGCCGGGTGGGAGCGCCTCCGGGCGCCGAGGCGACGACGGAGGAGTTCAACTTCTGGGTCCCCGAGGACCGGCTGGTCGAGAAGACACAGCTCGTCTATGTGGAGAGCCCTGCCGGCACACAGAGCGTCCAGTTCTACGGTCTGGTGACAGAGGTGTTCCGGCGATCTCGCCGCAGCGACATGCTGGAGGAGGCGGACCGCTTCGACGGCCGGCCGGAGGAGCAGGTGCCCCTCGAGAGCCGCGGCGTCACCTACGCCTCAGTGCGCGTGCTGGCCACGGACCCCAGCGTCTTCACTCCGCCGCGCGAGGAGAGCGTGGTCTACCCGGCCGGGGAGCCGGAGGCCCGCATCGCCTACGGCGTCGGCGATATGGAGAAACCCCTGGTCGTCGGATTGGTGCGCAACGGGGGGGAGGCCGTGGCCGGACCCGCCTACGTGGACCTGGACTATCTTCTGGGCGCGAAGGGCGGGCACGTGAACGTGGCCGGCATCGCCGGCGTGGGGACCAAGTCCAGCCTCCTGACCATCGTCCTCAGCCAGGTCCTGCGCTACTGCCGCCGTCACGCCGAGGAGCACCCGGAGGACCCCGAGAAGCCGCAGGCGCGCGCCGTCATCCTCAACGTCAAGGGGTTCGACCTCTTCTGGCTGGACCACTGGTCGAAGGCCTTCACCGAGGAGGACCGGGCGATGTGGGAGGCCATGGGCTGGAGCGACGTCGCCCCACTGGACGTGCTGGGCTTCTTCGCACCCCAACAGCCCGGCAGCGACGAACTGGCAGCGCCCGTCGGACGGAGCGGCGTGCGGCCCTATAGCTGGTCGCTCGAAGACATTATCCGCGACAATCTGTTCGTGTACCTATTCAGCGATAGCGATCGTGAGGACGACAACTTCGCTCTCCTCCTCGCCGACATTGAGCGCCTGCTGGCGCGGGAGTGGCGCCAGAACGACGGCACCCCCATGCGGGAGCTGCGCCGCGACGCCCCCGCCCGCACCTTCCAAGAGCTCTTCGACTGGTTCGAGCAGAGCCTGGCTCGCGGCGAGGGCCGGGAGGGCGAGGAGCCCCCACGCAGATCGGACCTGGCCTTCGAGCGGCTGCAGTCGGTGCACCACCCCGGCACAGTGCGCCGCTTCTACCGGCGACTGCGGCGCATCGTCTACGAGAGCGCCGGCATCTTCCGCATGGACGGCGGTGGGAGCCACCCGCTGGACATCAGCCAGCTCGAAGCCGGGCGGCCCATCGTGGTAGACATCCAGAGCCTGCCCGACCGCCACCTCCAGCGCTTCGTCGTTGCGGCGCTGCTGAAGCAGGCCGTGGAGCAGCAGACCGGCGCGGGAGCCCTACCCGGCATGCACTACCTCTTCGTCCTCGACGAGCTCAACCGCTTCGCTCCTCGCGGACACACCGACCCCATCACCCAGCTCATCGAGACGGTGGCGGCGGAGCTGCGCTCGCGGGGAGTTATCCTCCTCGGGGCTCAGCAGCAGGCATCGCTGGTCTCGCCGCGCGTGGTAGAGAACGCCTCGGTGCGGGTCCTGGGGCGCACCGGCGGCCACGAGCTACGACAGGACGTCTTCAGCTTCCTGCCGGAGGAGCTGCGGGACTACGTGGAGCAGCTCGGTGCCAGCGATAAGGTGCTGCACCTGCCCAGCTTCCGCCAGCCGATGCACGTTCGCGTCCCCCGGCCGCCATGGGCGATGCGCAAACAGGAGGCCTCGCCGGAGCCGCCCGAGTTCCTAGCGGAGGCCTCTGCGGTGCCCAGCGCCGTTCGCCGCCTGAAGCCACGTCCGTACGACGAGCAGCCCTGAGATGCGCCTCCTCCACACCGGCGACTGGCACCTCGGCGCCCGTCTAGGCAACCAGGACCGCCTGCCCGACCAGTTCCAGCGGCTGGAGGAGATCTGTCGCTACCTGGACGAGAGAGAGGTAGACGTCCTTCTCGTGGCCGGAGACGTCTTCGACGAGCACCGCTCGGAGCCGCTGGCCCGCATCATCTCCCGCCTCGCCCGTCTGCTGAAGCCCCGTGTCGAGGCCGGAATGTGGGCCGTCTTCATCGCCGGCAACCACGACCGCGAGCACGTCTTCCCTCTCATCCGGGGCCTCCAAGAGCTCGTGGCCGGGGAAGGCCGCCCGCGCGTCGTCTTCGCCGAGCGACCGGATCTGGTACCGGTCACGGGCAAATCCGGCGAGCAGGTGCAGCTCATGCTCTTGCCCTACCCGACGCCAACGCGCTATGGCCTGGCCGACCAGCGCTGGCCCAGCCCCGACGCCAAGCGACAGGCCCTCGCCCAGGTCTTGCGCGAGGAGATCGGCGAGCTTTCGCGCGGGGCGCGCTCGACGGCGGGCGTGCCGGTGGTCCTCTGCGGCCACTTCCTGGTACGCGGCGTGCGCGAGGGCCTCTACCAGCTCAGCGAGCAGGAAGACGTACCCGTCGAACCCACCGACCTGCCCTCGTACGCCTACATTGCCCTGGGTCACATCCACAAGCCACAAGCCGTGGGCGCGCCCCACATCCGCTACTGCGGGAGCCTGGAGCGCATGGACCGGGGCGAGAAGGACGATCAGAAGACGGCCGTGCTGGCGGAGGTGGGTCGAGAGGGCCTGCGCGACCTGGAAGACCTGCCACTGGATGCCACACCCTTCGCCCACGTGGAAGCAGCGACCGAGGACGACCTGGAGCGGGCTGCAAACGAGCTGCCGGAGCCACAACGGACGCTGGTCTCGCTCAGCCTGAACCTCTCGCCCGACGATCCCGCCGGGCCGCTCCTGGCCCGGGCCCGCGCCCTATTCCCGCGGCTCTGGGCGCCGCCCGAGATCCAGCTCTTGGAGACGGCCGCTCCCCCGATGGCAGCGACGATCGATCGACGGGACGTGGCAGGCACGGTGCGCTCCTACCTGCGCGAGGCGCTGGCCGAGGACAGCGACCGCGAGGAACTACTTCGACTGGCCGAAGAGCTGCTGGGCGACCTCGGCGATCCCGCCGCCGCAACGGACGCCGACGCCCGCCCACGCAAGCGACGGCGCCGAGCAGTGAAGCCCAGGGCAGCCGGGTAGCGCCATGATCCCCGTCAGGGTGCAGGTTCGGGACTTCCTCACCTACGGCGAGGCCGACGGCGGCGGACCCATCGACTTCGACTTCGATGGGTCGCGGCTGTGGAGCATCTCCGGCAACAACGGCTCGGGCAAGAGCGCCATCTTCGACGCCATCACCTACGCCCTCTTCGGCCGCCACCGCGGGGGCGCCACCGGCGACGGTCGCCTCATCCGCAAGGGCGCCCGGCAGTCGGAGGCCGTCTTTGAGTTCCGCGTCGACGGTGACCTCTTCCGAGTCCGCCGCACCGTGACCCGACGCACCGGCAAGCAGCAACAGGAGGCCAAGGAGCGCCAAGCCGCCCGCTTCGACCCCGGCAGCGGCGAGTGGGTGCCGGCGCCGGGCACCGATTCCGACGCCGGCCTAGGGCGCTGGGTTCAAGACCGCCTGGGCCTCAGCTACGACACCTTCGTCACTTCTGTCCTCCTGCGCCAGGGGGAGAGCGACCGCTTCATCACCGCCCGCGACGCCGAGCGCTTCGACATCCTCCGGCAGCTCCTCGGCCTTCAGGCCTACCAGCGGCTCGAGGAGCGGGCCCGCGGACGGGCTCGCGACGCCCGTTCGACGGCGACCGTCATGGAGCGCCAGCTTGACGGCGCCCCGGCGTTCGACCCCGCGGACCTCGAGGCGGCCGAATCGGCGCTGACCGCCGCGGAGGAGGCCCTCCAGGACTCGCAAGCCGCCCACGGGCGGGCTCAGGCCCTCCTCCAAGACGCCCGCACCTTCGCCGAACTCACCGCTCAGATAGTTGAGTCCCGGCAACGGCTGACAGAGGTCGAGGGTCTCCTAGCGGACGCCGACCGAATCCGCAGCGACCACCAGGAGTGGCAGACCATCGGACCGGCCGTCCCCGCCCTGGAGGAGGCCCTGCAGGACCTACATGAGGCCGTCGATGCCGACACCAAAGCCGAGGCGGCTCACCGCGACGCTCTCGCCGTCGACCTCGGGACGCTAGAGGAACATGCGAGACGGGCATCCGACGCCGAGGCGGACGCCGAGCGCACCGCTGCCGACGCCGCTGACCGGCTGAGCGGCTGCCGTCGCTCCCTCGACGAGCTCCAGCCCGCCCTTCGTGACTTTGCTGACCTGGCACAGGCACGCCAGGAGGCCGACCGGCTTACGGCCGACGTCGAGACGCTCTCGGCAGAGCTGCCATCGCTCCCGACCGCCCGGCAGCGACAGGAGCGCCTGTCGGGCATCGCGCGAGGGCTGCCCGCCCTCGAGGGGCTTGTGGCCGCCCGCAAGGACCTCCAGCAGGGGGAAACCGCCGCCGACGCCGTCGGCTCGCCGGAGGCCGGGTCGCGGGAAGTCGAGAGACTTGCGGCGGAGGCGGCCGCCGCCGACGCGCACCGCCGGGAGACGGAAGAGCGTCTTCGCTCGACCGACCAGCGGCTGGCCCGGGCTGAGGCCGCTCTCGAGCAGGCCCGCGGCCAGCTTGTCGCGCGCCAGGAGGCCCGCGACGAGGCGGTGTGCTCCCGCTGCGGACAGCCCGTGGACCCGGAGCACATCGCGCTCGAGCTGCGGGAGGCCGGGGCCGCCGTCGCCGAGGCCACCCAGGGCGTCGCCGAGGCGCAGGCCGACCGTCAGCAGGCCCAGCAAGAGGGGGAGGCAGCGCGTCAGGTGCTGGCGGTGTCGCAGGCTACCGAGCAGGAGGCGCGCGATCGCCTCTTGGAGGCCGCGCAGCGCGCTCGGGAGACAGCGCACGCGCGCTCGCGGCTGAACGAGGCCATCGCCGCCGCCTCCGACCTCCCGGACGACTTGCGACGCGCCCCAGCCGAGTCCCCCCTGCCGCAAGCCGAGCAGGCGCTCGCCGACGCTCGTCGACAGGCATCCGCGCTTGACGAGGCCAACACTGAGCTCAGCCGTCTCATGCGCGTGGAGGGACAGGTGGAGATCCTGGGCAACGAGCTGCGGCAGCGGGAGGACCGCATCGCGGAGCTGGCGGGGCGCTACCCGCCCCCGGTCGAGCAGCAGGTCCAGGCTGAGGCCGAGCGGCTCCATGCCGACGAGCCCCGCCTCGACGCCGATGCGCAGGCTGCACGCCGCACCTGGCAAGAGTCCCGCGATCGCTCGGATGCCACCCGCCAAACCCTGGAGTCCAGCCGCCTGCGCCGTCAGCAGCTCGAAAGCGAAGCCGCGGGTCTGGAACAGCGGGCCGCCGGCCTCCGGTCCCAGGCTGCCGTCCGCCTCCAGTCGTTGCCTGACGGCTGGCGGCAGCGGGCGATGGAGTTGGACGACTCGTTGCTGCCGGAGCTCCAGCGGCGTCGTGACGAGCTAGCTGGCGTCGAAGAGGAGCACCAGGCGCTGGAGCGGGCCGTCGATGAGCATCGCGATGAGGAAGCCCGCCTGCGGGAGCTCGGGCACAGCGCGGAGCGCGTTCCCCAGGAGCACCGCGTCGCCGTCGAGGAGGCGGAACGGGCCCTAGCGGAGGCTGCTAGCCAGGCAGAGGCGCGCCAGTCGGAGCGCGACGACGCCTTTCGTCGCCTCCAGCAGCTCGAACACGCCCGCGAGCAGCGCGAGAGGCTGGAAAGCGACCTGCGACAGGCGCACCGGTCGCGCGTCCGCTTCGCGCGGCTCGCCGATCTGTTGGGACGCGGCGGCCTCCAGGCCCGTCTCGTGGACGAGGCCCTGATGGGGATCACACATCTGGCCAACGAGACCCTGGCCCGCATCTCCGGCGGCCAGCTCAGGCTCCAGTTCGCCCGGCAGACCGACACGCGGGGCAACGAGGAGATCGTCATCCGGGCCCGCGACCTCGCCTCGGCCGACGAGCCGCTGGACACGCAGTTCCTGTCGGGGAGCCAGCGCTTCCGCACCTCGGTGGCGATCGCCGCCGCCATCGGGCAGTACGTGGCCGGGTCGCAGGGCAGCACCATCCGCTCGCTGATCATCGACGAGGGCTTCGGCAGCCTGGACGCTCAGGGGCGACAGGAGATGATCGAGGAGCTGCGCAACCTCTCGCAGCTCATGGACCGCATCATCGTCGTCAGCCACCAGGAGGACTTCCAGGACCGCACGCTCTTCCCCACCGGCTTCATCCTGCGCAAGGAGGGCCAGCACAGCATCGTCGAGCGGTTCGTATAGGGTGAAGAGGGGGAGTGGGGTCTGGGGCGGGGCGACCCCCTACCCCAGCTCGCTGAGGCGGGCGCGCAGACCCTCGAGCCGCGAGCGTGTCGTCGCCAGACGCTCCTCCTCCTGGCGCACGACGGCGGCCGGGGCGCGCGTACGAAAGCGCTCGTCCGCCAGACGGGACTTCAGACGGCTCACGTCGGCCTCCGCCTCGCCGACCTGGCGCGACAGGCGGCTGCGCTCCGCGTCGAGGTCGAAGAGCCCGGCCAGGGGCAGGCCCACCCGGCCGTCGGCCAGGACAACAGTCGCGACGTTGTCCGTCGGCAGCAGCGTCTCCTCGCCGACGATGTGAAGGGGCTCGGCCCGCGCCAGCGCAGCGACGAGCGGCCGGCTGGCCTCCAAGACCGGTCGCAGTTCGCGCGCCTGGACGTGGACCTCCACGAAGCGTGCGGGCTCCACCCGCCGCTCGGAGCGGATGTTGCGAATCGCCCGCACCACTTCGATGACGCCCCCGGCCTGCGCCTCCGCCTCGTCGTCCCGCCAGGCCGAATCGGGCTCAGGGAATGGGGCCACGATCAGGGCGTCGGCGTCGCGCTCCGAGAGGTGCTGGGTCAGGGACTGCCAGATCTCCTCAGTCACGTAGGGCACGTAAGGATGAAGCAGGCGGAGGCTGCTGTCCAGCACGTGCGCCAGCACCGGCCGGGGCGAGACGTCGCCCGCCCGCAGCCGCACCTTCGCCATCTCCACGTACCAGTCGCAGTACTCGCCCCAGACGAAGTCGTGGATCTGCCGGCCCGCCTCGCCCAGCTCGAAGCGCTCGAGGAGCCGGCCGACGCTCTCCGTCACTCTGGACAGGCGCGACAGGATCCAGCGGTCCTCGAGCGGCATGGCCTGCCGGTCATCCGGCGAAGGGCGGCCCACGGAGTCGCCGTCCAGGTTCGTGATCACGAAGCGGGCAGCGTTCCAGAGCTTGTTGGCGAAGTTGCGCCCTGCCTCCAGCTTCTGGTCCGAGATCTTCATGTCGTTGCCGGGGGAGCCGCCCGTGGCCAGCATGTAGCGCAGGGCGTCGGTGCCATAGTCCTCCGCCACTTCCTCGACCGTGGCGCTGACGCTCTGTGTGTGCCCCACCTTGGACTTGCTGATCTTCTGGCCCCGCTCGTCCCGCACCAGACCGTGAAGGTACACAGTGTGAAAGGGTATGTCCTTCATGTTGTAGAGGCCCGTCATGATCATCCTGGCGACCCAGAAGAAGAGAATGTCGTAGGCGGTCTCCATGACTGAGCCGGGATAGAAGTACGACAGGTCCTCGGTCTGCTCCGGCCAGCCCAGCGTGGAGTGAGGCCAGAGCGCCGACGAAAACCAGGTGTCCAGAACGTCGGGGTCCTGGCGCAGCTTGCCGGAGCCGCAGTGCTGGCAGCGGCTGGGGTCTTCCACGCTCGGGAGCGGGGCCCCACAGTCGTCGCAGTACCAGACGGGTATAGGATGGCCAAACCAGAGCTGGCGGGAGATGCACCAGTCGCGGATGTTCTCCATCCAGTTCAGGTAGACGCGGGTGAACCGCTCCGGCACGAAGCGAAGACGACCGCTGGTCACCGCCTCCATCGCCGGCGCGGCCAGGGGCGCCATCTTCACGAACCACTGCGGGCTGATGAGCGGCTCGACGATGGTCTCGCAGCGCTGGCAGTGGCCGATGCTGTGGCTGTAGGGCTCTGTCTTCACCACGAACCCCCCAGCCTCGAGGTCGGCGACGATGGCCCGGCGGCACTCGAATCGGTCCATCCCTTGATAGGGGCCGGCGTCCTCAGTCATCGTGGCGTCCAGAGCGATCGAATTGATGACGGGCAGGCCGTGCCGCTGCCCGACGTCGAAGTCCACCGGGTCATGGCCGGGGGTCACCTTGAGCGCACCAGCGCCGAACTCGGGGTCGATAGCTTCGTCGGCGACGATGACGAGCTCGCGGTTGATGATGGGAAGGAGGGCCTTCCTGCCCACCAGCGGCTTGTGGCGTTCGTCTTCGGGGTGCACGGCCACACCCACGTCCGCCACGATGGTCTCCGGCCGGGTGGTGGCGATGGTGATGTAGCGGCCCTCTTCAGGAGAGCCGTCGGCGCTCAGCAACGGATAGCACACATACCAGAGCCGGCCCTGGGTCTCCCGATGCTCCACCTCCAGGTCGGAGATGGCGGTGTGGCAGCGGGGGCACCAATTGATGATCCGCTCCCCTCGGTAGATGAGTCCGTCGTTGTAGAGGCTCACGAACGTGGTGCGGACCGCCTTCCGGGGACCGGGGTCCATGGTGAAGCACTCGCGGGTCCAGTCACAGGAGGCGCCCATGAGACGGATCTGAGAGCGGATCCTGTCCCTGTACTGGTTGACCCAGGACCAGACGCGCTCCAGGAACTTCTCGCGCCCTATCTGGTGACGATCGCTGCCCTCAG
>DAOULP010000055.1:0-23765 GCA_034420175.1 Dehalococcoidia bacterium | reverse complement strand
GCGTGGTGGAGTCCCTCGTTGTCCGTCTCCACCATTCCGACTCGTCAGGCGCGGCAGCCCACCTGCCGCGCCTCATGCTGTTGTCGGTGGCACCGTGTGCCTCCCACGCGCTCGACGGCCAGGCCATGCCGGCTGACAGCTCTCGGTCCAGGTCTGGCTCGATCTCCAATTCGAGTCGCTTGACGCGGTTGCCCCTGCGCTGTAGTGCGTAGCGGCCGAAAGCTGGATTGGGGCCGAAGCCGCCAGCCGTGAACCGGCCGACGATAGTCCCGCCGTTTCGGAACGCCTCACAGTAGCCGAAGAGCGCGGCCTCAGGCAGAGTGCTCGTCAATCGGCCGATCCCTTCCCGATCTACGGTAGTCTGGAAACCGGGCGTGTCGATGACCAGCTCACCGTCGAGGGCAAAGACGTCTGGTATCGGCTCACGGGAGTGGGGTGGGTCCCTCCGGTTCAGAACGCCGAAAGCGGCCTCGACCAGGTCCTCGTCAATCACGCTGCTTCCCTGCCTTTGCCACTTCATGGCTGCCCGCGGCTCCATCATCACGACGCCCTCTCACCAATCTCTCACCGCGGGACCTGAGAGTGCCCAGCGGTGCGAGGCGGCAGCGCATCCGGCCGAGAGACATGCCAGCTCCCGGCAACGTCCCCTCTCTGGAGAAGGGCTGGGCGCGGGCCATGGCGGCGGGGGATTGTCCCGCGCCCAGCCCTGTGCGGGGTGTTCCAGAGGCGAATCCACCCCGCCACCGGCTGCAACCCTACCGTGCCCGGTCTCACCAACCTCTCACCAGGGTCTCGCCGGAGATCGCCGGAGGAGGTGGCCCCATCCTGGAGTGCGGCACCGGCGGAATGAAACAGGCGCCCCCGCCACCTGCTTCGCACCTTGCGCGTGGGGATTTCGACACTCAACAGGTACGCTGCGCTCAGGCAACACCTACCCATGTACCACGAGCGCGCTCAACCGGGCGCCGCCTTCGTCAGGTCGGTTTGGAGGCACACGCGACCGACCACGGTGGGCGCATGGCGGGATGTGCCTACCGTTCGGCGAGCTTCCTCGCCAGCTCCTCCAACTGCTCCGCCGCTATCACCGGCGTCCAGGTGCTCTTGCGAGGATGCGGCAGCAGATCCTTTGACTCTGAGAGGAACCCATCGCCGCAACAACATCCCGGGCCGACCAGCCGGTCGACCCGGGATGTGTCTTCGGCCTTGCTTGCCGTGCCGCCACGGTTCCCATCCGGGACGGCAAGGCCGCTAGGTTGAAGCAGTCACGCGCTCCTCAGTCTCGGCCATGGATGGCGAGTACTTCTTCTTCTCGGGGCCCTCGGTGTACCAGACCTCCGGTGGCCCCTCAACACCGGCTCGCTCCATCGCAGACCGCAGGTCCTCAGAGGCAGCGAACTCTTTGGCCCGCTCCAGGTCCTCTGTCTTGAACACGATGGTGATTTCGTTGGGATCATCCGTCCCGCGGTAGAGCCTGTGGCCGCTGAGGCCGTGTGCTCTCCGGGTCGGCTCATGCTCGTCAAAGAACGGCTTCCACGTAGCGTAGTCCCTCACGTGATGCCTGATGAATATGCTGGCCATTTCTTCTTCCTCCTTCCGGTCGACTGACCGGTCTTGCCTGGGGGCCATGGACCTTTGGCACCGCTCGCTAGGCTGTCAACTCACGCTCGAGCGTGCCGTCAAACCACTCCGGATCGCCCACCAGGTCAGCCCGGAGCGCGCGGAACCAAGCGTCCTGCTCTGGCCGGCTCGAGTTCTTGTCGTAGTTCGAGCTGTTGTCCCAGCGCACCGCGCCCATGAACTCGTCCGGGTCCCTATTGCTCACGACCAGGATTGACTGCTGATACCCGGTCGCCGTGGGCTTGTTCTCACGCTCCCACTTCTCGAAGTGGTCGAGCACTGCCTGTCGCCTGCCGGGCAGGGCCTTGAAGCGGAACAATGTCATGTGTGGCATGGTGGACTCCTTCCTCTCCACTAAGGTGCCGGCGGGGCCGGTCTGTCGGCCCCGCCACCACCGTCTGTCCTGGTCTACACCTTCGCGAGCTGCCCTCGCCGCACGTGCTCGCAGGCCTGCAACACCTCCGATGTGAACTCGTCATAGTCAAGCTGGAGGCCGTTCACGTAGGCGCTCCAACCCGCACTCGACTTGGCGTAGTGCACGGCATCCTCAATCTCCGCTTCGGTTGCGCCGTGCAGTTTGGCCAGCTCCGTGTGGTAGAAGGCACAGTAGCGGCACTTCGTCACTCCCGAGATGGCGACGCCGATGAGCTCCCGATACTTGGCTGGAATCGGCCCGTCTTCAAGCTGGACGCGCTTGAAGAGCTCCCACTCGGCCTCCAACGACGAGTCCGGGAGAGGCCTGAACATGCTGGGAACCAGGCCGAAGACCCCTTCTATCTCCCTGTACACCTCTTGTCGTGTCATGATCGCTCCCTCCGAGTTGTTGTCTGTGAATGGTGGTGAACCCAAATGTCACCGTTCGTCACGCTGGATCAATCTCGCCGTGCATTCTCACGTGTCCTCTGCCCACGCACTCCCTTCCGGTTCGCGGGGAACCTGTCGCCTCACACGTCATACCCGCCACTAGGCCGCCAACGGCCAGACGGGGCAGTGGCATTGAAGACGGACTCCGGTCCTCAGCGACTTCGTCTCTAATCCGCATGCGTGCCGTCTCTCTGAACTCGCGGGTCGCCTTCACGTAGTGGGCGCCCTCGGCATGTCGAGAGGCCATCTCAATGAGATCCTCTGCGATGTCAGCGCGCCCTTCCCAGTTGCACCATCCACCGGTGTCGCGGCATCGGAGTACCATCGTCCGCCTCCAGTAAGGTTTTATGCATCCTTAGCAGAATAAGCAGCATAACTCCCCAGCAGCAGCTTGTCAAGCGCTCAGGTCGCATACAGGGACAAGATCCCCGAGGGTTTTCGCCCAGTGACATGGCCAGCCCCGGGGAACTCACCGTGACGCTCCTCACTGTCCAAGGGACATGTTGGCGGACTACCTACCGGACCGCCGGCTCTCCACCGCAGCCCGATGGACACTTGGTGCAGCGACTGCCGGCGTCTTCGTAGTCCCCTGTCGATCGGCCACCCACGTGAGCTCTCATCGCCGACACCGGCCGTCAATGTGACTTCCCTCACGTCCTGCGCGGTAGTACCCTTCTTGTCGTGGGTGGCGCCCCGCGGTCGGCTCCCACGTGATGGCAATCGCGGAGACGGGCGGGTGTGAGCGGATGAAAGCCGCCCGGCCCACGCCCGTCACTCAGGGTCTTCACAGGACAAGGAGGGGTTTCGGTGGACGAGTACAAGCTGTTTATCGACGGTGAGTTTGTCGATGCCCAGGACGGAAAGACCTTCGAGACCATCGACCCGGGGACCGGGCTCCCCTTTGCGAAAGTTGCGCAGGCCGGAACGGCCGATGCAGAGGCCGCGATAGCGGCCGCTCGCCGCGCCTTTGACAGGGGAGACTGGAGCGGACTTGATGTGTCCGCACGTGTAGCGAGGCTTCAGGATTTCGCAGACCAGATCTCGCAGCAGGGCGTGCGCATGGTCGCAACCGAATGCATGGACGCAGGCCAGACTGTCGCATACGCCAAGATCATAGTCATGTGGGCCAGCCTGCTGATTCGCAATCTGTCAACCCACGCGATGACCAAGTTCCCGTTGGAGGAGGAGATCCCCGCCTCGGGGAATGCCTTCGCGCCCGGACGTGAATATGTCCGCCGGGAACCGATCGGCGTATGCGTGGGGATCGTCCCGTGGAACTTCCCAACCGCTCTCGCCATGTGGAAGATCGCGCCGGCCCTGATCATGGGGAACACCATCGTCGTGAAGCCGGCCTCGAATACGCCTCTCACCGCTCTAATACTGGCAGAGGCGGCCAAGGCGGCGGGAATCCCGAAGGGCGTGTTCAATGTGATCCCCGGTCCGGGAGGCGCGCTGGGCAAGACTATCTGCACCCACCCGGACGTGGACAAGATCGCCTTCACCGGCAGCACCGAGGTGGGACGCGAGGTCATGAGAATGGCGTCCGACACGGTGAAGAAGGTGACGTTGGAGCTCGGGGGCAAGTCGGCCAACATCATCCTGGACGATGCGGACATGGATCTGGCAGTGGAAGGCGCCTGCTTCGGGACCTTCCTTCACCAGGGACAGATATGCGAATCAGGCACGCGCGTCCTGGTTCCCTCGAAGATGTACGATGAGTTCGTTGAGAGGATGAAGAAGAGGGCGGAATCGCTCCGGATCGGGTACCAGCTCGATCCGACCTCCCACATGGGACCCATTGTCAGCAAGGAACAGCTCGCCACCGTCGAATACTATGTCAAGCTGGGCAGGGAAGAGGGCGCTGAGGTTGTCACCGGCGGGAAGCGCGTCGAGGTGAAGGGAATGGAGGGCGGATACTACTACGCCCCAACCATCTTCGCCAACGTAGACAACAAGATGCGCATCGCCCAGGAGGAGATCTTCGGGCCTGTCGTTTGCGTCATCAAGTATGACGACGACGACGAAGCCGTCGCCATCGCCAACGACTCCATCTACGGGCTGGCCGGCGGAGTGTTCTCCAACAACATCGCCAGGGCCGAGCGTGTGGCCCGCGGGGTCCGCACGGGGACGATGTGGATCAATAACTTCCACGTCTTTGCGGAGTACTGCCCCTTCGGCGGGTACAAGCAGTCGGGCGTCGGACGCGAACTGGGGAGTTGGGGGCTAGAGGAGTACACCCAGGTCAAGAGAATCCACGTGCCCTACTTCTCTGACCGCAATACCAACTTCATGTTCAACCTCATGTCGGACAGCAAGAAGATGGAGGGCTTTGCCTACAACTGCCCGACTAATGTGGTGGCCGGGCACGGCTCCCTGTCTTCAATCTACAAGGTGGTTGTGGACCTGGGGTGCCGCAGGGCGCTGATACTCACCGATGCCGGCGTCAGGAAGGCGGGACTCGCGGACCTTGTCAAGAACACCCTCGTAGATTTCTGCGTGGGCATCTATGACAAGATACCACCGGACCCGGACCTGGAGTCGGTGGATGCCGCCCTCGAGAAGGCGCGGGAACTGAAGGCGGACTGCATCGTCAGCGTCGGAGGCGGCAGCGTCATCGATGCCGCGAAGACGGTCTGCGTCGCCTTGAAGGGCGGTGGCAGGGCCAATGACTACGTCAATCGCTGGTATGCGCTTTCTGAGCCCCAGACGCCGCACATTGTCGTTCCAACGACGGCGGGCACCGGCAGCGAGGTGACGAACGTTGCCGTCATAACCGACAAGGTCGCGGGCCGCAAGCTCTTCATAGCGGACCCGAAGATCACGCCGAACGCAGCGATTCTCGATCCGCGGTTCACGATGACCCTGCCCAGGGACATGACAGTGAGCACGGCCATGGACGCTATGACCCACGCGGTCGAGGCGCTGACGAGCATCATGGCCAACCCGGTCTGCGATGGCCAGGCGTTGCACGCGATCCGCCAGATCAGTGAGAACCTGCCGCTCGTCGCGGACGACGGCAAGAACGAGAAGGCCCGGCTCAGCATGCAGATAGCGGCGAGCATGGCCGGGTGGGCATTCACCGTCGCCCAGGTCGGTCTGGCGCACGCCATGGCGCACACGGTGGGGACGCTACACCACGTTCCCCACGGGGCGGCGTGCGGCATCGTGTTGCCGCAGGTGATGCGTTTCAACGTTGATCATGCCGCCGGCAAGCTGGCGCTGGTCGCGCAGGCTTTGGGCGTGGACGCCAATGGCATGACCGAGCGGGATGCGGCCCTGGCTGCGGCGGACGCAGTCGAGGCCCTGATGGTCAAGGCGGGCCATCCCACGAAGCTGCGCGATGTGGGCGTACCGGAGGACGCGCTTCCGCTGTGCGCATTTCACGCCATTGCCGATTCAAGCATCATCTTCAATGCCCGTCCCACGAGCGATCCCGCCGAGGTCCTCGAGGTCTTCAAGCAGGCCTACTAGAGAGATGGAGAGGCGATGCCCCTAGTCACGTTGGAGCCGGGCGCAGGTCAGGCCATCCGGTCACTGCTCTCCGAGAGGGAAGCCCAGGGGCCCGTCCGCATCGAGCTCCAGTTCGTCGGGTGCTGCGACCCGTCACTGGGGTTGCTGGTCGATGCGGCTCGGGAATCCGATCTGGTGGAAGAAGCCGACGGCGTGACCTTCGTCATCAGCCCAGAGACGTACGAACTCGCGGGCGAGGTGAGGATCTCTTGCAGGGATGATGCCGGGAGCCAGGGGTTCGTCCTGACCTCCAGCAAGCCCGTCAGCGAGTGGGACGGCTTCACGGCCTGCGACCTGAGGGTGTGAACCACCGCCCGCCGGCGCCACCGGGCGCAATCGTTGCCGCAGTCC
The DNA here is from genome assembly GCA_034420175.1 of Dehalococcoidia bacterium. Lineage (GTDB taxonomy): Bacteria > Chloroflexota > Dehalococcoidia > DSTF01 > JALHUB01 > DAOULP01. The sequence continues at coordinate 17,423 of DAOULP010000055.1, read as the reverse complement.
GTGGTACCCACAAGGGTGCAAAGAGGGCTCGAGATTGGACCAACGGCTGCGTCCGCCCGATTGTCGTCATCCACAACCGTGCGAGGCCCCGCGAGTCGGCCCTCGCCCACCCGCAGCGCGTCGAACCCCGGGCCAGCCTCGTCGCCGTCGCTGCCGACCCACACCTCGCGGGGAACCGAGCAGCCATGCAGCCGTGGGTGCCTGAGGCTCTTCCTCGTCCAGACCACGCAATGCGGCCAGGCTGATCTTCCCAGGCCGCCAAGGTCCTTGCCACTCCTCTTCTGAACACGATAAGTCCCGGTCGCGGCAACGCATCACGGAACTCGATGTAGCGACGAACCATGAACCACGGTTTACAGACTCTCCGCGGCTACCAGGCTCAGGAGGTCGTTGCAGCCGTCTTCAATCATCGAGGCGCGGGCGTCGCGCAGCAACTTCTCGATCGGGTACTCGCGGCTCAGCCCGTTGCCCCCGAAGATCTGGAGAGCGCTGCTGGCCACTTCGAAGGCCGTGTTCGTCGAGGTGACCTTCGCGGAGACCGCCAGCTTAAGCTGGGGCGGTGCGCTCATCGCGTTGTAGAGCGCCACCTGTCGGCTCAGCGCCCGGGCCGCCTGGACCTTCCGGAACATCTCGAAGAGCCGCATCTTCACGCTCTGGTGCTCGATGATCGGCACGCCGCCCTGCACCCGCTCCTTGGCGTAGTCGAGGGCCAGATCCAGCGCCGCCTGCGCTACCCCGACGAAGGTCGAGCCCATTCCAGTGTTCGCCATGGTCAGGATCATTCCCGTCGCCATCGAGTAGGCCTCCGGCGGGATTACCATGTAGTCCGCCGGAAGGCGCACATCGTCGAAGAAGATCTCTCCCTGGTTGAGCGCGCGCTGCCCGATCTTGTCCAAGGGCTTCCCCTTCGAGACCCCCGGGACGTCGAGCGGCACCAGGAAGCCGCCGTCGCGGCGCACGCCGTCGCCCAGGTCCACGGCGCAGAACATCGCGGCCGCCTTGGCAATGGTTCCGTTCGAGACCCAGGCCGCTTTCTGCCCGCTAAGCACGAAGGAGTCGCCGTCCTTGTGCGCGATGCAGTTCGGCCGGCCTGGCGGCTCGACGCCCGGCCTGTTCATGTAGTAGATCATATCGCTTCCGTGGTCCGGCTCGGTGCCAGCCCAGCAGCCGACACAGTCCGGGGCACCGAAGCGCTCGATCAGCTCCGGCTTCCCAGACATCTGCGCCATCATGCGAGGAAAGCCGGCGACGCCGAAGCCGATCGCCAGCCCCGAGTCGCCCCAGCCCTGCTCCTCGCCGATGATGCAGCGCAGCCGCGCCTGCTGTCGGGGCGTCAGGTCGGTACCAGGAGCCGTGAGCTCGTCGAGGCCGAGAGCGCGGTGCTTCTCAAACACCTCCCAGAGGACCGATCCGTCGACGATCACGTCCTGGGGGTCGGGCAACGCGTCGAGCTCTGCCCCCGCCGGCCGCATGACCTCCTTGGCAAATCTGTGGACCGTCTCCTGAACGAGTCGCTCTTCGTCGCTCAGCTCCACTTCGTAATCGATGCTTCCCATGGTGTCCTCCTGGGTTCATCCAAGCTATCGGGTGAGAATCGTCACGCACATGGAGGCGGCTCCGTTTCCCACGACCCCACCCCCGTTGTGGGCCAGAGCGGCCGTCGCACCCTCGACCTGTCGCTGACCGCACCGCCCCTGCAACTGCTCGGTGAGCTCGACGATCTGAGCGATCCCGGTGGCGCCCAGCGGGTGTCCCTTGCGGAGCAGACCGCCGGAGGTGTTCACGGGCATCCGGCCTCCGAGCGTCGTGGCGCCCTCGTCGACGAGCTTTCCCGACTCGCCGCCGCGGCACAGACCGAGCGACTCGTAGGCCAGGAGCTCGCCGATGGACGAGGCGTCGTGGAGCTCGATGACTCCTATGTCCTCGGGACCGACACCAGCCTCCTCGTAGGCTTCTTCTGCGCACAGCTTGGCGGAGTCCGCCTCTCCGGGATCACCGTCCCACCCGGAGTGCAGGACGCTGGAAGCCACGCGCACCGGGTTCTTGAGGCCTAGCTCACCCGCCTTGCGCTCGCTGACTACGACGGCGGCCGCCGCACCGTCGCCGATCGGAGAGCACATCGGTCGCGTGAGTGGCTCGACGATCATCGGTGCTCCGAGCACGTCCTTGACGGTCAGCAGCTCGCGGAACTGGGCCCGCGGATTGAGGCTCCCGTGCAGCGAGTTCTTCGCCGAGACCCCGGCCAACTGCTCTGCGGTCGTCCCATACCGCGCCATGTGGGCTCGCGCCACGGCAGCGTAGAAGTCCATGGCGACGGACCGCTTGTCACCTCCACCGCTGGTCTTGGGCTCCCCGCCGCCTTGTGACTGGGCCGCAGCAAAGCTGGCAAGCACCGCCTCGAGCGCCTCGACATCCATTCCGCCCCGCAGCGCCAGGAAGGTCCTCTGCTTGTCCGGGTGGTAGAGCTTCTCCACGCCCAGAGCCAGAACCACGTCGTAGCATCCGGTGGAGACCATCGCGCAGGCCTGATTGAACGCGGTGGAGCCGCTGCCGCAGGCGTTCTCGACGTTGATGACGGGAATCCGCCCGATGCCCATCGAGCGCAGGATCACCTGGCCGCGGATGCACTCCTGCCCCGTGATGAGGCCGGCCATCGCGTTGCTGACGTAGGCCGCCTCGATGTCGGCCGCCCCGACACCCGCATCCTTGAGCGCCGCCTCGACGGCCTCCGCACCCAGGGCCTTGAGCCCCGTTCCCATGTGTTTTCCGAACCGGGTCATGCCGACGCCGGCCACGATCGCCTTCATTTGCATGCTCTTCTCCTAGTCGGTGACGCTCTCTGAGCGATCTAGCGCGCCATCGCATGGCTCGCAGGCGACGTTGATGCAACGATCGAAGGGTACGGGCTGCCACTCGATGGGGCTGTGGGAGAGGTGACCGTAGTCTCCCACCAGGTGCAACCACTTGACCATGCCGGGCTCGACCTCGTTGGAGCCGTTACCGCCCGGGAACAGGAAGCCCTCGAAGCCGTTGTAGACGGTGAGAGCGTCGGGGCGCTGTGCGGGGCTGGTGCGCGCGGGCGCCACGAACTCGCCGACGTCGTTCCAGACACGCACCAGGGAGTCGTCCTCGATACCCTTCTGACGGGCCGCCTGATCGTTGATCAAGACGAAGGGCTTGCCGCGATGCGTCTCCAGCATCAGCGGGTTGGTCATGTTCATGGCGTGGATGCTCCAGCGGGCATGGCCGCCGGAGAGACGAAACGGGTGGTCGCCGCCCATCGGGGGCGGCTCCTTGTGACACGGGAGATCCTCGCCGGCTTCCTGGTACCAGGGGTGGTCGATCAGGAACTGGGCGCGCCGCGTGAGCGTCGGATAGGGGTGACCGAGCTCGATGTGGTTGCGCAGCGGCGAGTGAGTCTCGTCTCGCGGGAACGGAGAGGCGTTGGCCCTTAGCAGGGAGACAAAGGCCCAGTCGTTGTAGCGGCTGTAGCCCTTCTCGCGAAAGGTATCCAGCGTCGTTCCCAGCGGCAAGTTGCCCGAGGTCACGGCGTCGGCCAGCGCCTCCCGGGCCACGCTCTCGTCATCGATGAGAGTCCCCTTGAGCGTGAAGAGGTCCCATAGCTCGTCGTAGCGTCGCCACACCCCGCTGCGGTGCTGGAAGCCCTCGAGGCCACGCTCTCTGGCCCGCTCGGTGATCTTCTCGATCAGCCCGCCGAGCGCCTCCCACTCGCCCCGAGACTCTCCGTAGGGCGGCACCACGGAATGAGACATGGACAGGATGAAGGACCAGGGCGTCGGCATGCCGAAGGCGGTCTTCTCGTAGTGCTGTGTGGCCGGCAGCAGGATGTCGGCGTAGAGCGCCGTCTGCGACATGCGGTAGTCCACGCACACGATCTTGGTGAGCTTAGGCCAGAGATTCCGGAGCAGGGCGTTCTTTCCGCCGCGCGTCCGCCGGAGCGTGTTGCCTCCTACCTCGAGCAGCACGCGCGGCGGCTTGGTGGCGGCGATCTCCGCCGCCGGGTTCCACGCCTGCGACTCCACGGCCTCCCGATAGTACTGGTCGAAATCGCGCGGCATGCTGGGGTCGCTCCAGTCGGGGTTGTTCCAGCGCTCACGATAGCCGGCGTGCGTGTACCAGAAGAAGGCCGGCGAGAGCATCATGCCGCCGCCCATGGCGCGCATGATCACCCGATCTGCCAGCTCACCGGTCAGCGTCGGATCCTGCTCCATGAGCTGCTCGCGCATGGCCTGGGCGCCCTTCCGCAGCGCCTTTCCCGCCTCGACGCCGGCCTCGGCCTTGGCCATCGCCATCGAGCTGCCGTCGAACATGAACGAGCACCAGCTCCCCACGCCGGCGCCCTTCTTGCCCCAGTTCCCGGTCAGTCCGAAGAGCAGCAGCCTCGCCCGGTCCATGAGGTCGCCGTGGTAGTACTTGCAGATGCCCACCCCGACGCTCAGGCGGGTCTTTCGGGACGCCACCTTGCGTGCGAGCAGCCGAATGGCGTCGGGGTGCACCTCGCAGATCTCGCTGGCTTGCTCCGGTGTGTAATGCGCGTCGAGCATGCGTCGGAGACGCGCGAACAGCGGCTCGACGCGGACCCGCCCCGCGTCGAGCGTCTCGACTTCCAGCGCCCCCTCGGCGAGGGGCTCGAAATCGAGCAGCAGGCTGACGGGGTCGGCCGGAACCACGCCCCTCTCGGGATGGGCCTGGTAGAAGCGGTCGTCACGCCCGTCCCGTTCGAGGTGACTCTGGCGCAGGTACTGCCCGGTGTCGGTGCGGACCAGCAGCGACAGATCCGTCTGTGAGGCTGCGAAACCCCAGTCCACCAGTCCCTCGGAGATGACTACCTGGCAGGCGGCCAGAGCCAGGGCAGCATCGGTGCCGTGGCGCACCGGGATGTGGTAGTCGACATGGCTGTGCGAGGGGCTCACGTCCGTGGAGATCAGGATGACTTCCGCGCCTCGGTATCGCGCCTCGGTCATGTAGTGGAACCACGGGATGTTGGTGTACGCCGGGTTCGAGTGCCAGATCAGAATGACGTCGGAGTGGAAGGTGTCGTCGTTGGAATGCGTGAAGGAGGATTTCCCGAAGGTCTGCAGGAAGCCCGTGTGGAAGTCATTGATGGTGGCGTTCACGTCCAGGACCTGCCCGCCGAGGACACCCACGAAGCGCGAGCTCGGTCCGGTGGTCACGATTTGGGGGCTCAGCTCGTGCACCAGCGACTCAGGGCCGACCTCCTCGATGGCGTCCAGGATCGCGTCGGCGACCTCAGTCAGCGCCTCGTCCCAAGAGATGCGCTCCCAGCGCCCTTCGCCACGCTCACCGACGCGGCGCAGCGGGTACTTGATCCGCTCCGGGGCCTCCATCTCCAGGCTCCAGGCCAGACCCTTCTGACAGATCATCGGATTCATGTCGGGGACGCCGGGCTCGACCTGCTCGCGCACGCCCGCGGCCTCCTCCCGCACCACCCTGCCGTCCTTGACCAGCACGTAGATCGGGCAGTCACCGGGTACACAGTTCACGCAGTGGGTGCCGAAGTGAGCCTCGTCCCACTCCTCTTCAATGCGCCTGCGCTGGCGCTCCTCGGTCGGATTCGTCTTGCGGGCGCGGCTCATCGTGCTTCCTCTTTGGCGACGCTCACGACGGCGGGCTCCTTGCCGAAGGGGCCGAAGAGCGTCCTCCAATGGTAGGCGATCAGAGTGTCAAGCAACTCCGAGCCGCCTCCCCCGCGCATCCGCTCCATCTCCCGCCGCAGCGTCACAAGCGCCTCGTGCACGCCCGTCCCGAACAGCGACTCGAGGTAGTCCGGCGGGATGCGCATAGTGTCGGTGTCGATTGATCGATCCTCCCGCAGCCGGTAGGGGGAGAGCGGGGGCACATAGAACACGTTGGGCTCGGTGCCGAACTCCGGGTGGAGGGGCAGGGCGACCTTCCACTCGTGCACCAGCCTGTGGACCGGGCCTCTCTCGTCGTCGAGGATGCCCACGAAGACACAGCGGCCCGGGCAGTTCCTCGCGCAGGCCGGCGCGATTCCCTGCTCGAGACGCGGGAAGCAGAGATTGCAGTGCTGCGCCACCCTTCTCACATGGTTGAAGTAGACCTTCTTGTAGGGACAGGCCCGCATGCACTCCCGCGATCCCTCGCAGAGGTCCTCGTCGCGTAGCACGATTCCGTCCTCCGGGCGCTTGTACATCGCCCCCGACGGACAGGCCTCGACGCAGGCCGGCCGCGTGCAATGGTTGCAGATGCGGGGCAGGTAGAAGAAGTAGGCGTTGGGGAATTCTCCGGCGCCCTGGTCCTCGTCCCAGTTGGGCCCCCAGGTGGGTGGCGCACCCTCGGCGGTAGTCGGCTTAAGGTGCACGGACTGGCCCCTGCCCCCAAAGAACACCTCCTCCTTGTTGAACCGCCAGCCGCCGCCGAACTCCTCCGGGGTGGGCTCATGCCCCAGCACCAACTCGCCGTCGCGATAGCCGCCTCCCATCTGCTCCCAGTCCCGGGGCGTGCCGCGGCCCGGCTGCGTGTTGACGGTGCACCACCACTGGTGCTCCTCGCCCACCTCACGGGTCCAGAGCATCTTGCAGGCCACGCTGCAACTCTGGCATCCCATGCACTTGTTCAGGTCAAAGACCATCCCCACCTGGTTCGGCCTGTTCGTGGACGCACCGGCGGTCACGGCGCTGACCCCTCGCTCGTCTGTTCGCCCAGTAGCGGGTGTTCTGGGATGGGACATGTTTTTTCGCCCTCGCGCTCGGGCAAGGGGCGTCTGGCCATCTCGGTGGCCTCATCATCCGGCAGGCCGAGCAACCGGAGCAGGTTCCCTGCCAGCAGGCAATCCGCGTCGTCCGGCACGAGGCCTTTCAGCCTGGCCTGCATCACCCCAAAGATGGCTCCCGCGATCATGGCGAACATCGTTGGCTCGTCCGTGCCGAGGAAGCGGCCTGTGTGAAATCCGCGACGGAGGGTTCGCAGCAGACGATAGCCGAGCGCCGACCGGAGCTCCTGGATGTAGATGCCGGTGCGAACGACAAACGAGCCCCAGACCGGGTCATCGTCTACCATGCGAATGGTGAGGCGGGCGCAGGCGGCGAACACCTCAGCGATATCAGTCATCTCGGCGGTCAGCCGGTCTAGAACCTGCCCGTGAGCCTCAACCGTCTCGCTGACGACCGCCTGGAACAGCTCGTCCCTCGAGTCGAAGTGGTTGTAGAAGGAGCCCACGCCGACATCGGCCTCCTCGGTGATCTCGCTGATCGGCACGGCATCTATCGCCCCCTGGGAGGCGATGATCCGGCGCGCGGCGGCGATGAGCCGCCCCCGCGTCTCCAATCGGCGGCGTGAGCCGCGATCCATTCCCGCAACTTCTGTGGGGGTCATTTCCTCCCTCCGGTGCAGCCAGTGGCATTATGAAGGAATCCTCATATGTGTGCAAGCCGTCATTTCCTGTTGCCCAGAGGGGTCTGGATGACCGGCCCATCCAGGATGCCATACAGGCGGGCTGGTAGACGCGAGGAGCGACCGGCAGCGGACGAGCTGCTGGCCGCTAGTCGGGGTGTGAGGCTTGCCGGCGCGCTGTTTCGCCCGTCAGGCCACGCCAGTTACGTGAGCAGCCTGGGAGGGATGGAATTGCGCAAGAGTGACCCTGGATGCCCGTGGAAGGAGAGCTATGAACCACAGAATGTGGTACCCCCAATTGCTGTCGCTTATAACCCTGAGCCGAGGGGATCCTGGGGGCCCCGGATGGCGAACCCAATCTAGGTCACATGTCGGAGGTAGTACTCGTCGAGCGGGTTGCATCGGCTGCCGCACCTGACCCGGACCATTGTGAGGCCCTTGCAGATCTGGCTCAGCAGCGACAATGCGCGCAGCGCCGAGCCGAATGGCACGATGGCCTGGGTCACGCGCCAAGCTCTGGACGGGGATGCAGCGTCGAGGGCGCCGGTGGTCTTGTGGGGAGCGCAGTCGAGGCAGCGGACCGTGTTCGGCCGTACCGTGAGGCGGGGGCCAACCTGGTGTTCGCAGACGGCATCAGCACATTGAAGGATCTGAACCCTGGCCCTGTCACGTCGCTGCGGCTGCGACGGACGCAGAGGTGGCAGCCCCGTGCGCCTGGCCACGCGCATGGCCGTGTCCGAGAACGATCACCGCAGACACGGAGAAAACATCGGTACCCCGCAGGTCCACGTCAATCGTTCGTAGGTTCAACCGCTGGCTTCTCCTGGCGACAGACTCGGCTTCGGCCGGCCAAGGATCCTGTATGCCGCCACTTTCACCTGATCCTGGACAACGAACATTCCCAAGCAGTAGCCCCAGACCAGCCCTGCGTACCCCCAGCCCAGGGGGTGCATGAACAGGCCGTAAACGGCGATGAGCGTAGCCAGCACCTGCGTCCCCAGCACAGCGCCCAGCAGGATCGGCGCTGGCCGGATCGACCAGAAAGGACCCCGGGTCCGCGCGGCAAGGACGGTCAGGTGTCCGCCTACGGAAAGGTTCAAGTACACGAGGGTCTGAACGTGATCGCGGCTCACATTGAAGACACCCTCGCCCAGGGAGAAGATGCCAAAGGATCGGATCAGCGCAAACATGCCCAGCGCCGTGGCGATGCCCAAGACCAGCCGCATGTTCCACGCTTCCGGCCGGTTGGAGTAGTGGACCTTGTCATAGGCAATGGATAGAATGGCGCCGTCGTTGAGTATGGCCAGCAGCACGATCATGATGGCCGTCACCGGATAGATGTCGAAGAGAACGATGGCCAGAGTCAGGAACCCGAGCAAGGCGACGGTCTCGGCGACGCGGTAGATGGCGTAGTTGCTCATGCGCTGGAACGTCCTGCGGCTCTCTTTGATGGCGTCAATGATCACCGAGAGGCCGGGGAGCAGCAACACGATGTCGGCCGCCGCCCGGGCAGCATCGGTCGCGCCAGAGACGGCAATCCCGGCGTCGGCTCTCTTCAGCGCCGGGGCGTCGTTCACACCGTCGCCGGTCATGCCCACGATGTGCCCGCGTCCTTGCAGCACCTCGACGATATGATACTTGTGCTCGGGGAAGACCTGGGCGAAACCGTCGGCCTTCTCCACCGCCTCGGCCAGCCGACCGGATTGGTCTCCGTCCTCACCCAGGAGGCTGGCATCCAGTATGTCTGTCCCCATCTCCAACTGGCGAGCGATTTCCTTGCCGATGGCAATCTGGTCTCCGGTGACCATCTTGACTGTCACGCCCATCTCTCCCGCCGTCTCGACCGTTGCCTTGGAGTCTTCCCTCAGCGGGTCGTAGAGGGGGATGACGCCCAAGAACTCCCACCCGTCCTTGTCGCCGGCGCGGGCCACCCCCAGGGAACGAAAGCCCCGGGCCGCGAATTCGCTCACTGCTCGCTCAACCTGGGGCCGTATTCGGTCCGCCTCTGTGTCCAGCGCCAGGATCACCTGCGGCGCACCCTTGGCCACCTTGAATTCCTTCCCGTCCTCTCCTCTAACCAAGGCTTCCGTCCGTTTGTGAACGGGATCGAAGGGCTGGAAGTGCATCACCCGGTAGGACTTCAGCTCCTTGTCGTCCTTCACCCCGCTGAGCACGGCCAAGTCGATTGGGTCCTGGTCCTCAGCGCGGGAGGCCAGTGCTGCACTGAGGATCATCTGCTCCGGGGTGGCGTCCCGTGCTGTGAAAGGGTCCCCCATGGTCAGCTTGTTCTGGGTGAGCGTGCCAGTCTTGTCAGAGCAGAGCACGTCAATGCCCGCCAGCTCCTCGACCGCGGCCAGGCGGGTGACGATTGCCTCCTTCTGGGCCAGCACCCGAGCCCCCAAGGCCATGGTGACCGATAGCACGGCGGGCATCGCCACGGGAACAGCAGCGATGGTTAGGACCAGCACGAACTGGAGAACGGTGAGCGGCTTGTCACCGCGGACCAGCGCCACCGCCAGGATCACAATCGCCAGGGCCAGGGCGACGACAATGAGGTAATCGGCGATCCTGATGACAGCACGCTGGAAATGGCTGCGGGTTTGGGCGGTCTCCACCAACTCCGCGGTCTTGCCGTAATACGTGCCTCCGCCGGTTGCATAGACCAGCCCGTCGATCTCTCCCTGCCTGATGATGGATCCCGAGTACACGGCGTCGCCCGACTTGTGCTCTACCGGCAGGGACTCGCCAGTCAGGGCCGACTGGTCGACCTCCACCGGATCTCCCTCCAGCAAGCGGGCGTCTGCCGGCACAATCTCACCGAGCCGCAGACGGATCAGATCGCCCGGCACCAGTTCACGGGCGGGAATGGTCCGCCAGCCACCATCTCGCTTCACCCTGGCCTGAAGGGCCAGCCTGGCCTTCAGCGCTGCGATGGCGCTGCCCGCCTGATACTCCTCACGGAAGCCCACGGCGGCGTTCATCACCAGCAGGGTCAGGATGACGCCGAGGTCGGGCCAGTGCTGAAGCAGCGCCGACAGGATAGCCGCCACGGCGATCATCCCGGGAATGGGCCCCCAGAAGTAGGACAGGAATTTCAGGATGGGACTGGTCTTCTTCTCGACGAGTTCATTGTAGCCGTACTGGGCCAGGCGCCTTTCAGCCTCACCGGCGCTGAGCCCATCGCCCGAGGACTTGAGTCGCTGCTGCAGCTCAGCCAAGGGCATTGCGCCCAGATCCTGCCCCGTTGCGGGGGTGCGCTGCTGCTCGAGCCTACCTGTGCCGGTCATGTCCCTTCGCCCCGCCAAGCGCAAACTGGGACCAGGATAGCCTGGATCTATCTCTTGGGGATCCGCAGCCAGTTCCGGTCAATCCCCGCCCGCCGCTTTGCGCAGGAGACAGACGGCCGAATGATGCGGGCTGCTGCTGCCTGACAGCGAGCTCCCGAGTCGTGAATGGCGCAGCCGCAAGCTGACCTAGGCCTGCCCTGACATCAAACGGCGGCTGCATCATGCAGGTCTCTACCTCACTCGCCGACGCTGCATCAACGAACCCCAGAGCCGGAGGTGAGCAACTCCATGTCGGTTGACCAGAGAGGGTTTCCGAACTTGCCCGCACCCCTTGGCGCCCGGTGGTCATGCCGACGTTGGTCCCCCCTTCTTCTCCAAGTCTTCCTGCAGGATCCTCACGAGGCCCCAGACATCGAATGGCTTGACCAGAAAGTGCGAACCTACGAGCCCGTAGTGTTCTATCGCCTGCTCTCGGTCCAGGCCCGATATGGTTACCCACGAGGGTACGGAGCCGGCCCCAGCGCCACGCAGCCTGGCCAGTACTGCACCGCCAAGCCCATCCTTGAGTTCGAGATCAAGGACGACGGCGTCGATTCCACCTTCCCCCAGCATTCGGAGAGCCTCGGCGCCTTCCCTGACCTCGTGTGTCTCAAAGCCTGCCGAGAGCAGGGCCAGCCTGAGGACCCTCGCCAAAGGCGCGTGGTCCTCAATGATGAGAGCGCTTGGGTCCGGTTGCGAGTGCCCGCTCATTGCACTGACTCGGTTTCGATGATGCCTCGCGGCTGTGAAGGTCGTTCTAGGTACGCACAAGTTGAGAACTGGCCAGCAACCGGCAATGCCGCTTCGGACAGCTTTGATCCGTCAAGGGGTGCAAGCATTGCTGTCATAACTCTCTTTCTTGGCTGCTCCGCCCTGTCACCGGGCTGGCCTCATACCGGTTCCACAACTGAGTCAGCGGGCGGCCCTCCCACAGGCATTGGCCCCCTGCCTCTCCATGGGTCGTGACCGACCCTACGAGGAGCCGCCTGCTTTGACTGCAGGGCGCCTGCGGGCCCGCCGGTAGTGGGCGTGCACCGCCTCCTCGTACTGGGCGTCAATGGTCATTCCCCGGTGATACTCGGGCGCTTCCTTCACCTCGTGCTGCGTCAGGTGAGCCCGTACTCGGGCTTCTGGCCAGATCACCTCATCGATCCGCCGGGGCGACATCAGCAACCTTTTCCCGGGCAGCCAGTTCCGCGTGTCAACCACAAGGTAACGGACAGCCCAAGTGCTCTCATCCAGGATGAAGTCCTCCACGTGCCCGATCTCCCCGTCGACGGCCTGCACGTGGTATCCGGTCACGGCGCGAACGCTCCGCAAGTGCGGATCTCCACCGTCGGTCGGCGACTCGTAGGAGGCCGGATCCTTCTCCGGGCCTTTCGCCAGTTGGCTGATTTCGGGGTAGAAGCTAAGCATCTCGCCGGGATACATCCCTCCGCCCCAGTAGGACGGCCAGCCGTAGTACTGGTGTAGGTCGATCTCATGCTGGCGAGACACGGGCAAGTCGCTGAGTATGGCCGGGCTGTCCTCCACCTGCTGCTTGGTAAGCGACACGGGGAACTGGTGCCCTGGCCAGTCCGGCTGTCTCAAGGCAACCGGAGATATCAGAACCTGTCGGCCAGTGAGCCATCCCCCCGTATCGACGACCATGTACCGGATCCGCCACGTGCGGTCGTCGAAGTAGAGATCCTCCACTTTGCCAATGTTGCCGTCCGTGGCGTGAACGGCGAACCCTGGGAGTTCTTCTGCGCTGCGCAGCATTGCCTTAGTCTCCTCCTCTGTTTGTGTTTGTTCTCGCGATGCACCTGGCACCGCAGAGGCGTCAGCCCAGCGCATACTGCAAGGGCCGAACGTGCTGGACGGGCTGCCATCGTTCGATCACGCCATCAAGGCCCAAGACGCGGCCCGCACCGAGGGCCCACAGGAGCGCCATCATCAGGATGTAGAAGATGTGCTGGTCCAGAAACGGGTTGTTGGCGGGCCAGAGCTGGGCAAGATAGAACAACACCATCTGAGTGCTACCCATGACCAGCGCGAAACGTGTGAACAACCCGAATACCAGGGCAAGGCCGATGAAGATCTGCCCCCAAACCACCAGCGGGTCGATCACGCTCAGGGCGGCGCTGCTCTGCCCCATGTCCACGAACACGTCCTTCAGAGGTCCTGACGTGGCGTGGAGAAGGAACCCCTGCGCCGTGAAGTGGGTGACCAGCTTGTCGAACCCCGACCAGGCCAGATAGAAGCCGAAGGCGAGGCGCAGTGGCAGCGCTAAGGCTGGAATCACGGCGTCCACGTGTCGGTACTCCCACGTGTGTCCCCCGATCGAGATGGTGTGCGTCGTTTCCTTCATCTGTCCTTGCCTCCCCTCGGGCAAGACCATGATTGGCACCTACGCCGCTCGCACCCTGCCGGACGGTGTTGGCGCAGACCGAGTGCTTGAAACGCGAGCGGCGGAGGAACAGATCCTACGAATCTCCGCCTCCTCAAACTCTGCCCCGCATTGAATGCAGAACACGTATGACCCGTACCTGTCCGATTGAGGTGTCAGGTCGCCGTGACAACGCGGACAAGCCTTGAGCCACAACATCGAGATCTCCTTTCCAGCACGCTGATGACGGAGCCAGCCCCAAGCCTTCTTGTCGACACACCAGTACCGTCATGGATTCGGGCGGCTGTCGCCTCGCCGGGCGCCCCTCGGCGTCGGCTCTGCCTGAAGGACCTCAAGAGCAGCCTCCGCCGCCAGTGGCACCTCGAGCGCTGGTTCAGGACGGTCCAGCGCCGCCAGAACTGGCTGTAGGGTGCTCTTGAGGCTCGGCGTCGATTTCAGGAACGTGCGCACCACATGGTGTGCGCCCTGACGCAACAACGGCGAATCCGAGTTCTCGGTGAGCGCTCGCAGCAACGACCGCAGCCCCTCGGGCCCGACAAGAATCAGACCTTCGGCGGCCAGCCAGCGGATGCCGAACTCATCATCGTGCAGGGCCCGCACGAGTGTCGGCGCTGCCGCTGGGTCGGCGATCTCGCCCAGGGCCTTGGCTGCCTCCCAGCGAGTCTGGATATCGCCGCTTTTCAGCGCTTTCGTCAGCGGCACCACAGCGGGCCCGCCAATGTCGACCAGACGCTGCCGCGCCGTCTCTCGGGCCGACCCGTCGTTGGAGTCGAAGCCGGCAATCAGGGCGGAGATTCGCTCCGAGCCCTCGCCAGTGTCTCGGTGGCTCTCACCTGAAGCCAACCGTGTCTCATCAGCAGCTTGTCTTCTTGCCATTTCTGTCCTCCCCTGGTGCCACAGCACCAATGCTTTGGGGCCATGCCCGCGGACGTTCCCTGGGCTGTCGAAGGTGCGGAGTGGCAACCAACGACCTCATGAGAGCGACCCCCGTGCTGAATTGGCGACTGATCGGCGACCAGGCGGAGCCAACGAGGATCCCTCTCCCGCGACCCTGCCGTCGCCTTCTGGGCCTGCTGACGACCCTGGAGCCTCCACGGTCATCAGCTCACTGCGCGTCTGAATCAAACGGACAACGTCCGCCCTGGTCACAAAGCCGACGAACTCCCCATCGCTGACGACGGGAAGCTGGTGGACATCGCCGTGCGCCAACCGCTCCGCCACCTCTGACAGTCGGTCGGATGGACTGGTCGTGTGGAGGCGGTCTCGGGGCGTCATGACATCCGAGACTCTGTGCTGATACCACTGCTCCCGCGGGTACTTCTTGAGATCCACGAGGGTGATCAGCCCCTCAAGGCCGTGGTCCCGCACAACAGGGTAGCTCCGCTCGTGAAAGGCGAGCACGTAGTCAGAGACAAACGAGTCCAGGTCTAGATCGGGCGGCACCGGGTGATAGTCCCGCGTCGCCACTGCGCTCACGCGGGCATCGCGCAAGATGTTTCGCGCCACAACTTGTCCGTACGCGGCCCTGGTCTGCGAGAGAAGGAACCAGCCGATGAGAATGAACCACAGGCCGCTCACGAAGCCGCTGAAGAAGAACAGCAGCACGCCCCCCACCATCAGTGCGTAGGCAACGGCGGTTCCGGACAAGGTCGCGATGCGGGTGGCTCGAAGGAAATTCTTGTATCGGGCCCAGGCCAGCGCCCTCAGGACGCGACCGCCATCAAGAGGAAAGCCTGGCAGGAGGTTGAATGCCCCCAACACAGCGTTGATGAACGCCAGGTAGAATGAGGCCGTGCCGATGCCTCCCTTGAAGACGAGGCCTTCGAGGGCGAAGAGCCCTGCGAGCAGGAAGCTGCTAACGGGTCCAGCAGCCGCGATGAAGAACTCCTGCCGGGGCCCCTTGGGCTCCTCCGTCAAGGCTGACACGCCGCCGAAGATGAAGAGCGTGATGCTCGACACGTTCATTCCCTGGCGGCGAGCCATGATCGAGTGAGACAGCTCGTGCAACAGCACCGACGCGAAGACGACGATGCTCGTGATCGCTGCTGCTATCCATGCCACACCCCTCGTCCAGCTCGGGTAGTCATGCAGGAAGAGGGTCTCCGCCAGGGACCAGGTCAGCAGGCCGAAGATCACCAGCCAGCTCCAGTGGACGATGATATCGATGCCGGCGATGCGACCGATCCGCAATCCCCCCATGGCGTATGGCTTCGGACGATTCACTTCGGTGCTCATTTCGCCCCTCCTGGACGGCATTCCGCGTCATGGTGACGGGCAACTGCCGTCTTCTGCTGCTACGACCAGGCTACCGCCGGGAAGTGACAGCGGTGTCAAACGGGGAGCCAACGCCGTCAAAAGGTGGTGAAAGTGCGATGGGACGAGTGGGAGGCTACGGAATAGCACCAGGAGGTTGGGGAGCGGGATGCTGGGACGAAATGGACTGGGGCGATGACGTCGCCCGGCAGTCTTGCTAGCCTGAAGGTCTGGGCATGCGGTACCCAACCTGTGGCTCGGTCATGACGTATCGAGGGTTGCGGGCATTGTCCCCGAGCTTACGGCGCAGGTTCCGAATGGACGACCGTAGGAGTCCCGTGTCCCCTGTGTATTCCCTTCCCCACACGTGCTCCAGGATTTGATCGTGGGTCAGGACCATGCCCGCGTGCGTGGCCAGTTCCCGCAGTAGCTTGAACTCGATGGCCGAAAGGTGCACCGGCCGCCCCCCCACCGTGACCCGGCGCTCGGCGAAATCAGCCACAAGGTCGCCAAGGACATACGGTCTTCGCACCATCGCTTCGGGAGTTGAGCTACGTCTGAGGACGGCCTCTATGCGTGCCAGCAACTCTGACGTAGAGAAAGGCTTGGTCATGTAGTCATCCGCCCCCATCTTGAAGGCGTGAACCATGTCTTTCTCTTGATCGCGGCCTGTGAGGAAGATGACCGGCACCGCGGAGAACTCACGAATGCGTTTCAGGAGGTCGAATCCGGTGGCGCCGGGAAGGAGGACATCCAGTAGAAGCAGATCCGGCGCCTCCAACTCCAGAAGCTGGAGCGCCTCGGTTGGGTTGTCGCTCACGATCGCTTGGTAGCCGGCATCCTCTAGGGCCCGTCTCAGGTAGCGAAGGACCCGCGTGTCATCGTCGACCGCGAACACGCGGAAGCGGCGCTCCCGTCGCGTCACCTTCTCCAAGTGCTCCGTCTCCGGCTTTCCGGCGATAGAAACGGCGGCAGGCTCCGGCGTGGCGATGGGCAGGGTGAAGCTCACCTCGGTGCCTTGCCCGGGACCAGCACTGTCGGCCCAGATGCGCCCCCCATGTGCTTCGACTAAGCCCTTGCAGATGGCCAGGCCGAGCCCCGCGCCTGGCATCCTATGTCCATCTTCTGCTTGGACCTGCGTGAACTTCTTGAAGAGTAGCGGGAGCTTCTCCCTTGGCACTCCGGGCCCTCGGTCGCGCACACGTACAGTGATGAACTGATCGTCACGCTCACCAGACACGACGATGGGTGCGTCCTCCGGTGAGAACCTTCCCGCATTGTTGAGCAGGTTGGCCAACACCTGACTGACCCTGTGTCCGTCCGCCCTCACAGCCGGCAGGCCGTCCGGCCACTCTACCCGCACTTCTCGCACGCCGCCGCTGCGGGCGAATGCCGACTGCGCCCCCTCGACGACCGGGCGCAGATCCAGCGACTCCGGAGTGACGGACAGGGTGCCTGCCTCGATCTGGGTCATATCCAACAGGTTCCCCACCAGCTCCGCCAGCTCGTCTGTCTGGTCGTTGATTGTCTGGAACAGCTCTCGTATCTCGCTGGCGTCCAACGACACGTGGCTCCCGAGTGCCAAGGACGCTGAACCCTTGATCACCGCGAGAGGCGCCCTGAGTTCGTGGCTCACCATGCCGAGGAACTCGTTGCGGAGCCTCTCCAAGTCCTCTAGCGGCGTCATGTCCTGCATGGCCGCGATAGCGCCGGCCATCTCGCCGTGCACCCCATAGAAAGGCGTGGCGTTCACCAGGACGGGCACCGTGTGGCCATCCGGACGGGTCAGCCACATCTCCTCCACGCGCACGGTTTCGCCCTTGCGCAGTGCCCTCGTGAACGGCCCCTCGGAGGGCGGGATGGGGGTGCCGTCGAACCGCTGAAGGGATATCCCGCGCTGGTAGTCCTCCAGCTTGTACGCCTCGTTGTGGGCTGTGCCCAGGATCCGTTCGGCCTCCCGATTGACGACCAGCACGTTGCCGCTGGAGTCGGCGACGAAGATTCCCACGGGGGACGTGTTGACCAGCGCTTGGAGGCGCTCCTGCTCTATGTGCGCCTCG
>DAOULP010000054.1:0-8990 GCA_034420175.1 Dehalococcoidia bacterium | reverse complement strand
CGGGCCTGTACAACCACCGCCACCTACGCGAGCGACTCGAGCAAGAGATCGCACGGGCGAGGCGGCCCCGCCGATCGGTCGCCGTTCTGATGATGGACATCGACAACCTGAAGCTCATCAACGATAGTTATGGCCATCAGACCGGCGACGAAGCACTGAAGTTCCTAGCCACCGTGCTCCAAGAAAGCTGTCGCGCTGAGGACATCGTCGGCCGGTACGGCGGCGACGAGTTCACAATCGTCCTGCCCGAAGCCGACCTCACCGAGGCCAGGCGTGTCGCCGAGCGAATACAGACCAGGCTGGCAACGCGCCGTTTCGAGAACAAGGGCAACGGTGTCCGCATGCCCGTCCGACTCAGCATGGGGCTTGCCTGCTACCCGGGCGACGCCACCACAATGCACCACCTGGTGGACGTGGCCGATCGGGCCCTCTATCGCTCCAAGCAGCGCGGTGGGGGCTGCATCACCACCGCTCACGGTCGCGTCGAGGAGCTGATGCCAGCCGATGGGACGGCCTTCAGTGCCATGCAAGGCCTGGTCGCTGCCCTCATCCAGAAGGAGCCTTTCACGCGCGAGCACGTCGGCGACGTCGCCAGGTACGCCGTCCTAATCGCCGATGCCCTGGGTCTGGGAGAGAAGCAGAAGAAGATCCTCCGCCGGGCCGGATGGGTGCACGATGTGGGCAAGATCGCCGTGCCGGACCGTGTCGTCCTCAAGCCGGGCCCCCTGGACGAGAACGAGTGCAGACTGGTGCGCCAGCACGTAGAGTTTAGCGAGACGATACTGCACGGCATCGACCACCTGGCCGACGTGGTGCCGACGGTAGCCGCGCATCACGAGTGGTTCGACGGCAGCGGCTACCCGCGGGGCCTGAAGGGCCGACGCATCCCCATCACCGGCCGCATCCTCGCCGTGGCCGACGCCTACCTGGCGATGATCAGCGATCGCCCCTATCGTCGGGCCATGAGCCGCCCTGAGGCGATCGAGCAGTTGCAGCGCGGGGCCGGCACCCAGTTCGACCCGAAGGTCGTAGAGGCTCTCATTCGGGTACTGGGATCTGGCGCAGTCGACTCTCGCGCCGCCTAGAGCCCGTCCCGCAAGCCCCACCGACAGCGACCATCTTCCCTCACCACCATCCGGACCTTCTTGTCCCGGCTCATCGCCTGCCTTAGAATGCGTCTGGCCAGACATCCCGAAGGAGAGCGCTTCGTGGGTCAAATGAGCAGTGGGCCATCGCCGCTAACCATCGGTAGCCACCGCTTTGACTGGGGCTCCCGCACCTACGTCATGGGCATCATCAACGTGACGCCGGACTCCTTCTCCGGTGACGGACTGGGGCACGACGTGGAGGCGGCTGTTGCTCAAGGGCAGCGATTCGCCCAGGAGGGGGCCGACATCCTCGACGTGGGCGGCGAATCGACACGGCCCGGCTTCGATCCCCTCCCGGCGGAGGAGGAGATGCGGCGCGTGTTGCCCGTGGTGGAGCGCCTCGCGCGCGAGCTGGACGTGCCAGTCAGCATAGACACTTGCAAGGCAGCGGTGGCACGGGCCGCCCTGGAGGTGGGTGCCCAGCTCGTGAACGACATATGGGGCTTCCGCTACGACTCAGTGATGGCGCCCCTGGTGGCCGAATTCGCCGTCCCCGCCGTCGTCATGCACAACCAGCGCGGCCGCGACTTCCACGACGTCGTGGGCGACATCCGAGCCGGCCTCGATGCCACCCTTGGGCTAGCCGACCAGGCCGGCGTTCCCCGGTGGCATCTCATCATCGACCCCGGCTTCGGCTTTGGCTGGGCGGAGGAGCACAACCTGCAGATGCTCCTTCGGCTGAACGAACTCCGCGATATGGGCCTGCCCATCCTGATCGGCACGTCGCGAAAGTCCACGATCGGCGCCGTGCTGGGCGACGTGCCGGTCGACAAGCGTCTCATGGGCACGGCGGCCACAGTGGCCATCGCCATCGCGCACGGCGCCGACATCGTTCGCGTGCATGACGTAGCGGAGATGGTACAAGTCTCTCGCATGGCCGACGCCGTCATCCGCCCCAGCCTGCGGTCCAGCGAGGCCCGGCAGAGCAGCCGGCCGTGAACGACGGGCCGGCCGTGTACCTGGGTCTGGGCTCCAACCTGGGCAACCGCGAGGGCAACCTGCGAATGGCTCTCCGCCTGCTGGAGCCCCTGTGCCGGCCGGAAGAAGTATCCTCCCTGTACGAAACGGTCCCCGTAGGCGTGGAGGGTCAGCCGCCGTTCTACAACGCCGCCTGTCGAATCACCACCGGCCTGGTGCCGACGGCGCTCCTGCGCTTCCTCCAGCGCGTCGAGTTCGAGGTAGGGCGGCGGCCGAGCGGTTTGCGCTGGGGCCCGCGTCCCGTTGACCTTGACCTTCTCCTCTACGGGGATCGGGTGATAGAGACCCGGGACCTCGTGCTGCCCCACCCCCGCCTGGCCGAGCGTTCGTTTGTCCTAGCGCCGCTTGCGGAGATCGCTCCCCGGGCACGGCATCCCATTCTGAAGAAGACAGTGAAGCAGCTCCTAAAGGCCACGGGGGAAGAAGGGGTCACGTTGGCGGCTGGGACTGGCTGGCACCGCGCCGGTCTGTTGGACGGCGAACAGACACAATAGGGGCCACCCACAGGCGGCCCCTTTGGCGTCGGCGACTTGGCGCTCTACGTAGCCGCGTCCCCCAGCTCTCCCTCTAGCTCGGGAACCTCCTCTTCGGTGGTGAGGAGGGTCCACCCTACCCAGAAAGTGAGCGCGGAGACGGCGGCGACTGCAGCCATGACGGGCAGGGCCACCGCGATGTAGCTCCGCCGAGCGGCGCCGTACAGGAACAGCAGCATCTCCAGCACGGCACCCGCCATGATTAGCATTCCCGTCATCTGTGATGATCGTTCCATGATGTCGTCCTCCCGATCCCGGCCGGCAAACCTCAGCCCATAGACTCTCGAAGTTCCGGCGGCAGAAGGTTGGGGATCCTGTCCTCTATGGGGTACCGCTCATCGCACTTCTGGCAGAAGAGCGTGCCCTTGATGACCTCGTCGCCTTCCTCCTCCTCAGCCGTCAGCTCCAGGGGGCTCTTGCAGACAGGGCAGGCGAGGATATCCATGAGGTCTTTGCGCATGAGGTGCTCCTCAGACTAGGGTGCCGGCTTCTCCCCGGCGGCCGGAACGTCGCTCATTGTAAGAGGGGCCCCCGCCTGTGTCAACGGATCGGGGACCTCCACGCCCCTCCGCGCGCAGCGGCCGCGGCGTCGAAGGCGGTGGCTACGCTTCGCGCCAGCGCAGGCCGGCCACTCCGACAGCAAGGCCGATCAGAGTAATACCAGCCAGCACCAGGGCCTCACGCTCGAACCCACCCTGCCCTGACAGCACGCGGTTGATGGCCTCCCCGGCGTGGGTGTAGGGCGAAAGCCGGGCCACCCAGCGCAGCCACTCAGGCAGCCGCTCGATGGGGTAGTAGACGGGTGAGAGAAGCGTGACAAGAAGGCCCATAATGTTGGCCAGGATGTTCCCCACGTCCCAGGCCGGCGACCAGGTGGCGATGGTCACCGCAATGCCCGTCATGGAGAGGGTCGTGAGCAGGATTAGGGGCGCCAGCCAGGGACTGAGGTGAATATCGATGCCGAAGACAGGCGCCAGGCTTAGCACCACGATGGCCGTGACGATTGCCTGCGCCACACTGTAGGCTACGACGCCGCCGGCGTAGGAGAGCCGGTGCACCGGCGACGCGACCACCAGCTTGAGTTGAAAGGTGAACCGCTCCTGAGCCATGATCTGGGCCATGTTGTTGACGGTCATGATCCCTAGCCCGAACACCAGCGATCCCGTCACCAGGCGCGTGCCCACGTCGAAGCCGGGCGGCGTCAGGGCCTTGGCGAACAGCAAAAGGCCGAGAGGGGCCACGATGACGGAGAACACGTAGATAGGCAGCCACTCACGGAACTTGAGAGCCTCGATCTGGAAAAGCACCCAGGTGTCGCCTAAGGCCTTAGGCATGGTGCTCGTTCTCCGCCAGGTGGTGCGAGGTGAGCTCCAGATAAAGGTCCTCCAGGGTGGTCTTACCGATCGTGTACTCCTGGATGCCTCGCTGGGCCAACTCACTGACCAAGTCTTCGTAGGTGGAGCCGTACAGCGTCTGATGGTGGTTCCCGTTCCCCTCGCCGAAGGTCGCCTTGTAACGATTGCGGCAGAGTCCACGCAGCTCCTCTATAGTCCCAACGGCCAGGATGCGCCCGCCTCCCATGACCGCCACCTGGTCGCACAAGGCTTCCGCCTCCTCCATGTAGTGAGTAGTGACAAGGACAGTGGCGCCCCGAAGGCGCTGGGACCGAACGAGGGCCCAGACCTCCCGACGCGAATGGGGGTCCAGGCCGGTGGTCGGCTCGTCAAGAATCAGCACGGGCGGCTCTGCCATCAGGGCGTTGCCGACCAGCAGCTTGCGCTTCAGGCCCCCGGAGAGCTGCGAGGCGGGGACGCGGGAGTGGTCGCTCAACCCCAGGGCTGCCATCAACTCCGCCGCCCGCCTTCGCGCCGTCCCGCGGTCGAGGCCGTGTAGACGGCCGAACAGCGATAGGTGCTCGCCCGGCCTCAGGTGTACGTAGGGGCTCGCTTCCTGCGGGACGACACCCATGAGCGCCTTGGCCGCTTGCGGCTCTCGTGAGACATCGGTGCCGTGGACACGGATCTCCCCCGCCGAAGACGCCAGCTCACCGGTGATCTGGCGCACCAGAGTCGTCTTGCCCGCTCCGTTGGGGCCCAGGAGGCCGAAGACCATCCCGGCGGGTATCGAGAGGCTGATGCCATCGTTGGCGACAATGCCGCGGCGATAACGCTTGCTGAGGCCACGCACCTCGACTGCCGGCATGTCGCGGAGTGCTTCTACGGGATTGCACACGGAAGACCGCCTCCTCTCCGGGGGATCCGACCTGAGCATTATTAATCCCCATATTGATTTTGTCAACCTCTGAGACCAAAGAATACCCATCTGGGCGAAAGAAATTGAGCTATCGCATCGCAGACGAGTGTGAGCTACTTCACACAAGCGGTCCATTCCAAGAAGTCACGCCGGAATACCGCAATGTCACCTTCCCTATCCACTTCGTTGCGTGGCTTCAGCGAGGCGGCTGTCGCGATCGGGAGAATTCTTCGTCCCGTAAGGTTTGTAAGGATCCCTCCGCCACGACCGCCGTACGGTGGCAACTATCCAGTCAGGTCAATATCGAAAGGAGGGACCATCATGAAGAAGAGGTACCTAGGAGTCGGGATGCTTGCGGCCGTGCTGGTCGCGCTGCTCGCGATGGGGCCGGGAATGGAGGTTGCCGGGAATTCAACACCATCGGCCGCCGCCCAGGCGACCGTCGCCTACAGCGTCACCATCGAGAACCTCACCGCGAATCAGCCTTTGACGCCACCGGTAGCGGCCATCCACTCGAACCAGGCTGATGTCGTGGAGGTCGGACAGCCAGCGTCTGAGGAGCTCCGACAGGTCGCCGAGAACGGGAACAACGACCCCTTGGTGTCGTTGCTGGGTGGATTGACCGGTGTCTACGATGTGACGACCGGCGAGGCCCCGATCCTTCCCGGCGAGTCAGCGACCCTGTCGCTCGAGGCCCCTGCCGGAGGCCTCCTCACGGTTGTATCCATGCTGATCTGCACGAACGATGGGTTCACGGCGCTGGACTCCTACGCCTTGCCGGAAAGCGGGACCGTGAGCGTAGACACGAATGCGTACGATGCTGGCACCGAGTTGAACAGCGAGGCAAGCCCTGACCTCGTCGACCCCTGCGGCGCGGTCGGATCGCTCGCGCTGCCCGAGGACGGCAACGCCCGCACGCCCACAACCGACGTCATCGCCCCGCATCCGGGCATCCAAGGCATCGCTGACCTCACGGTGGCCAACCACGGGTGGACCGATCCGGTCGCCCGCATGACCATTTCGGTGGAAGCATCGACGGCGGGCCTGCCGGCGGCCGGCAGCGGTGGCTTCCTCGACCAGAATGACGGTTCGAGCACTCCGTGGCCGCTGTTCCTGGGCATCGGGGGCGTGCTCCTGCTAATCGCGGGGGGAGGCACCTACATTCTCGGGCGTCGGCTACTGCTGCGGTAAGTTCCACAGCGGAACGCTGACGAGGCGGGGCCGCCCGCACCTGGGCGGCCCCGCTCGAACAGGGTTCTCCAGACCGGCCCCCTATCGCCGTCAGGCGCTACGACGCCCACCATCGGGGGAACTCCATGCCATTTCTTCGGGGAACTGGATTCGTGGCGCCTTTGCCCGCATCTGCCATTCCCACGGGCTGGTGCAGGCGCTTCTCGGTCCCGTTCGCCGTCGCTCCCTTCACGAGGTAGAATAGCCTTGGTCTGAGCCCGGGCGGTGTCAACGATGCACGCAGGCCCCTCAACTCCCCCGCGTATCCTTGTCGTGGAAGACGAACCCATGGTTGCGGAAGTCGTCGAGCGATATCTGCGTCGAGACGGCTTCGACGTCAAGAGGGTCGGCGACGGGATCGACGCGATGAGGGCGTTCCAGGAATGGGTACCGGACATGGTGGTCCTGGATATCATGCTCCCGGGAATCGATGGCATGGAGGTGTGTCGCCGTATCCGCGCGGCTAGCGATGTTCCCGTCATCATCCTGACGGCGCGAGGCGAGGAGCCGGACCGCCTTCTCGGCCTTGGGCTGGGTGCCGACGACTACATTGTCAAACCCTTCAGCCCTCGCGAGCTGGCCGCCCGTGTCCGCACGGTCCTCCGCCGCGGCGCCATGGCCGGGGCGGCAGCCGGCCAGGTGCTGCGCTTCGGCGATCTGTCCATCAATGGTCTGTCGCGCCAGGTCGTGAGGTCAGACAGCGAGGTAGAACTAACGGCCAAGGAGTTTGACCTGCTGTTCTATCTGGCCCAGCACCCACGGCAGGTGTTCAGCCGAGGGCAACTGATGGACGCCGTGTGGGACTACGCCTACGCCGGCGATGCATCCACGGTGACGGTCCACGTGCGCCGCCTGCGGGCGAAGCTGGAGGAGAACCCGAAACGCCCGCGCCATGTCAAAACCGTGAGGGGACTTGGCTACAGGTTCGATCCGTAGGACAGTGCCGCCCCAGTCGGGCGCATACCCTCTCCTGCGACCGCCGGTCGTAGCGGCCCTCGTCCTAGGGGCAGCGATCGGTGTCGCCGTGCTGGTGGCCCAGGTCCTCATGGCCCCAGGCGCCAGCGACCTCGGCAAGCTCGTCGCATACCTGACGGCTTCCGGCGGCGTCACTCTCGTATTGGCGCGGCTGGCCCTACGTCGGTGCGATAGGAGCCTCGGGCTGAGCCTGCGCGCCAAGATCTTCATCGGTTCCGCCATCGGTACCGGAGTTGCCCTCTTGAACGTGCTAGTCGTCGCTCAGTTAATGTTCCTGTCGACCCAACACGATCTTCGTCTGCTCGTGGCGCTGCTCGTCTTTGCCGCCATCATCACGGTGCTGCTCGCCCAGTGGATCGCCGGCTCGGTGACATCTGGCGTACACCGTCTGGCTCGCGGGGCCCGAGCGTTGGCGGATGGGGACTACAGCGTGCGTGTGGCTGCCCCGTCCCGCGATGAAGTCGGCGAGCTGACAGCCGCCTTCAACGAGATGGCGGAGCGGCTACAGAACGCCGACGGCCTCCGCGCCGAGCTGGAGCAGGAGCGGCGCCACCTGATGATGGCGATATCTCACGACCTGCGCACCCCCTTGTCGAGCCTCCAGGCCATGGTCGAAGCCCTGAACGACGGCGTGGTGAAGGGCCGGGAGGAGACGGAGCGCTACCACAGGACGATGCTGCAGGAACTGCAGCGCCTCGGCTGGCTGGTCACGGATCTGTTTGAGCTGGCACAGATTGACGGAGGCGGACTTCGCCTTCAGCGTCAGGAGGTGGCGCTGCACCAGCTTGCGACTGAGGCGGTTGATGCCATGCGAGTGCGCGCCCAACGGAAGGGAGTTGAGCTCTCACTTCGCCTGGACAGCGATGCTGTCCCCGTGAGCGTTGACGCCGCCCGAGTCAGCCGTGTTCTTCTGAATCTCATCGAGAACGCCCTGAATCACACGCCAACTGGAGGCCAGATCGAGGTGGCCGTGGATCTGGGAAGGCGGGAAGCTGTGGTCAAGGTAATCGACAGTGGTGAAGGCATCTCCGAGGCCGACCTGCCTCGCATCTGGGATCCGTTCTACCGAGGCGAGAAATCGCGAGGGCGGGTAGGCAACGGTCGCGGGACAGGCCTGGGACTGGCGATTGCCAAGGGAATCGTGGAGGCCCACGGCGGCAGCATCTCGGCCGCCAGCGAGCCCGGACACGGCACAGAGATCAGCATGACCTTCCCTCGGACCTGAGAGGCGTCGACACCCTCGCTGATTGGGGCCCGGCGACACGCTTTTCAGGCACAGCATCTCCCCTTGAATCGCATTGACCTTGACGCGCCGACGGCCAAGCCGGCATTGGCATTGTGGTGCGTACCCTGTTGCTGAGCGCAGCCGAGGAGACTGGCTCTCTCGGGCATGGGCAACCCAACAAGTTCACGGCTGCAACGAAAAAAGCCGGGACCTTCCAGGTCCCGGCCTTCGGTTCGGTCAACGGCGGGCCCGGCTAGCCGGGAGGGGGCTCATCGCCCAGGGTGATGTTGGCCTGACCGCTGCCCCAGGCAACCCCCGGCTTGAGCTTGGGCTTCGGCGATGGCTCCTCGGCTGGCGCCTGATCCTCGGCCGCGGGCGGCGTCTCTGCCGCGGGAGGCTCCTCCACACCGATGGGCACATCGACATCGGGGGGCGCCGCAAACAACGCCTGTAGGTCCTCACCCTCGATGGTCTCGATGTCTATGAGCTTGCGGGCGATCTGGTCCAACTTGGCACGGTTCTGGGTCAACGTCTCCTTGGCGGCATTGTAGGCGTGATCGATGATGCGCCGCACCTCCTCGTCGATCTCCTCAGCCACCTTCTCGCTGTAGTTGCGCTGCTCAGAGATCTCGCGGCCAAGGAAGACCA
>DAOULP010000053.1:0-4684 GCA_034420175.1 Dehalococcoidia bacterium | reverse complement strand
GAGAAGGCCGGCCGCAAGCCCGAGGACGTGCGCCAGATCGTCATCACCCACTACCACGGCGACCACACCGGCGGCCTGGCGGAAATGGTCGAGCGCACCGGCGCCAAGGTCATGGTCCACGCCCTCGACGCGCCCTTCCTGCGCGGCGATCGCCCGCAGCCGGGGCCGACGTCCGGCGGGCTGCTGAAGCCGCTGATCGGCTGGGTGTCGGACCGGATGGCGGCGCAACCGGCGCCCGTCGTCGTGGACCGCGAGCTGGCGGACGGCGACGAGATCGAGGCTCTCGACGGGATGCAGGTGGTCCACGTGCCGGGACACACCCCCGGATCGACCGCTTTCTACTGCCCGAAGAGGCGGGTTCTCTTCACCGGCGACGCCGTCGCCAACACCCGGGGCATCGGCGGGCCGATCGGCTGGTACACGGAGGACATGGCTCAGGCGAAGGAGTCGATCCGCAAGATGGCGGCGCTGGACTTCGACGCCCTCTGCTTCGGCCACGGCCGCCCGATCACCGAAGGGGCGGCGGAGCGCCTGCGCCAGTTCGCGGAGAAGCTGCGCTGAGGGCTGACCTCGCAGGGGCCAACCTTTCCCGCCGAAGGCGGGTCCGCCTCTGCCGGAAGGCCGGCCCGGGGGGGAGCGGGCGGAGCTGAAGCTCCGCCCCTACAGCTCCACCCACCCACAGCCCGCCCTTCGACAGGCTCAGGACGAGCGGTGTGCAGATCCGCTCGTGGTGAGCCTGTCGAACCACGAGCAGTTCACTAGCCTCGTCGGTACGCTCCGCGTCCGGGCCGTTGACCACGTTCGGCGTCCCATGCTACCCTGCGGCCAACCCAGTGAGGGGCAATTCGATGGTCCTTGACCGCAGCCTGACGGCCTATCCCCTTACCTGCGGCGCGCACGACATGACGGCGATGCCGTCTGTCGTCATTGTGCGCGTTGTGGGCGGGTGGGAGGCCCCCTGACGGACTCCCGCACGAGTCGAAACTCACCGCCCACTGTCGCCCGGCAGTGGGCGGTTCGCATTCAGAGGAGGTGCCCCATGAGCGACATAGACCGCCGCTGGTACGCGGACCCCGGCCTGCACAGCGACGACTACTTCCTGGTCTTCCCACCGGCCATCCTGGAGCAGACGGCTCGGCAAGTCGACGGCCTTGTTGGGTTGCTCGAGCTGCCGACGGGCGCTCGCCTGCTGGACCTGGCCTGCGGCTGGGGACGGATCGCGGTGCCTCTAGCTCAGCGGGGTTGCCGGGTGACCGGCCTCGACCTCAGCGATGACTTCCTGGCCAGGGCACGGGCGGCTGCTCAGGCTGCCGGCGTGGACGTCGACTTCCGGCGCGGCGACATGCGAGAGATCCCTTTCGCGGGCGAGTTCGACGCCGTCGTCATGATGTGGAGCGCCTTCGGCGTGCTGGAGTCGGAAGAGGAGGACCAGAAGGTGCTGCACGCCGTGGCGCGCACCCTCCGGCCCGGCGGTCGCTTCTTCCTGGATCAGGCCAGCCGGGAGTGGGTCATCCGCCACTTCCAGAGCCGGGACTGGGCGGAACGGGAAGGCGGCGTCCTGGTGCTCCAGGATCGCGAGCTGAACCTTCTGGAGAGCCGCAACTACGTCGGCATGACCATCATCGAGCCCGACGGCTCGCGGCGGGACTACGAGCACACCTTTCGCTTCTACACCCTGACGGAGCTGGTAGAGATGCTGAGCCGCGCTGGCCTCGCGTTCAGAGCCGCCTGGGGCGACTTCGACGGCTCACCCTACGCGCTCCACAGCCGTCACATGATTGCGCTGGCCGAGAAGGAGGAGTGAGATGGGCGAAGGGATGGCGTGGTACGACGGCTTCTTCGAGACGGACTACTTCGAGACGTGGCTGGGGGGCCGCGTCGACCGAATGCTGACGGCGGAGCGCACCGAGACCGAGGTCGACTTCATCGAGCAGGCCTTGGCTCTGGCGCCTGGCTCTCGCATCCTCGATCTCTGCTGCGGTCACGGGCGACACTCTCTGCTCCTGGCCGGACGCGGCTACGAGATGACCGGCGTGGACTTCTCGGAGCGCGCCCTGCGGCTTGCCCGACGACGCGCCCGCCGGGCCGGCCTGCCCGTGCGCTGGATGAAGCGCGACATGCGCCGCATCACCTTTCGCGAGGAGTTCGACGCCGTCATCAACATCTTCACCGCCTTCGGCTACTTCGAGTCGGATGCCGAGAACGAGGGCGTGCTATGTCGGGTGGCCGCGGCGCTGAGGCCCGGCGGCGTCTTCCTCATCGACACCATCAACCGGGAGTCTCTGGTGCGGTCCTACGCGGACAGCCGGAGCCGCCACAGCGAGGATGGAACGGTGATGTTGGAAGAGAGCAGGCTGGACCTGGTCGGCGGCCGAAATCGGAGCGAGTGGATAGCCTTCGCGCCGGACGGATCGCGCCGCCAGGGCCAGGTCGACTTGCGCGTGTACACCCTGCGGGAGCTGGTCGGGATGCTGGAGCGGGCCGGACTGCGCTTTCGCCAGGTCTGGGGCGCCTTCGACGGGCGAGACTACTCGCTGGACACCCGACGCATGATCGTGCTGGCCGAGAAGGAAGAGCAAGCCAACGAGTCGAGCACGGCCTGACATCGGGTTGGTCGCCAGTGGCGGAGAGGAGTGGCGCCTCTTCAGAGCGGACCGAGACCGGCCGATAGTCACATAGAACTCCCGACTGCGAGAGGAGCGGGCTCGTGTTCAAGCGGTTGCTGGTTCCCCTGGACGGTACGCGGCGGTCGGCGTCAGTCGTACCACTCGCCCTTCAGATAGCTCTGGGCTTCGACTGCAAAGTGAGGATCCTCCTGGTGGTGGATGCTCGGAATGGGGAGAGTGGTATCGCCGTTCCTGACGGAGGAGCCGAAAAGCTCCTGAAGGCCGAGGTATGCGCTGCTGAGGAGCACCTAGCGAGCGTCGTGCCTCGATTCGAGGATCACGGGATACCGACTTTGGCAACGGTGCGGGTGGGTGAACCCGTGGGCGAGATCTTGAGGGCCGCCGACGAGTTCGGCTGCGACATCATCACGATGGCGACGCGCTCGCGCCGCAATCTGGGCAGACTCGTCTTCGGGAGCGTGGCCGATGCCGTCGTCAGAGAATCACGGCTCCCGGTGCTTCTATACCGCGTGGCCGCCTAGCCCCCGCAATAGACGGCAGTGACGGTAGAACAGGCCTCCCACGCGGGGGCCTTCTTGATCACGTGGCGCGGCCACGGCTGGCGGATGGGTTGGAGAGGTCTGTGAGGCCTGAAGGCCTCCGCTAGACGTCTTCCTCGTCGCCCAGGAGCACCTCGCGGGAGCCGGCTCCCTCCGCCGGTCCGACGACGTTCTCGTCCTCGAGCATGTCCATGAGCCGGGCGGCCCGCGGGTAGCCGATGCGCAGCCGGCGCTGCAACATCGATGTGGAGATCCGGCCGTGCTCGGCGGCCAGCTCCCTAGCCCGGTTCAGGAGGGGGTCTTCGTCGCCCGTCAGTTCCTCCACCGCCGACTTCGCCTCGTCGATGAGGTGGTCGTACATCGGGCGCTCCATCTCCAGGAAGCGCTCCTGAGTCCAGAAGCTGACCAGCCGGTCGATCTCCTGATCGGAGACGAAGACGCCCTGAAGGCGCTTGGGCTTGGCGGCGTCGGTCGGCATGTAGAGCATGTCGCCGCGGCCGAGGAGCTTCTCGGCGCCGGCGCCATCCAGGATGGTACGCGAGTCCACCTGCGAGGAGACGGCGAACGCGATGCGCGTCGGGAAGTTGGCCTTGATGAGGCCCGTCACCACGTCCACGGAGGGACGCTGTGTGGCAATGACCAGGTGGATGCCTGTGGCCCGGGCCAACTGGGCGAGACGGCAGATCTGGCGCTCTACCTCGTAGGGAGCGGCCATCATCAGGTCGGCCAGCTCGTCGATGATGATTACCCACTGCGGCATGCGGAAGGGGGCCCGCGGGTGACGGTTGAAGGCATCGATATTGCGGACGGCCAGGGAGGCGAAGCGGCGGTAGCGGGACTCCATCTCGTGGATCACGGCCTGGAGCGTTCCCACCACCTTGTCCAGGTCGACCACAATCGAGGAGAAGGCCAGATGTGGTATGCGGGCGAAGGCGGCCAGCTCGACGCGCTTGGGGTCGATCATCACGAAGCGCACTCGGGCGGGCGGCGCGTGCATGAGAATGCAGGCGATGATGGAGTTGATGCAGACGCTCTTGCCGCTGCCCGTCGCTCCGGCGATGAGGAGGTGCGGCATCTTGGCCAGGTCGGCCACGACGGGGTCCCCCGCGACGCTCTTGCCCAGGGCCAGCGTCAGCTTGGAGCGGGCCGATAGCCGCTGGAAGGGGGAGCTTTCGATGACGCTGCGAAGGGTGACAAGGGCCGCCAGGTTGTTTGGCACCTCGATGCCCACAACCGGCTGGCCGGGCACGGGCGCTTCAATGCGGAGAGAGGGCGTAGCTAGGGCCAGCGCCAAGTCATTGGACAGGGAAGTGATCTGGCTAACCCGGACCCGCGTGCGCGACACCTCCTCCGTCTTCGTTTTCGGCTTGCCGTCGCGGTCCAAGACCGGCCGGCCGCCGCTGTCGCGCTCGGGCACGGTGCGCGTCTTCACCTCCCAGCCGGGCTCGATGCCGAACTGGGTGACCGTCGGACCCTCGTTGATCTGAACGACCTGGGCATCCACCCCGAAGCTGCCCA